>CABKMD010000008.1 GCA_902373435.1 uncultured Actinomyces sp.
GGCGTGGGGTCCGGGGTCGGATCGGGGCTCGGCTCGGGGCTCGGCTCGGGCTCAGGTGCCGGTTCCTCAGCCAGGGCAAGGGTCACGAGACCCGATTCGGTAACCCCGGCCTCGTTCATGGCCATGACACGGATGACCGAGCCGTTGTTCTCGCCGTCAATCGTGAGGGTCAGCTCGGGGCCGTTCTCCTCCTCGACGATGGCCCACGAATCAGAACCCTCGCGCTTGATCTGCCAGAACAAGGTGGGCGTCGGCGTGCCGGTTGCCTCGGCCTTGATCGTGATCTGCGTGCCTTCCTTCGCCGTCACGGTGCGGAAGGCGCCATCGCCGGAGATCTGCGCGTCTTCGGCGGGGTTGGCGGTCACGGTCAGCGGCTTGATGACCGGGGGCTCCTGATCATCGGGGTCCGGGGTCGGCGCGGCAGCCGCGAAAGCCTCGACCTCCGCGAGCGCGAACTCGCCGAACTCGGTGGGCTGGATGACGCGGATGAAGCGAGCGTCGAAGCCCTCGAAGTCGACCATGCTCGGGCGTCCGCCAACTCCGTCGACCTTGATCATGTGGACGCCGTCCACCGCGCCGACGGTGGACGGGTTGAAGTTACCGGACAAGCGCGTCGTGGAGGCGACGACCCAGAAGTCGTGCAGGCGCTGATCGCAGGAGATTCCCTGGCAGTTGTCGGAGGAGGAGCGGTTCCAGACGTTGACGACGCCGAGGGGGTGGGTCTCGCCGAGGTCAACCTCCCACCAGGGGTTGGCCTGCTTGCCCGTGTGGGCGACCGATCCGTTGTCCCACACGCCGTCCGTGTTGCCGTCGACGGCACGTGAAGCGGTGCCACCCCAGCCGACGGAGGACATGGACGCCGTCTTGTTGAGGGCCAGGTTGTCGCTGCCCTTGGTAACGGACAGGGTCGCGCGCTGGGAGGTGGTGGAGCCGTTGGCATTCGTGGCGACGGCGTAGAACTGTGCGCCGTCATCCTCGAGCGTCGTCGTCAGGGTGTACATGGCGCTCGTGGCACCCGTGATTGCCGTTCCTTCGCTCCCGCCCTTGGGGACGCGGTACCACTGGATGGTGGCGGCCGGGCGGCCCGAGGCGACCACGGTGAAGGTGGCCCTCTCCCCCGCCTTCACGGAGACCGACGCGGGGTCCGTGGCGATGACGGGAGGCTGGGTTGCCGCATTCTCCCCGTAGACGTGCAAGGTCGCGCTCACGGAGTGCAGGCCGATTGGGTTGGCATAGTAGGAGGGGTGTGCCAGCTCGAGGCGTAGGGGCGTCACCTTGCCGGGCTCGAGACGCAGGCCCTCGCCGACTTCTCCGGCCTCGATCTGGGCACCGGTCACCTCGATGGAGGTGGTCCCGAGGGTGATCTTGTAGGTCGTGGAGGCGTCGAAGTTGCCGGCGAACTTCAGGGTCAGGTCGGTGATGGCCTTGTCCGTCTTGTTCACGAGGTATGCGTCGTAGGCCTGTGCGCCGGAGTAGCGCAGTGCGGAGGCGCGTCCGAAGAACTGATCCGAGGAGATGGTCGCGCCGTCGACGGCGGTGACCGTCTGCGTGGGCACGTATGTCGGAACACCATCGAATGTCACCTTAACGACGGGGCGCAGGTTCGGCTCGGGGTTCTCCCCCGACATCGTCACCGTGAGGGTGGTGCCGTCCTGGGTGAACTCAAGCGAACGGTCGGTGCCGTCCACGGTGACGGCGGTGACGTGGCCGCCAACGCTGGGAAGCGTCAGGGTTTTGCCGGGGCTCCACAGTTCGGGGAAGAAGTACAGGTCGTTGCCCTTGGTCATGACCTTGCCCCAGTCGGGGGCGGGGTACCACGTCGGACGGGCTCCCGTGATGGCGTCGGGGTGACGCTGCATCCACTGGCCGACCTCGGTGACAACGCCGGAGTCGAAGGCGTCGATCGTACCGTCACCCTTGGGGCCGATGTTGTATGCGAACTGGCCGCCCGAGGCAACAGTCCCGATGAGGTTGTTGACGAGCTCGCGTTCCTTGTAGTTCTTGGCGCTGTCGGCTCGGTTCGCCCACGAGCAGTATCCCCAGCAGGACGGGTAGATCGAGCGAATCGACTCCCAGGGCCCCATGTGGAAGTCCGTGGTCACCGAGTTGTCGCCGCCGACTTCGAAGTCGCCTGCCTTGTTCCACACGCGGGAGTTGACCATCGTCTCGGGCTGGAGCTCGTGGACCCACTGTGCCATGCGCTGGGATTGTTCGGCGGTGGGGCCGCCCATGTCGAACCACAGCTCAGCGATCGGGCCGTAGTTGGTGAGGAGCTCAGTCAGCTGAGGCTTGATGACGGTCGTCATCAGGTCTTCATCGATGGGGTTGACGTTGCCGTATGGCTCGGGGGTCTGCTTGGTCCAGTCGATGATCGAGAAGTAGAAGGCGAGCTTGACGCCGAGCTTGTTGCATTCGGTGGACAGCTCCTTCATCGGGTCCTTGCCGTAGTTGGACTGCTTGACGATGTTGTAGTCGGTCGTCTTCGTGTCCCACATCGCGAAGCCGTCGTGGTGCTTCGACGTGATCATCAGGTACTTCATACCCGAGTCGTGGACTGTCTTGCAGATGGCGGAGGCATCGAAGTTCGCGGCCAGGTCCTTGGCCTTGAGCAGGTAGTCGTCGGTGGGGATGTTCTCCCAGGCCTTGATCTGCTCGGGGTATCCCATGCCCTGGCGGTGGCCGTTGTAGTAGCCGCCGTAGACGGAGTAGACGCCAAAGTGCATGAACATGCCGTACTGGAGTTCTTGCCACTTGGCGATCTTGGGGGTGGAGCTGAGTGGGACCGCTGCGGGGACGCCGGTAGGCGCTGGCGGCGCGTCGGCAAAACTCGGGGCGCTCATGGGTGCGAGCACCAGTGCCGTAGCGACCGCACAACCGGCAAGCATTCGCTTGAGGTTCACGGGGTGTCCTTTCGAGGGGTAATGGTGGACGACAGTGTCCGTCCTCAACGGTGAGGATGAGGCGAACGTTACCCCACAGGGCTTTTCCATAAATCAGTTTGACAGTAGCTTCCTGACAAATCAGGGGTTCCCCCGATTAGTAAACAACTTAACCTGCGGGATAAAAACTGACGGGCCCGCACGCAAGCCGAGCGGGCCGGATAATTCCGACCCGCTCGTATTCGTCTCGCCCCTTCCAGGACGAGGCAGTGGCTCAGTTACGCCAGGACGCCGCCCTCTGCCCGGCCACCCACGCAGCCACCTGCGTGCGGCGCTGCAGGCCCATCTTCGACAGGAGGGAGGTGATGTGGTTCTTCACGGTCTTTTCCGCAACGCCCAGCTTTTCGCCGATTTCACGGTTCGACAGGCCATCGCCGATCAGGTCCAAGACCTTGCGCTCCGACGGCGTCAGGTCGGCGGTCGGATCCTCGTGATCGACGCGGCGACGCGTCAGGGTGCGCTCATCGAGCAGCACCCGACCGTCGGCAACCGCCTTGATCACGTCAGTGATTTCCGCGCCGCGCACGGTCTTCAGGATGTACGCACGGGCACCCGCTTCGAGGGACTCAGCCAGGGCCTCGTCGTCATCGAAGGAGGTGAGCACGATGGGGAGAATCTGCGGGTGGGAGGAACGCAGTCGATTCATGATATCGATGCCGGTGCCGTCGGGCAGCTGCAGGTCCACCAGGATCACGTCGGGACGCACCAGGTCGGCGCGGCGCACGGCATCAGCAACGGAGCCGGCCTCGGCGACAACCTCGAGGGCGTCGTCGCGGTCGACGATCTCGGCAATGCCACGTCGAACGATCTCGTGGTCGTCAATGATCATGACGCGCGTATGCGCGGACGTATTTTCACTCACGTGTTGATTCTAACCGTCGGGAGGGCAAACGCCCTCGTGTACTTACTACTTCTCGGGAGACAGGCGGCTCATCGCATCCTGCGCGGCCGCGTTCTCCGCGTGCTTCTTCGACGAGGCCTGCCCCGAGCCGATCGGATCAGGACGCTCGGAGACGAAAGCATGGGCCGTAAACACGCGCTGGTGGTCCGGCCCCTCCCCCTTGACCTCGTAGGAGACCTCGCCCAGGCCCTGCGCCTGCGAGTATTCGATGAGGATCGTCTTCCAGTCCTGGTGTTGGCCGCGCGAGGGGGCATCCACGAGGAGGAAGCTCAGGCGCTCGAGAATGACCCGGCGCGCCTCTTCCAGGCCGCTGGTCAGATAGGTCGCGCCGATGAGAGCCTCGAAGGTGTCGGACAGGATCGAATCCTTGTCGCGTCCCCCATGCATCGACTCGCCCTTGCCCAGGAACACGAAGCCACCCAGGTCGATCCGGCGGGCGGCGGCAGCCAGGGGCTGCTGGGAGACGGTCGCCGCACGCATACGCGACAGGTCCGACTCGGCCACATCCGGGTACTGCTCGTAGAGTTTCTGCGCGATCACGATCGACAGGACCGAGTCACCCAGGAACTCGAGGCGCTCGTTGTTCGCGATGCCCCCGGCCTCGTTCGCGTAGGACCGGTGCACGAGCGCCAGCTGCAGGAGCGGGGCGTCGATGCGGGTTCCCCACGCCTCCACCAGCGCATCCGTATCGGTGCGCGGAGGAACGGGCAGGTGCTTGGAACGACTCATCAGGATCGCCCCGGCTCGACGTCATCGCCCAGCAGGGAGGCCAGAGAGGCCAATCGCGGATCGACAACGAAGTGCTCGTGGTCGGACGGCAGATCCGCCCACTTCTCACCGCAGACGTCGCACAGGCCCGCGCAGTCCTCACTGCACAGCGGGCGCGGATCCACGAGGGGAACGATCGCATCGCGCAGCTGCGTCTCGATGTCGATCGTGTCGTACTCGCCGATGACGAACAGGTCCTCGACCTCCTCGTCGTCCTCGGAGGGGGTCAGGGCGGTGTCATCGGACTCGAAGTAGACCTCCGCGCTGGAGACGTCGTGGTGGTCGCGCACCTCGTCGAGGCAGCGCACGCACTCCCCGATGAGATCCACGGAGGTGGCGAGCTGCACAAGGACGCCGTCCTCGACGCTGGTGAAGTCCACCGACACGTCCAGCGGGACGCCGGGGACAGCCGACATGGAGGGGGTGCCCAGGTCGTCGGGGGTCACCCACACGAGGTCCTGGTGCAGCGTCGAACCCAGGGCGCGCGGCAGGCGCGCCAGGGACAGGGTCAGGGAATTGTCACTCATTGGTCAGATCCACATCGGTGACGTCGACGCCTCGGCGTTCCGCGATCGTGCGACGTCCCGCGTCGGTGCGACGCGCAAGGTCGGAGATAAGGTGGGACAGCTCGTCCAGCGAGGAGGCCACGTAGTCATCGGCGCCCTCACGCAGGGAGGTTGCCGAGCGCTTGGCCTCGGAAACGATCTCACGGGCACGATCCTCGGCCATGTGCACGATGTTCTCGGTGGAGACGATGCGGGCGGCCTGAGCGTTCGCATCAGCGATCGTGGCCTCGGCATCGGAGCGGGCCTGTGAGACGAGCGCGGTGGCCTCGTCGTTTGCGCGCGAGCGCGTGCGCTCGGCTTCTTCCTCGGCGTCGGCGAGGATCTGCGCGGCGCGCTCGTTGGCCTGATCGAGGGTCGAGGAGGCGCGCGAGTTAGCCTCGGCGATACGCGTCTCGGCGGCAGAATCGGCGCGCCCCAGGACGGCGTCCGCGTCGGCAACGACAGCATCGGCGGCCACAAGGTCCTCGGGTAGAGCCTCGCGGGCCTGGTCGAGCAGGTCGAGGATCTCGGCCTTGTTCACCATGATTGAAGCCGACAGGGGAACCGCGCGCGAGGACTCCACGAGATCCTCGATCTGGTCAAGGGCGGCGATCACCGTGGACGGACCGTAGACGGTTTCCTCGTTCCACTCGTCCTGAGTCTGCTTGTCGGTCGTGTCAGCCATGGCTGCCTCCTGCGTTCCACCGGGCATTATTCAGTTCCCATTGTCGGTTAAAAATCGCTCAATCGCTGGAGGGACATACCGAGAAATATCCTTTTTCAGACCCACGAGTTCGCGCACGGCGCTCGAGGAGACGTGTGCGAGGTCCGGACGGGTCGGAATCCACCAGGTGTCGACGCCCCCGATCTCACGGTTGAAGAACGCCTGGGGGGCCTCGTAGTCCACGTCGATCGACGAGCGCACGCCCTTAACGATGAGGGTGGCTCCCAGGCGCGAGGCCTCGTCCATCGTCGCCCCTTGCAGCAGGACGACCTCAACGCCGCCCAGGTGTGCGGTGGCTTCCCGGATGAGTGCGACACGCTCTTCGGGGGCGATAAGGCCGCGCTTGACCGGGTTCGCTCCGACGCCGATGATGAGGCGATCAGCGATGGCGCAGACGCGGTCGACGACGTCGAGGTGCCCGTTCGTGAAGGGGTCAAAAGAACCGGGGAACAGCGCGATCATCGTTCTTCCTCCTGCGCGCGCGACGAGGCCGGGGCATCCTCGAGGGCCTGCACAACGTCGCCGGTTTCGTCCTTGGGTAGGGGCGGACCGGCGAAGTACGCGACGGTTTCACCCCACGTGCGCTGGTCCTCGAGGACGAGGAAGTCCGGCCACGTGGGAGCGGGCGCGCGCGTGGAGCGTTCAACGACGACGAGGGCGTCAGGGCCGATCCACGGGCCGAGGCAAGACAGCACCGTCGTCATGTCGTCTTCGGCGATGTCGTAGGGAGGGTCGATGAACACCAGGTCGATGTCTCCCGCGAGCACTTCCCCGCTGCGCGCGCTCAGGTAGGTGCGCGCGTCGGCGGTGACGACGCGGGCGGGCAGCCCCGTCGAGCGAACGTTCGCGGAGGCGACGCGGGCTGCGGCCGAGGCCTTGTCGACGAGGGTGGCCTGGGTGCCTCCACGCGACAGGGCTTCGAGGCCAAGGGCGCCCGTTCCGGTGTAAAGGTCGAGGACGGTCGCTCCGTCCAGCACGTTCATGTGGTCCAGGCGCGAAAAGAGGGCCTCGCGGACCCGCTCGGAGGTGGGACGAGTGCCGGACTTGGGCACGGCGAGGGTACGCCCCTTGGCGCTGCCTGCGACGATTCTGGTCATACCCCTACCCTACCGGGCACACCTCAGGAGCGTTGCATCCATTCGATCTGCCCGTCCGATGCGGCACGTAGCGCCCAGGCGAGGTCCGGGTGGCGCTCCAGCATCGGGTCCTGTTCCAGGAGGTCCTCGGCTTCGCCTTTCGCGCGGCGGATGAGCGCCTCGTCGCGGCGCACTGAGAGGAAGCGCAGGTGGGTGGCCGTGCCCGACTGGCCGGCTCCGAGGACGTCGCCTTCCTTGCGCAGGCGCAGGTCGGCCTCGGCGAGCTCGAAACCGTCGGTCGTGTCCGCGAAGGCCTGCAGGCGTGCTCTGCCCGAGTCCGTGAGTTCGTGTCGATGCATGGCGATGCACAGCGAGGGCAGGGAGGAACGTCCGACGCGTCCGCGCAGCTGGTGGAGCTGGGCAAGGCCGAATTGCTGGGCGTCAAGAATGACCATGAGGGTCGCCTCCGACACGTCGACGCCGACCTCGATGACGGTCGTCGCGACGAGGAGGGGTGCGCGTCCGGCGGAAAAATCGTCCATGATCTGCGCTTTGACGGACGAGGGGGTGCGTCCCGTCAGCTCGTGGATGGCGATGCCGGACAGGGCCGGGTGGGAGCGCAGGTAGGCGGCGACCTCCTCAACGGAGGCGAGGGGGCGTGCGCCCTCCTCCTCGGCGTCGGCGACGTCGTCGGAGGCGTCGATACGCGGGCACACGACGTAGACGCGGCGCCCCTGGGCGATCTCTTCCGCGGCACGCGCCCACGTGCGCTCCACCCACGCGGCATTGGCGCTGTCGGCGAGGTAGGTGGCCACGGGGGTGCGCCCCGAAGGCATGCCGCTCATGCGCGTGTCGTCGAGGTCTCCAAAGACGGTCATAGCGATCGTTCGCGGAATCGGCGTCGCGGTCATAACAAGCTCATGAACCGCGCGCCCGTCCTCGCGCGCCCCGCGCAGCGCGGCTCGCTGCTCGACGCCGAAGCGGTGCTGCTCGTCGACGACGACGAGGGCCAGGTCCGCGAAACGCACGCTCTCCTGGAACAGAGCGTGGGTTCCCACGACGATAAGCGGCTGCGCTGCGTTCATCGCGCTGTGAATCTCGCGGCGGGCGGCGGGCGTCGTTGAACCCGTCAGCAGGCGAACGTCCGGGGCGTCCATCCCCAGAGGCTCCAGGAGCACGCGCAGCGAGGCGGCGTGCTGCTCGGCTAGGACCTCGGTCGGCGCGACGAAGGCCCCCTGGTGACCGGCAGCAACCACCTGGAGCAGCGCGCTCAGCGCGACGACGGTCTTGCCCGATCCCACGTCCCCTTGCAGGAGCCGCTGCATCGGCACTTCGCCGGCCAGGTCGGCCCCGATCTGGGCGACCGCCTCACGCTGGGAGTCCGTGAGTTCAAAAGGCAAAGACGAGCGGAAACGCTCGCACAGCGGCGCGTCGATCGGCGAGGCCAGCGCCGCCACGGCCCGCGCGCCCCGGCGCTGCGCAGCCAGCCCCACCTGGAGGACGAAGGCTTCCGCGAAGGCCAGGGCCTTGCGGGCCTGCTGGTAGTCCTCGTCCGTCTCGGGCTGGTGCAGGGCGCGCAGGCACGAGGCGTGGGAGGCGAAGCCAGCGCGCTCGCGCACGTCGGCGGGGACAGGGTCGGGCACGTCGGCATCATCCAGGTGGTCCATCACCATGCCGACTGCTCGGGCAATCGCCCACGAGGCCAGCGATCCGGTTGATGGGTAGATCGGGATGGGGCGCGAGGCGATGCGCTCGATATCCTCCCCGTCCACGCCCTCAAAAGAGGGATGGGTGAGTTGCAGCTTGCCGTGGTAGGCCCCGACCTTGCCCGCGAAGAGGAAGGACTGCCCCGGCGTCAGGAGACGTTCGATGGGGGCGAGCTTGTACTGGTTCTTAGCGAAGAAGGTCGCCGACAGGAACTGAACGCCGTCGGTGAGGGTGACTTCCAAGCGCACGCCCGAGCCGGATCGGTTGGCGATGAGGTGGGCACCCGCAACCTCGGCGAGGATCGTCACGTCCTCTCCTTCGCGCAGGGAGGACAGCGGCGTGAGGCGACCCCAGTGGTAGTAGCGGCGCGGCGCGATCATCAAGAGGTCGCCGACCGTCGCCACAGCCGCCCCTTCGAAAGCCTTCGCCGTCTTTTTCGGCAGGCGCAGGGACAGGGGGACGTCGAGTGCGCTCACGAGGCACACCCCGCGACCAGGCTCGGCCCACTCTGCCCGCCGTCCCAGGTCTCCAGATCGATCGTCGACGATGCGTCGCGCGTGGAGAGCAGCTGGCGAACGGTGGCCACGGTGTAGGGACCGTCATCGTCGCGTGAAATAAGGAGGCGCCAGGAATCACCGCCACTGCGCGAGGCCTCGGCCAGGGCATCGGCGATACCCTCCGGGTCGCCGCCCGGAGGCAGCGGGGCGCTCGTCCACGAGGCGAGGGCGTCGTGCGCGCCGTCGCGCAGCATGCGCGCCAGCGTCGGAGCGGCTTCGACACCGCCCGGCTGGGGTACGAATAACGGGGCGCAGGCGCGCGCAACCGCGAGGACGTCGAGGTCATCGCGGCTACCCGCGCGCAGAATCGCAGGAACACCCGGAGCGGGAGACGGTAGCACCGAGGCCACGGTACCGACCAGGGAGGCGCTGGCCTCGTCGCACGTGGCCACAAGGGTCACGCCCGTGCGCGAGGTGGCCGCCGACACGATGCCCGCGGCATCCCCAGCGCTCAGGTCTAAGAACACGACCGCTCCCGCGCGCGCGAGGTCTTCAACGAGGCCGGGGGCCCGCGTGCAGGCGATGACACGGGCGCGCTCGACACGGCGCATCGGGCGACGCTGCAGCAGGCGCACGCCGCGGTGGCTCAGTCCCTCGTCGGCCAGCTCATCGATGCCGATCTGCGCGTCCGGGCGGGCGTCGCAGACCTGGAAACGGATGACCTGCCCAGAGGTGGGGTGTGCGGCCAGAGGAGCCGAGGTGTCCACGTGCAGTCTCCACTCCCCCATGCCAAAGAGATCGACTCGGCCCACGTAGGACAGACGCGCCCCCAGGCCACCGAGGCGCCCGAGCAGCGTGCCCAGGTCCTCCTGCGTCCCCTCCAGGATGATGTCGACCGTGAAGTCGCGGCCGGGCGGAGGGGAGGCAGCCTCGGGCGCACGCGAATGGCGCTCGGCGAGATCGGCCAGCATCGCGGTAAACGACTGAAGGATTCCGGCATCACCTCGCATCGAGGCATCGATGCAGGCCAGGACCAGGGCGATGAAGGCACCACCGGGGTCGATACGCCCCGTCGCCTCGTTCGTCGCTTCGACGAGGCCAATCTGCGCCTGGGAAGAGAAACGAGAGAAAACTTCTTCGACCTCCGGGAGCGTCGCCCCCAGGTCCTCAAGTTCGCGCACCGCCCCACCGAGCATTTCGACGAGGGCATCAGACCACTCAATGGAGGAGGCCACGGGAGTCAAGGATGCGGCGAGCATACGGCGCAGTGCGAGCGGCGTGACATGAGGCTCGTCCCCGAGAGCACCGGCCCACGCCTCGAAGAGCGCTCCGAGCGCCATGCCGCTATGGCCAAGGCCGCGGCGGATAATTGTCTCCACGGCCGCTTCAAGCGCGTCGCGCAGGTGAGCGCGCGGGTCCAGGGAATCCATCGCGGCCTCGAGTGCAGCCATCGTCGCCCCGCCATTCGAGCCCGTGTCGCAGTCCGCCCCGTCCCATCCGTCCAGGTCATCGAGGAAGGGCGCAAGCCTGGCGGCCTCCTCAGCCCCGGCGCGACACGCCTCGATGATGACAGATGCATTCAGTTCCATGACTCCCCTTTCAGCCCCCTCCCATTGTCCCTGCACGGCTCGGTGTGTGCGACCTGACACGACCCAGATCGGCTGCGACTTGTTGAAAGCGTGGTTCGTCCGCTATTCTGTCATGGTTGCCTTCGGTTCAAGCACCGAAGGATGCGTTCTCCGCAAGCGCGGAGACAAAGACTGAACTGGAAGACATACCGAGGAGAACATCGTGGCTGCCGTTTGTGACGTGTGCGGTAAGGGACCCGGCTTCGGCAAGAGCGTGTCGCACTCGCACGTTCGCACCAACCGCCGGTGGAATCCGAACATTCAGCGCGTTCGCGCCCTAGTCAATGGGACGCCCAAGCGCCTGAACGTCTGCACCAAGTGCCTGAAGTCCGACAAGGTCGCCCGCGCGATCTGAGTCGACACTGACGTAACGCCGGAGGGGCGAGCTTGTTGGCTTGCCCCTCCGGCGTTTCTCTCATCCACTCCCCCACACGCGTATGGGTCAGCGCCCGCGACGAGAAGTCGCGGGCGCTGACCCATACCTTGTGCGTGGGGTGTGCCCATCCGCTCTCAGGAGGCAAGGATCAGAGGAGATCCCCAGCCAGGTCGAGCGGTGTTCCAAAACGGTGGTTCGTCATCGAGACCGCCTGCTCACGCAGGAAGGGCAGCAGCTCCGAGTGCGGCCACGCCGTGACGGCACCCGTGTACAAGGCGACATCGGGGCTGCCACCGCTCGCGCGGGTCGCATCCGTCCAGCGCTGCTGCGAGCTTTCCTCGCGCGGACCGAGGACACGCACTCGCATGCCCAGGCCCCCGGAGTTCGCCACCATCGCCAGGCGTGAATCCCACGAGTGCGCATCTTCAACCGTCACCTCGATATCCCAGCCCTCCAGCAGGTCCCGGACGTTAGCCGGAAGCTCGTCGGCAACGGATAGCCCGATGGGTCCACCCGCGAGGACGCCCGCCGCCAGCACACGCACGGTATCCACGAGGGCAGTCCCGCGTCCGGCACGCACGAGGACCGGCGTGGGGCGGTAGCGCAGGATATTGCGCTCACAGGCAATGCCGGTGACGTCGCGGTTCGCCCCATAGTCGGATGCCCATGCGGCGGCGTCCGCGGCGACGGCACGACTCAGTTCGGCGGCATCATCCGCGGTCAGGTGAGGACCGGCCGCTTGGCACAGGGCGAGCACACTCGGATCAAGCGCCTGGTCGGGACCGCCGGGCTCCCCCATGCTCGTCTCGCGGGCAGGTTCGACCTCTCCCAGACCGAGCAGGTAGGAGGGGCCACCGGCCTTCGTGGTCGAGCCGATCGCCGAGCGCTTCCAGCCGCCAAAAGGCTGGCGGCGCACGATGGCACCCGTGATGCCGCGATTGACGTAGAGGTTGCCGGCCTCAATGCCCTCCAGCCAGGTCGCCAACTCATCCGTGTCAAGAGTATGGAGGCCGGAGGTCAGTCCGTAGTCGACCTCGTTGACGGCTTCGATCGCGTCCTCGAGGGGGTCGACACGCATAACGCCGAGGACGGGTGCGAAGTACTCGGTCAGGTGGAACTCGCTGCCGGGCACCACGCCCGCGCGGATACCAGGGGTCCACAGCCCATCACCCAGGTACCGGGGCTTGAGCACCCAGTGCTCACCCTCACCCAGGGTGGTCAGGCCTCGCACGGCCTTCTCATCGTCGGGCACGACAACCGGGCCGACCTGCGAGTCCAGGGACGCCGGCAGGCCCACGCGCAGCGAGGCGGCCGCATCCACGAGCTGGCGAGCGATGCGGCTCGAGCGTCCCGCGGATCCGACGAGGATCAGCAGGGAGGACGCCGAGCACTTTTGTCCCGCGTGCGCGAAGGCCGAATGAACGATGTCGCGCACCGCCAGATCGGGGTCAGCGGACGGCGTGACGATGATGGCGTTCTTGCCGCTCGTCTCACCCAGCAGATGCATGTCGGGCTTCCACGAACGGAAGAGACGCGCCGTATCGTACGAGCCCGTCAGGACAACGCGATCGACCCCCTCGTGGATCACCAGGTAGCGCGACACGTCCCCGTCGTCGAGCGGGGCGAGCGCCACCAGCTCGCGGGGAACCCCGGCCTCATGGAAGGCCGCAACAAGCTCCGCGGCGCAACGCATGGCCGGCGGGGCCGGCTTGAGGATCACCGCACTGCCCGCCGCCAGCGCCGCGGCGACGCCACCCACGGGGATAGCCACGGGAAAGTTCCAGGGCGACGCAACGACAGTGACGTCCACGGGCACGAATCGCGCACCCGCCATGTAGGTTTCATCGGCAAGCTGCAACGAGGCCTGAGCGTAGTGATGGCAGAAGTCGATCGCTTCGCTCACCTCGGGATCGGCCTGATCGATTGTCTTGCCGGCCTCAGATCCGGCGACCTCGATGAGCTCACCCCGGCGCGCCGCAAGAACATCGCCAACACGATGCAGTGCTGCTGCACGCTCCTCGGGGGCCAGGGCCTGCCAGGCGTGCGCCGCCTTGGCGCTCGCCTCGACGAGAGCGTCGACCGCCTCGTTTGTGGCCAGAGCCTGCGCTCCCGCACGCACGGCGTCGACGCCCCGCATCGAGGCGGGGATAGCCGCAGCAATGTCGCGTGCCCACTGCCGATTGGCGGCGAGGGCGGGATCAGAATCCGGCTCGGAGGTGAAGGGACGACGCGCACGATCGACGAGGCTCCCCTGCTGAGCCGACACCCCGGCCTCGCGCTCGACCAGACGATCCTGAACGCGGTTGGGAACGGGCAGCGGCGCGTCCGGATCAACGTCGGACAGAGCCGCAAGGAAACGGTCGCGCTCGCGGGCGAAGACGTCCTCGTTCGTGGCGATGTCAAAAACGCCGGACATGAAGTTTTCGGGCGCGGCGTTCTCTTCCAGGCGGCGCACCAGGTAGGAAATGGCGACGTCGAATTCTCGGGGATTCACGACCGGGACGTACAGGAGGAGGGACCCGACATCGCGACGCACAACCTCTTGGATGCCGGTGGCCATGCCCGAGAGCATCTCGAACTCGACACTGTCCTCGACACCGCGCGCGGCGCGCAGCTCGTAGGCGAAGGCAATATCAAAGACGTTCTGTCCGGCCACTCCCAGACGAATCGCGCGGGTGCGCTCGGGCGTCATCGCCCAACTCAGCATCCGCTTGTAGTTGGTGTCGGTAGCCTGCTTGGACGGCCACGTCGTCAGCTCCCAGCCGTGGATCTCAGCGTCCACCTTCTCCATCGACAGGTTCGCGCCCTTGACGATGCGGACCTTGATACGCGAACCTCCCGCGTCCACGCGTCCACGCGCCCACTCCTGGAGACGCTGGAGAGCACCGAGCGAATCGGGCAGGTAGGCCTGGAGGACGATGCCGGCCTCGTAGTCACACATATCCGGCTGGTCGAGGATAGCGGTGAACACCGCGATCGTCAGGTCGAGGTCCTTGTAATCCTCCATGTCGAGGTTGAGGAACGTGTCGTTGTCGCGAGCGAGGCGGTAGAGCGGCAGGAGGGCGCTCACGCCGTGGTCGACGACCTCCTCGAAGCCCCACGGGTTATGGGGGCCTGTCACCGCGGAGACCTTGATAGACACGTAGTCGACGTCCTCGCGGGTCACGAGACGCGAGACCTCAGCCAAGCGGTGAGACGCTTCCTTTTCACCGAGAACCGCCTCGCCGAGGAGGTTCACGTTCAAGCGGTGGCCACCCTGACGCAGGCGCGCGAGCGCGGGGCCGAGGCCCTTATCGGTCGCATCGACGACGAGGTCGCCGACGATCTCGCGAAAGACGCGCCTGGCCACCGCCGTCACCGTACGAGGAGCGAGGAGCGATGCGGTCGAGCCGAGGCCCATCGCCGCGGCCAGAGCCGGGGGCAGGAAGTTCTTACGGCCGGCCGACAGGCGCTTCATGGCTACACTGGCCACGTCCAGGTCCGCGGGGCGCACGACGTCGTCGACAAACCGGGTCGTGAAAGTAAGCCCGTCCGGATCGGCTAGGATGCGGGACAGTAGCTTGGCCGAGCGCGGCGTGGGCTCGAACGCCGATTCATCGGCCCAGCGGCGGGCGCGGATGATCGCCCGCTCCCCCAAGGCCCACAGGTCATCGGGGCAGCGTCGAGCGTTGGTGTCGTGGTGGGACGGGGTGGGAACAGCGGCGTTCGCCATGCGTAGACCTCCAGGCGTGGATGTGCGACGGATTCTCGGCCTCGCGTGGAGCTTCAACGCTGGACACGCTCAGCACAATTCCCGACGTTGTGAAGGATGCTGGTTTGTCCATCGTAACCCGCGTCAGGCCTACCCGTGAGGGCATCACATAACACCGATACGATCCATCAAGGGACCTAAGCCCCAAATCGCGCAAAACGCCCGCAAAACCAGATTCCAAGTGTCGCTTCTCACACGAGCATCATCGCCCTACACGAGGACACCCCCGCCTCACTCGGAGCGAATGAGCCACCGCTTCTTCATGTCGACGGCGACACCAACCATGACCTCGTACATGTTGAGCTCACGACCACCGTCCGCGCGCGAGCAGAGCCACTGGACCTGAAGCCCATCCGATAGCGCAACGAGGCGGCGCGCGATCTGCTCACTCGGAGCATCCTCACGCACCTCGCCCGTGGTCTTGCCATGCTCGAAAGCCTCAACAAGGTAGGAAATCACACCGATCAGGTGCTCACGGAACCAGGGGTGTGCCTGATGCTTCGAATCAATGACGGCCGCCGACATCGCCGTGTAGAGCGCCACGCCGTCGGGGTGACGCTGGTTGTGGGCCACCATGTCCACCCAGGCGTCCAGCGCGGCCTCGGCCCCCTCCTCGGGACGAGGGAGTCGACCGACGATACGGCTATCACGCTCGTCGAGGACCGCGGCGAGCAGCTGGTCCTTCGAGGCGTAGTGATGCAGGAGCCCCGCCTTCGAAATATCAGAGGCGCGCGCGATGTCCGCCAGCGAGGTCGCCACGTAGCCCTGCGTCGAGAAAAGGGTGAGCGCCTCCGACAGGATGCGCGCCTTCTTATCCTCGCTACCTGCCTTCGGGCGGCCGGGCCGACGGGCGCTCGTTGCCTTAGCATCGTTGCTCATGCGGGATGCTCCATGTTCAGTGTGACAGAGTTACCAACAACCCATCATAGCGTGCAACCACCTATGCACGACCGGGTATGCGAACTTCTTTCGGTAAGTCCGCATACCCGGTGCGTCGATGGCGTCATTCGAGGCCTTAGTAGCCGAATCGAACCTCGAACTGGGGCTTTCTTGAAGCATCCAACTCGAGCGTGCCATCCTTGTTGGTCTTCACCTTAGCGGTCACGCGAGAGGTCACGTCACGCTGCTTGTCCCAGCTCTCCATGCCCTGGATCGTGAACGTTGCCTCGCCGGTGTAGACACCGCCTTCGTCCGTCGTCGCCTTCATGGCCGTCGGCATCGTCTTAACCTGCAGCAGGGCCAGGGTCCGGGACTGCACCGCGCTCGGGCATGCCGTGTCGATGTTGCCCGGGACGGTCGCGCACGAGTTCGTCAGCGCAGCCGCAGCATCGAGCGCAGCGGCAGCCATCTTGTCGTTGTAGGTGCCCGTCAGCTCAACCGTTCCGCCGGAGTAGGAGCTGTCGTACCCCGTTGCTGCTTTGACCGAAATAGTCTTGGGCGCAGCGTCGATGTACTCCCCCGTCTCCTCCGGGGTGAAGGTGTAGACGCCCGGGTAGAGCACGATGGAGCTGCTCGGGGCTACCTTCAGCGTTGCGACTGACATCGTTTCGCCGCCGATCGAGAAGTGCGTGACGTTGTCTGCCCGAACATCTACACGAGCAACCATCGCATCCTGGATCTTCCAGTTCTTCAGCAGACCGAAGGTCTTCTTCGCCTCACTGACGCGGAACGAACGGGTGAAGCGTTCGCCGTTAAGGCGCATCGTCGCCGTCACCACGCGTTCCTTCGCGTGCTCAGCATCGTCCACGGTCACATCCTCGACCTCGATGCGGGCACTCGAGGAGGCCATGACCTCGTCGGAGAGGAAGCCGCGCTGGTCGTTGGGCAGCCCCGGATCAACCATCGCCGTCGCAGCGCTGGCCTTGCCGTCCGCGAGAAGATCAAGGTACTGGCGAACCTTCGCCTCGGGCGTGCGCGTCCAGTTCGCGATCGTCAGAGACACGGCTGCAACAACCCCGAGAACAACGAGGGCAACAACAACCACCACCGTGCGCTTGATGCGGCGGCGGCTCTTGTCCGACATCGGCGTAAAGGAAATGCTCCCGCTTGTGGGCGCGGCAGCCGGAACCGCGCCGGACACCGGAGCCATGCCGGGTACCTGCGGCGTCACGTACGTCTGCGCCGCGGCGGGCGCGGGTGGCGCGGGTGGCGCAGGTGGCGCAGGTGGCGCAGGTGGCGCAGGGATAGTCTGTTCGGGAACGGGAGGCGGCACACTCGTCCCCTGGATCGTGTTCTGCGCGTTCGTTTCCACTGTTTCTCCTCGCTGCGGTGTGCTGCCCCGGCCCCGCGCCTCGGATGTGGCGCAGGGTTCCATGGGTACAAACCTACCAATTGTCACATAAGCATTGTGGGGCATCAAGGTTACACGCGACTCACGCTCCTGGAACGAGGCCGGGGCTGGGTTCCGGCGCACACACGCATGTCGCCCGTCCGCTACTCGGACGGGCGACACCACGGGTCGGAGGACGATGAGGGCCTTAACTGGATGCGCCAAGGTAGAAGTCAGGCTTGCCATCCGGCGTGAACTTGAGCAGCCCATCGCTGTTGACTTGGACGTTGATGACAACCGTCGCATCAACGTCGCGCGTTCCCGGCATGTAGTACTTGTCGGAGTAGGTAACCTCGAACGTGACCGGCCCTTGGAAACCCCCGGATCGATGTCCATCGGCGCCAGCGATGTCGGCATCGTCTTGAAGGAGATCGCGGTCACCGCGTCGCTTTGGAGGGCGAACGGACATTCAGAATTCTGGTTCCCCGGGATGGAGGCGCGGGAGTTCAGGAATTCCTGCGCGGACTCGAGCGCCGCCTCCTTGAGCTCGTTACTGTAGGTCGCCATCAGGGAGACGTCGGCGGCATCAGCAGAGGAGGCGGTCCCACGTGGACGCCATCGAGGACGGCAACTGTCTTAGGGTTAACATCCACGTATTCGCTCGGGGCGACGGGCGTGAACGTGTACACGCCCGGGTAGAAGAGGTAGGAGGCCGGCTTGCCAGAGACACGCTTGTGCGGAGCATCGGCGCTCACGCCGCCGACCGTGAACTGAGTGTACCCGCTAGCGTCGACACTCACCGGCGCGGCAAGCGATCCCTTCACTGTCCAGTTAGTCAGAACACCCATCGTCGGCTTTTCCTTGGTCACGGTAAAGGCGTGGGTGAAGCGCTCCCCGTTGACATGCAGGGTGGCCAACACCTGACGGGTCTCAGCATCCTCATTCTTGTCGGCGGCTACTTCTTCGACGACCAGCAACGAGGTCGCCGAGGCCATGGCGTCGGCGACCAGGAAAGCACGCTGATCGTTATCTACCCCGGGATCGACCATCGCCGTGGCCGCGCTCGCCTTACCGGCAGCCAGCAGGTCCAGGTATTTGCGTACCTCGGCCTCGGGCGTACGAGAACTATTCGCAACCTTGATCGCCACCACGCCCGCAATCACCAGCACGACGAGAACACCAACCAGAACCCCGATCAGCTTCGCCCGCTTCTTCCCCTCAGCGGACATCGGGGAAAAAGCCACACCTCCCCCAGCCACCGTCGGCGGACCCCAACCACAGGAGTCACAGGCGGAGCCGGTATCGGAGCCGCATTCGCTTGATTCTTCCCAGTGCCCATCAATTACTCCTCACAACGTTTGACACTCAGCAGCCCAGAGTCGGCACACTCTGTGATTCCGACCATCCGACCGCTTGGGCGTGTCCAGTATCACACCAGCGTCCTCACCAGTCAAAGACCGATCAGAGTATGGATAAGCGGTGCCCATCGGTGCCGTTGAGAGAGCTAGTCAGGTACCGAACAGGTGCATGCTGAGCACGACGAAGACGACGGGCTGCCGTCGATATCGACAACCGGAACTCCCTCGTCTGTGAGCGTGATCGTCGCGGTGCGCTCACCGCCGCCGTGGCCCCCTGCTGCCTCGCGCACGGTCACCAGTGCGTCTTGGCCGGTACAGCTGGCCCGCTCGCCTTAGCTCGCGTCGTCCTCTTCCTGGGTGAGGACAGGAAGCGCCTTGGTCGGAGGCACGGGCGAGTCACCGCGCAGGAACGGGAGCGACAGGCCAGCGGTGGCGGGGATCTCCTCGGACGATTCAGCGAGTTTGCGGGCTACGCGCGACATCGGACGGGACGAGGCCTGGGATTCCTCGGTCGAAGCAGTCATCCTGACGTTCTCCAATCGTTGATGGTCCGACCGCTGCGAGCACCCCGTCCCTGCGACGGGGAACCAGCGGCCTACATCACACTAGTGTACGGACTCAGGATCGAAATGGTCCCACGCCCCGCGCAGAACCTCCCCATCGAACATCGCTGCGGGCATCTCCCCGTCCCGGCATGCGCGCACTCGCCCGACGACGCGGAATCCCTCCGGCAGGACCGCTTCGGGAGGGAACGCCGCGAGCATCCCGTGTTCCTCGCCGCCCTGGAGCACCCACCACACGGGGTCGGCCTGGCAGACCTGAGCGGGAACCTGGAGCAGCCGCGCCTCCGCCTCGAGGGCGGGCCGGTCGAACTCGATGACGGCGCCCGAGGCCTGGGCCATGCGCCGCGCATCAGCTGCGGGCCCGTCAGACAGGTCCATCATGGCCGTGGCACCGGCAGCCGCTGCCGCGACGCCAGAGCCCAGCGGAGGCGTCGGCGCACGGTACGTTTCAATGAAAGGAGCCAGATCGCCGAGCTGCCAATCTCCTCGCGCTGCCGGATCGACGTGCCCGCCCTCCAGGAGATCGAGCCCGGCGTAGGAATATCCGAGGGTGCCACTGACCGCCACGAGGTCACCAGGGCGCGCGCCGTCACGGCGCACCACCGGCCCCGGGCAATAGCCGAAGGCCGTGATCGAAATGACGAGCTTCTCCCCCGCGCTCAAGTCACCGCCAACGACGCCCGCGCCAGCCTCTCGCGCGCGATCCCCGAGGCCTCGGACAACATCCAGAAACACGTCCGTGTCCATATCGCGCGGCGCCACCACAGAAGCGACAAGGGCCGAGGGACGACCGCCCATCGCATCAATATCCGCAAGGTTCTGAGCGGCCACGCGCGCGCCCACCTCGTACCCGGTCGACCACGACAAGTGAAAGTGCTGGTCCTCCACCATGACGTCCGTCGTCACGATGAATGATCCTTCGGGAGCCGCGACCTGCGCGCAGTCGTCGCCAATGCCAATCATTGTGCGCTCGCCGCGCGGGAACGAATCACGGAAATGAGACACCAACTGTGCCTCGGACAGCTCAGCTAACTTCATAGGAGCAAGCCTAGCCGCAGGCGCGCCGGCGCGCCGCGAAGCCGCCACAGTTCTCCATGCCTCGCACAGTCTGGGAGGCAAACAGGCAGGTCGCGGCTGCGCTGGCTACGTTCAGGGATTCCGCGTCACCAGTCATCGGGATCGACACGAGCGCGTCGCACAGGCGCATCTCATCGCCCGAGAGGCCCCGCGCCTCGTTGCCGAACACCCAGGCGTGTGACTGGGACAGACGCGAGCGCGCCGACACGCCCTGCACGAGGAGGTCGGACAGACTCACGGAACCGGCACCACCGCTGGTGCCCAGCAGGGCCGCGCTACGACCATGAATGAGTGCGCGCGCATCCACAAATGAGGGCACGACGCACACGGGAATGTGGAAAACGGAACCGACACTCGAGCGCACGACCTTCGGGCTCGCGGCATCCACCGTACCCGCGACAGCCACGACTCCGACCGCACCGAATGCATCGGCCGTACGGATGATCGTGCCAACGTTACCGGGGTCTCGCCCCTGAGCAAGCACGACGATCGTCTCTCCCTCGCTCGGCTCAGGCAGCTCGCACGAGAGCGCATCCAGGGAAGCAACCGCGCACACACCCTGCGAGTCACCCGACATGGCGGCAGACACCTCGGCGGTCACCGGGTGCACCCAGCGCGTGGCGCGCCGGGCGACGTCCACGACATCCGCGTGGGTCTCCCACGCATCCTCGCGCACGTACACGTCGCGCACCGCATCCGGTCGGTGCACGGCAAGTTCACGCACGGCCTGCGGCCCCTCGACGAGCATGAGGCCCGAGCGCGAACGCGCCGAGCGCCCAACCAGACCCGACACCCTGCGCACGCGATCGGCGCGGGGATTATCGAGAACGGTCAGGCGCTCGGCGAAAAAACTCACCTATCAGGCCTTGGGGGCGTTGATGTCGGCGGGCAGCGCGTCCTTGGCAACCTTCACCAGGGCGTTGAACGCGTTGATGTCACCCACGGCCAGCTCTGCGAGCATGCGACGGTCGACCTCGACGCCAGCCAGGTTCAGGCCCTGGATGAGGCGGTTGTAGGTCAGGCCCTGGGCGCGGGACGCAGCGTTGATGCGCTGGATCCACAGACGACGGAAATCGCCCTTCTTGGCCTTGCGGTCGCGGTAGGAGTAGACGAAGGAGTGAGTGACCTGCTCCTTGGCCTTGCGGTACATGCGCGAGCGCTGGCCACGGTAGCCGGAGGCCTGCTCGAGTACGGTACGACGCTTCTTCTTGGCGTTGACAGAACGCTTAACACGTGCCATTTTCTACTGTTCTCCTCTTACTCGAGCTCAGATGCCCAGCAAGCGCTTGACGCGCTTGACGTCAGCGGTCTCCAGGACCTGGTCGGTCGCCAGACGGCGGGTCTTACGGCTGGACTTGTGCTCCAGCAGGTGGCGGGCGCCCGCCTGCTCGCGCATGATCTTGCCCGAGCCGGTCGTGCGGAAGCGCTTCTTAGCACCGGAATGAGTCTTGTTCTTCGGCATTTCTATTCCTTCGTTGTGAGGCGATGAGTATCGCCGTCAGTCCTGTTCGTCAGCCTTGTCGGCTGCCACTCGGGCCTGGTCTTTGCTGGCGCGCTCCGCGCGCTTACCCCGGCGCTCAGCGCGCTCGGCCTCGCGGCGCTTGCGCTGCTCAGTCAGGGCGTCAGCCTTGCGCTTTGTGGGGGCCAGCACCATCGTCATGTTGCGCCCGTCCTGACGGGGCATCGACTCGACGGTAGCAAGGTCACCAATCTCCTCGGCGAGGCGCTGCAGGAGGCGAACGCCAGCCTCGGGGCGAGACTGCTCTCGACCGCGGAACATGATCATGACCTTGACCTTGTCACCGGCGGACAGGAAGCGCTCCACATGGCTCTTCTTAACGCCGAAGTCATGATCGTCGATCTTCAGTCGGAAGCGGATTTCCTTCAGCTGCGTGTTCGCCTGGTTGCGGCGAGCATCGCGAGCCTTCTGGGCGGCTTCGTACTTGTACTTGCCGTAATCCATGAGCTTTGCGACGGGCGGCTTGGCGTTCGGCGCAACCTCAACAAGGTCGAGTCCGGCCTCTTCAGCCAGACGCAGCGCGTCCTCAACTCGGACGACGCCGACCTGTTCACCTCCGGGTCCCACAAGGCGAACCTCGGGGACTCGAATACGCTCATTGATGCGAGTCTCGCTGATGAGCGGCTCCTTCCACAGAATCCTTATGCGCGAAACGAAAAGCCTCCGTTACGCGACGCGCACGGAGGCTTCCATCGGCCAACACGCACGGGTGTTGACGTCGTACCCGATCCCCTGCGCAACGCCCCTGCGGGCGGCATCCTCTCTGTCGAGAGGCGGGTATCCAGGTGGGATTCCTCCGCTTGCGTTCCGGGCATTCGCCCAGACGGTCATATTAACGATACCAGAGATGGCGTAGGATCGCCAGATCAGCAATCATTGCGCGCCTCACGCTGTGTAAGGAGCGCTCGATGCCGATTCAGCGCAGGACAGGCGTGATCTCAACCCGGTCGGCCGAGGCGATGAGGCGCAGGTTGGCACCCACAGCGTTGAGGGCACCCGACAGCGCCTCCTTCATTGCCGAGGTATCAGCCGCCTGGGCGAATCGCTCACGGTCCACGGACACGACGACGCGCGTGAGGCCCTCGCCCGCGTAAGCGATCTCAACATCGCCGATGGCCGGGCACGCCGCTGAGGCCTCAGCGAGCAGGAGCCCGCGCAAGGCCCCGTCGCGCCACGCGGGAAGCCACTCATCTCCCTGCGCGAGCGCAGCGACGGCGGGGCGCGGCAGCAGCACCGCGTCAGTGCCCGGGTTGACGACGATGCGCCCGCCCGTCTCCACGAGGGCGGTCAGCCCGATCGTGCGGAAGTCCAGGGCCATCGGACGGTCACCGGGGCGGTGTGCGGACAGCGCCTGCGCCGACGAATAGATCGCGAGCGCCTCCCCCGCGGGGGTCTGCACGCGCACGAAGTCAATCGGGTTATGACCGTTTTCTCCAGCGTGAATACCCGTCACGCGCGGGTCGGGCTCAACATCGATGGGAACGATGACACGCTCAAAGACGAGCGCATCGACGAGCGCCTCAAGCCTGGCCGCCCCTGCGTCGCTGCCCTGCCCCAGCGCGAGCGCCCGGGCGGTACGAGGCAGCCCCTGACCGACATCCGCGCGGTCGTGGCTCATCATCGACAAGCGCTGCGCCAGTCGATTCTTCTGTTCCTCGGTGAGAGAAGGGGGCGTAGGATTCATGAGAGTTCCTCGTATCCGGCGACGCGCAGCGCATCGGTCAGGGTGAATGCGCCCTGGTACAGGGCCTTTCCGACGATTGCCCCCTCGATGCCGAGGGCGCGCAGGGCCTCGATGTCGGCCAGGGAGTTGACCCCACCCGAGGCAATGATACGGGCGGGGCTCTGGTCCGCGACGCGGGCCAGCAAGTCTCGGTTGGAACCGTTCATCTGTCCGTCACGAGTCACGTCTGTGACGACCAGGCGGCCCACTCCCGCGTCAGTCAGGACACGCAGCGCCTCCCACACGTTGCCACCCTCACCGCGCCCACCGCGCGCAGCCAAGCGATCACCGCGCACGTCCAGGCACACGGCGATGCGCTCGCCGAAAGCGTCGACGGCCTCGCACACAGCGTCGATGTCATCGAGGCCTTGCGTCGCGATGTTGACACGCTCTGGCCCCATCGCCAGCCCGGCCTCGATAGCCGCTCGACTCGTGATCCCTCCCGACAGCTCGACGCGCACGGGAACCTCACGGATCACCCGGGCGAGCAGCTCAGAGTTCTCCCCGCGACCAAACGCCAAGTCCAGGTCCACGAGGTGCACCCAACGGGCCCCGGCCTCGCCGAAGGAACGGGCGACATCGATCGGGCTCCCCCAGGAGCCCGCGTCGATCGACCCCGAGGACAGGCGCACGGCCTGCCCGCCCGTCACGTCGATCGCGGGCAGCAGTTCGAGGACCGTCATGATTGCTTGCGTCGCAGCCAGCCGAAGGGGCCGCCCCCCTGGCAGCTGCCGTCAGCAGCCACGGAATCCTTGTAGTCGGCAGGCGTCGTACGTCCCAGCAGGAGGTCCTCCGTCGCCGCGGGCATCGCCCCCAGCAGCAGACCCGCAGGAATCGTCTCCTCGGGCTCACCGCTCACGTAACGCTGGGCAGAAATACGACCCGAGACACCCGGCTCCACACCGTCCCCCTCGACGAGCCAGCTCATGAGAGCAACCGCCCCGTACTTCGACAGGTTCGAGACGGCGCGGGCAACGCGATCCACCGCGTCGGGCATCGGACGCTGGCCGGTCAGCAGAGCGTCGAGCTCCTCCTCGTCCGTCGGCGTCGTCTCCACGCGCAGCCACACGGCAGTCCACGGCTTGAGACGCACGATCGACTCGCGCACACCCGTCAGCGCGAGCAGCGAGTGCAGCGCCTCCGGGTAGGAAATCGGGGCGAGCACGAGGGCAACCGACAGGCGGCCTCCCTCCAGGTGCAGGGACTCGTCAACGGGAGTGTCGTCCGGATCGAGGGACGGCAGAGAATCGCCCGCGACGGGTGTCGATCCCAGCGATGCGACCAGCGACTGGAACTCCGCGTCGATATCGTCGTTGTGAGCGCTCACCGCTCCTCCTTATACTGTGTGTCTCTACCCAAGGATACTGTTCATTCATGCCCTCGCGCGTGATGCGCTCTCCCTCAGCGAAAGGACTCACCATGAGTACACCGACAATCCCCGTGCGCGGGGAGATCAAGCTCGGCCAATTCGTCAAGCTCGCCTCCCTCGCAGAAGACGGCGCGCAGGCCCGCGAACTCATCCAGGCCGGCGACGTGACCGTCAACGGCGAGGTGGAGACGCGCCGTGGCCATCACCTGAGCACCGGCGATCTCGTCGAGGTCGACGCTCCCTGGGGCAAGGCCGCCGCAATCGTCGGATCCGCTTCCTGAGCACGCCCGCCGAGACGTGACGAGTCCCACCGGGGCCCGGCTCGCACCATTTAGGACGAGGTGACGACACCGCCCGCGCCGACGACTGCCTTGATGTGGCTGAAGAAGGCGCTCGTCTGTTCGACGCGCAGCTTCGGATCCAGCTCGACGACCGTCGTGCGCCCCGGCTCCGTCAGGTGCAGGCGCACCGGGGAGCCGCCGGGATAGGACTCGAGCACACCGCGCAGGTCGGTGAGCAGCTCGGGCGTACACCTGGCAGCTGGCAGGCGCAGGTCGAGGGGCAGATCCGCCCCGCCCGACAGATCCAGGAGGGTCATCGACTGGCCGTAGATGGTCATGCCCTCTTCGCGCACATTCACCTTGCCCTCGATCTGGACGATGATGTCCTGCGCGAGGTAGGTCTGAATCGACTCGTAGGAGCGCGGGAAGAAGAGCACATCCACCGAGCCCGACAGGTCCTCGATCGTCGCGATCGCCCACGCGTTGCCCTGCTTCGTTACCTTCGTCGTGACGCCCGAGATGAGGCCCGCGATCTTCACGATGCGGTCCGCCATCGCCCCGTCGGAGCCGACGACCTGGGCAATCTCGTAGTCCTGATGGCGAGCCAGAGCCGCCTCCACGCCGCGCAGCGGGTGGTCGGAGACGTACAGGCCCAGCATCTCGCGCTCGGCCGCCAGCTTCGTCTTACGGTCGAACTCGGGTAGGTCCGGGATATCGATCGTCAGGCCCGAACCCGTGTCCTCGTCCTCGCCCAGAGCGCCGAACAGGTCGAACTGTCCAATCGCCTCGTTGCGCTTGACGTCGATGATCGCGTCCACGGCCTCGTCGCAGCGCGCGAGGAGAGCGCGACGCGTGTGCCCCATCGAGTCGAAAGCACCGGCGCGGATGAGAGACTGGATCGTGCGCTTGTTGCACACCACCTGGGGCACCTTGTCCAGGAAGTCCTGGAACGAGGCGAACCGTCCCTTCTCAGCGCGGGTTTCCACGATGGCGTCGACGACCGGGCCGCCCACGTTCTGGATGGCGTTCAGGCCAAAGCGGATCGCCTCTCCGTCAGGCGCAAAGTTACCCATCGACGCGTTCACGTCCGGGGGCAGGACCGTGATATCCATGTGGCGGCACTCCGCCAGGTACAGGGCTCGACGGTCCTTGTTGTCCTTCGTCGAAGTCAGCAGGGCCGCCATGTACTCCGTCGGGTAGTTCGCCTTGAGGAAGGCCGTCGAGTAGGAGACGAGGCCGTAGGCCGCCGAGTGGGCCTTGTTGAAGGCGTAGGCGGAGAAGGGAACGACGATGTCCCACAGGGCCTTGATCGACTCCTCGGAGTAGCCGTTATCGACCATGCCCTGGCGGAAGCCCTTGAACTGCTGGTCCAGGACTTCCTTCTTCTTCTTACCCATGGCCTTACGCAGGATGTCTGCCTGGCCCAGCGAGTAGCCCGCCAGCTTCTGGGCAATCTGCATGACCTGCTCCTGATACACGATCAGACCGAAGGTCGTTCCCAGGATGTCCTTGAGCGGCTCCGCCAGCTCCGGGTGGATGGGCGTGATCTCCTGACGCCCGTTCTTACGCAGCGCGTAGTTCGTGTGCGAGTTCGCGCCCATCGGGCCGGGGCGGTACAGGGCGCCGACGGCCGAGATATCTTCGAAGTTGTCGGGCTTCATGAGCTTGAGGAGGTCACGCATGCCGCCACCATCCAGCTGGAAGACACCGAGCGTCTCACCTCGTCCCAGCAGCTCGTATGTCTTCTTGTCGTCGAAGGTCAGGTGATCCAGATCCGGATCCGGCTTGCCGTTGAGCGCGATGTTCTCGAGTGCGTCGGACACGACCGTGAGGTTGCGCAGGCCCAGGAAGTCCATCTTCAGCAGGCCCAGCGTCTCGCACGTCGGGTAGTCGAACTGCGTGATGATCGCGCCGTCCTGCGGGCGCTTCATGATCGGGATGATGTCGGTGAGCGTGTGGGAGCTCATGATAACCGCACACGCGTGCACGCCCCACTGGCGCGTCAGGCCCTCCAGGCCGAGCGCGTACTGGACGACCTCGTGCGTGTCGGGGTTCTCCTCGTAGAACTTACGGAACTCCGCGGCCTCCGCGTAGCGCTTGTCTTTCTCGTCGAAGATGCCGTGGACCGTGATGTCCTTGCCCATGATTGCCGGGGGCAGCGCCTTGGTGAGCTGCTCCCCGACCTTGAAGTCCTTGCCGAGGATACGGGCGGAGTCCTTCAGGGCCTGCTTGGTCTTAATCGTGCCGTAGGTGACGACCTGGCTGATACGGTCCTCGCCGTACTTGCGCTTGACGTAGGCGATGACCTCGTCGCGCCTGCGTTCATCGAAGTCGACGTCGAAGTCGGGCATCGAGATTCGTTCGGGGTTGAGGAATCGCTCGAAGATCAGACCGTGATCAAGGGGGTTCAGCTCGGTGATCTTCATGGCGTAGGCCACCATCGAGCCCGCGCCCGAGCCACGGCCCGGTCCCACGCGGATGCCCTGAGACTTCGCCCAGTTGATGTAGTCGGCGACGGTGAGGAAGTAGCCGGGGAAGCCCATCTTGATGATGACATCCTCCTCGTATTGGGCCTGCTTGCGCACGTCGTCCGGAATACCGTTCGGGAAGCGATCGCGCAGGCCTCGCTCGACCTCCTTGATGAACCACGAGGTCTTGTCTTCGCCCTCGGGCACCGGGAAGTCGGGCATGTAGTTAGCGCCCTCCTTCGTGGTCGTGAAGTGCACGTCGCAGCGTTCGGCAATCTCGAGGGTCGAGTCGCAGGCGCTAGGAAGCTCGCTCCACAGGGCGCGCATCTCGTCCGAGGAGCGGATGTAGTAGCCGTCGCCGTCGAACTTGAATCGGTCAGGGTCGTTGATACGCGACCCCGAGTTGATGCACAGGAGCGCGTCCTGGATCTTGCGGTCGTCGCGTTTGACGTAGTGCGCGTCGTTGGTGGCCACGAGGGGCGCGTTCATGAGCTTGGCGATCTCGAGGACCTGCTGGTGGGTGCGTCGCTCGATGTCAATGCCGTGGTCCATGACCTCGACGTAGAAGTTTTCCGCGCCGAAAATGTCGCGCAGCTGGGCGGCCTCAGCCACGGCCTCGTCCCACTGCCCCAGACGCAGGCGCGTCTGCACGGCACCCGAGGGGCATCCCGTGAACACGATGAGGCCCTCGTGGAACTGGCTGAGCAGCTCCTTGTCGGCGCGCGGCCACTTGCCGAACTGGCCGTCCGTCGAGGCGTAGGACCCCAGGCGGAAGAGGTTGTGCATGCCGGTCGTGTTGTAGGCGACCAGAGTGAGGTGGTTGTAGGAGCCGCCGGCGCTCACGTCGTCGGCGCGCTGCCACGGCTCGCCCCACAGGACCTTCTGGCGATCGAAGCGCGAGGTCCCCGGCGTCACGTACGCCTCCAGGCCGATAATCGGCTTGACGCCGGCGTTCTTGCAGTTCGTGTAGAAGTCGAAGGCACCGAAAAGATAACCGTGATCCGTCAGGCCGATCGCGGGCTGCCCGAGACGAGCGGCCTCCTCCGCCATCGCTTTCGTCTTCGCCGCTCCGTCGAGCATCGAGTACTCGGAGTGGTTGTGAAGGTGCACGAAGGAATCAGCCATGCGTCGATTCTACTGTCCGAGGCGCACGCACCCACGGTGAACGCCCCGAGAGGAGCGGTCGTTCATCTCACGGCGTGAGCCTGGACGAGGCCGGGGCCAAGAATTGGGGCATCCTCACCATCGGAGGATCAGTCGCGCGGGTGGCGCAGCTCCTCGAGCGCGGCGGCGAGGTCATCCGGATAGGGGCTGGACACGCTCATCGGCATGCCTGTGCGGGGGTGGGCGAATCCGAGGCGAACGGCGTGCAGCCACTGGCGGGTGAGCCCCAGGCGCTCCGCCTGGGTCGGGTCGGCGCCGTAGAACGTGTCACCCACGCACGGGTGCCCGACGGCGGCCATGTGCACGCGAATCTGGTGGGTGCGTCCCGTCTCCAGGTGCACCTCGGTGAGCTGGGCACCCGCCATGAGCTCGAGCGTGTCGTAGTGGGTGACAGCTCGCTTGCCTCCATCGATAACGGCCATGCGCCATTCGCGCGAGGGGTGACGACCGATGGGCGCGTCAATCGTGCCCGATGCCGGGTCGAGGTGCCCGGCCACGACGGCGTGGTACACCTTCTCGATCGTGCGTTCCTTGAACGCGCGCTTCATGACCGTGTAGGCGAGCTCGGACTTGGCGACCATCATCGCACCCGAGGTGCCCACGTCGAGACGGTGCACAATGCCCTGGCGCTCGGGAGGTCCGTACCTGGTGATGCGATATCCCGCCGCCTCCAGGTTACCCAGGACCGTGGGGCCCTCCCATCCGGGGCCGGTGTGGGCGGCGACGCCGACGGGCTTGTCAACGATGACGATGTCCTCGTCGTCGTAGAGGATCGCCATGTCCGTCACCGGTGTCGGCTTGCTCTCGGGTTCGGGGACACTCACCTCGATCACGTCCATAGCGCCGAGGCGATCAGACTTTCCCGCAGTCACACCGTTGATGAGGACGCGCCCCTCCCCCGCCAGCTCCGCGCAGCGCGAGCGCGACAGGCCAAGCATGCGGGCCAGAGCGGCGTCCACCCTCTCACCCACGAGGGCACCGGGAACGGGAAGCATACGCGAGTTCACTGGGCGTCCTCCTTCGAAGGTTCACGGGAGAGCGCGAGAGCCAAGAGAGGGGCCCCGAGGACGATCCAAATGTCTGCGACATTGCCGACAAACCAGTTGCCGTAGGCGACGAAGTCGGTGACGTGGCCGACGCCAAAACCGGGAGAGGCAGTCAGTCGATCAATCAGGTTTCCGACGGCCCCGCCCGCCAGCAGCGCGATCGCCAGCAGTGTCGACGCGCGATGGACACGGCGAGCCAGCACGACCAGCACGCCAATGATGACGACGGTGAAGATCGTCAACATCCATGTCTTGCCGGCGGCAAGGGAGAAAGCGGCACCCGAATTGTGCACGAGCGACAGCGACAGCCACTGCCCGATGAGCGGGCGCGGCACTTGGCCGTCGAGGGCGGTACGTGCCCACATCTTTGACGCCTGATCGGTGGCAATAGCGGCAACGAACACGATGCCCGCGTACACCCACGTCGCGCGGGTGTGGGTCGGGTGGGAGGAGTCAGCCATGGTTCCCTATCTTAAACGAGCGGCGGCGGCGCACCACGAAGTGCACCGCCGCCGATCACAGCGATTGCGATCAGTTCTCGCCGTTGTCGACCTCTTTGAGGAGGGTCTCGAGGTGGTTGCGCAGGTTCGAACGGTACTCGGCCTCGAAGGAGCGCAGGCCGTTGATCTTGTTCTCGAGCAGCTCGCGTTCCTGGTCGAGCTGGGAGAGCAGCGAGTCCTTGTGCTTCTGGGCGTCGGCGATGATCGCGTCGCGCTCGGCGTTGGCCTCGGCGATGATCTTCGCGGACTGCTCTTCGCCGTCGCGCACATACTCGTCGTGGACGCGCTGGGCGAGGGCCAGCATGGAGGTGGCGGACTCCGCATCCTGCGGGCCGGTGAAGGCCGGGGCGGCGGG
>CABKMD010000009.1 GCA_902373435.1 uncultured Actinomyces sp.
GCGGGCGCATACATCTGATGCTGCTCGTCAGTTCGCATTGCACACCGTCTCGAGCGACGACATCGCCGTCGTGAAGGTCGTGTACAGATCCATAGCCTCAGTCATCTGATCGACCGAAGGGTCATCTCCCACCGTCTTGGCGAAATCGACGAGAGCCTGAGCGCTATCGCCCGCAGCCGCCGCAGCAGCCTTCACTTCCGTGTTGGTAATGTCGTCAGACTTCAGGACAGTCGCAACGTTGGTCATGCCCTGGGTCATCTCTTCCGTGTTGCTCGGATCCAGGCCATCAATTGCCTTGACGGCCTAGTCATTGATGATCTTGCAGGCAGCCTGCTTGGACTGCCCACCACAGGCGGCCAAGCTCAGGGGCAGCAGTGCAACGAGGGCGGCCGTCAGAAGACGCTTTTTCATGAGGGTTACTCGTTCGTGAATTTGTGATGGGTACCCGCGAGTCATATCGCATTTTCACGCCATTAATCTCCTCGCGGTCAACGAACATTCGTGCACTATCGACACAATCCACTGCACGAATCGCACACGAGCGTGACGGCCACACCACTCACTACGAGGAGGGGCAACCCCTGAGCACGCACGAGGAGGGGGCAAGCCCTGCGGGCCACCCCCTCCTCGTCATCGATTCAGTTGAGAACCGGACGCGGGGATCAGTGCTCGCCCCGCCCCGGCCTCGTCCATTTAGGCCTGTCCACCATTCTTCCAGCGACGGAAGAACATCGCCAGCAGCGCGCCGGACAGGTTGTGCCACACGGAGAACACGGCTGCCGGGAGCGCGGTTTCCGGGGTGGCGGCGAAGTGAGTCTTCGCCAGCGTCGCGGCCAGCGCCGAGTTCTGCATGCCGACCTCGATCGCCGTCGTGCGCGCTGCCTTGTCGGAGCCACGACCCACACGTCCGGCCAGGTAGCCGAAGAAGTAGCCCAGCAGGTTGTGGCAGATGACCACCGCGATGATGAGAGCGCCGGAGGTCAGGATCTTGCTGACCGAGCCAGACACGACGACCAGCAGCACGTAGCAGATACCAAACACGGAAATCCAGGGGAGAACCGGCAGGATCTTCTCCACGAACTTGCCCGCGACGAAGCGCACGATGAAGCCGCCCAGGACGGGGGCGAGAACCATCAGCAGGATGTTCTTTGCCATCGCCGCACCATCAACCGGCATGCGATTGCCCACCAGCCAGGCGGTGAGCAGCGGCGTCATGAGGGGCGCAAGCAGCGTTGAGATCGAGGTCATGGTGACCGACAGGGCGACGTCCGCCTTTGCCAGGTAGGAGATCACGTTCGAGGCCGTACCGCCGGGCGCGCAACCGACGAGGATGACGCCGACCGCGACCGCGTCGGGCAGGCGGAACACGTAGCACAGAGCCCAACCGACGAGCGGCATGATCAGGTACTGGGCGACAACACCCACGAGCACGGGAAGCGGACGCTTGACGATGAGCCCAAAGTCGGGCAGCGTCAGGGTCAGGCCCATGCCGAACATGATGACGCCGAGCGCCCAGTTCACACCGGGAGCCAGCGGCTTGAAGGTGTCGGGCGTGACCATAGCAATCGCGAAGGCCGCCAGGATCAGCAGCGGGAAGACCGTGACGGCAATGCGCGCGCTACGGTCTTCGGAGGAAAGGACGGGGGATTGAGTTGTCACTGTGTCAGATGTGGACATGACTCCCATATTTCACTGATTGTTGAATTTTTCCCGCTTCAGTCTCACGTTGTGAACCTCCCAGTATTGAGCCTCACAGGCCTCCTTCACTAAGCTAAGGCTATGCACAGTACCGCGCCGCAGACTCACACAACGCCCAAACGCATCACGGAGAGCTCCCCAAACCGCGCATCGGGCTGCCCCCAGGCGCGTCCAAAACCACGGCACCACAACAACCCCCGCATGCGCAAGCTTGCCCGCGAGGGGTGGATCTCCGACCAGCACGGCGCGTGGACGATGATGGCTTTCCCGCCGCTGCTCGGGTGGGCGCTGTCCTTTACCTTCTCGTGGACAGTCGTCCTCATGCTGGCGGCGTGGGCGATGGCGTTCCAGATGTTCTCCGCCGTGTGCCTGTGGGTGAAGACGCCCGCCAAGCGCCGCGGCCGCGTCGCCCCGGCGGTCCTCACCTACGCCGTGCTCGCGGCGCTCCCCGGCACTACCCTCCTGACACTGCGCCCACAGCTCCTGTGGTGGGCGATCGCCTTCGCACCCCTGGCCTCGTCCGCGCTCTACCTCGTATGGAAGGGCCGCGAGCGCTCCCTGGGTGCCCGTGCGGCCTCGATCCTGGCGGGTAACATCATGGGCCCTGTTGCGTTCTCGCTGGCGGTCGCCGACGGTTCTCCGTCCGCAGTGACGCTCCACGCGTGGGCGACGTGCACCGCGTTCGGCCTGCACTACATCGGCACGGTACCGCTGGTTCGTTCGATGATTCGCGGCCGCAAGGATCCACGCTGGGCGATAGGTTCCACGCTGGCGCACGCGGCGTTCACGCTGTGCACGGCCGTGGCGTGGTGGTTCGGCGCACTGGCGATCTGGCCCCTCCTCATGTGGGTGTGCCTGACGGTGCGCGCGTGGGTGATGCCGACGCTCAGCCGGGCCCGCTTGCGTCCCCTCTCCCCCAAGCTGATCGGATTCAGCGAGCTGGGCTGGTCGATTCTCCTCATTGTCTCGCTGCTGATCCCTTAATCCGCTGGGGCCGGCGCGTGGCCGTGGTTGCGTCCGCTATGTCGGGCGCGCCCATTCGCACACGCAGCCCTACGCGCCGATGCCAGCAGTGCGCGCATATTCGGCGGCCACCGCGAGGAAGCGGTCGTTCTGCTCGCGCGAGCCGACCGAGACGCGCACGCCCACGCGGAAGGGGCGCACGATGAGGCCGACGCGCGCGCACGCCTCGACGAGGCCGTAGACGTCGCCTCGGATCAGGTAGAAGTTCGACTGGCTGTCGGGGATGTCGTAGCCGAGGTCACGCAGGGCAGGGATGATGCGCTCGCGCTCGGCGATGATCTCGGCGACCGCGCGCTGCACGCCCTCGGCGTCTTTCAGGGAGGCGAGGGCAGCGGCCAGGGCGAGTGAGCTGACGCCAAAGGGGACGAGGAGGGCCTGGATCGCGCCGATCACCTCGGGATCGCCGATGGCGTAGCCGACGCGCACGCCGGCCAGGGCGTGGGCCTTGGAGAAGGTGCGCATGACGATGACGTTGGGGTGCTCCTCGATGAGGGGGACCGCGGTGCGCACACCGTGCTTGGTCGCGAAGTCGATGTAGGCCTCGTCGACGATGATCATGACGTCGTCGGGGACGTCGGCGACGAAGCCGGCGATCTCCTCGTAGGTGAGGGCGGGGCCTGTCGGGTTGTTGGGCGAGCAGACGATGACGGCGACGGTGTCGGTCGTGATCGCGGCGCGCATGGCATCGAGATCGTGGGCACCATCCGGGAGCAGCTCGACGGGCACAGGGTCACCCCCCACGGAGGGAACGGCGATCGGGTAGGACTCGAAGGAGCGCCAGGGGAAGACGACCTGGCTGCCGGGCTGGCAGACGGCGGACAGCGCCGCGACGAGGATCGCCGAGGAACCGGTGCCCACGCACACCTGGTCGGCACCGACGCCGAAGCACTGGGCGAGGGCCTCTCGCAGGGGCGCTGCCGTCAGGTCGGGGTACCGGTTGATGGTCTCGAGTTCGCGGGCGATCGCCTCGAGGACCGCTGGGCTGGGCGGCGTCGGCATCTCGTTGGAGGAGATTTTGACGGCGCCGGGCGCGGTCTTGCTGGGGACGTAGCGAGGCAGGGAGGCGACGGCGGGACGGATGCGCAGGTTGGTCATGTGTGTAGTCCTATCCCATGGATTTGGACCGTGCAAGCATCATCCCACTGCGCAAGAATAGAGGAATGGAATTTATTGCTCGTTTATTGGCCACAATGGCCGGCCTGTGGGTGACGACCCACGTGGTCTCGTCGATCTCGATTGAGTCGTCGTCGACCTCGCAGACCGTCATTGTTCTCGCGGGCGTCGCCCTGGTGTTCACAGCGGTGAACTCGATCATCAAGCCGGTCGTGCAGATTCTGGCGTTCCCCCTGTACCTCCTCACTTTCGGCCTGTTTGCCCTGGTGACGAACTCGCTGCTGTTTGCGCTGACGGGCTGGCTGTCCACGTCGCTCCGATTCCCCATGACGACGGGCGGCTTCTGGTCATGCCTGGCCGGCGCGGTCATCACCTCCGTAGTGTCCTCGATCGTCTCTGGCGTCCTGCGGGATAAGAAGGGCGAGCGGGACTGACGTATCGCTCCCTTCTCCGTCGAGGCGCATTACCCCTGGGTGATGCGCCTCGTTTGATAGTGGTGGATGGTCGTCTGCGTGTCCTGGGTGAGGCTGAGCGCCTGGGTGCGGCGGGCCTCGGCGGCCGCCAGGGCACTGAGTCCCGGATCGGACGAGGCCCGAGCGGCATCCAGGGTACTGCGGATTTCGTCGACGTACAGCGGCGCGCTGTGCGAGCAGGGCACGGGATCGTCGGCGTGGCACGTGGCCTCGTAGTCGTGGAATCTGACGGTCGTAACGCCTTCTCCGCGTGTGGCATTCCCGTCCGAGCCCGGGACGATGTCGCCTGAGTTTTCATAGGAGAGAACGGGAACGTCGCTGGGCGCGATCGTCGCCGTCGGCGAACCTGCGGTGACAACGGAGACGACGTTGTAACGTGCGCGTACGCCCGGGTCGGCGGCCAGCTGAGCCGCCATGATGCCTCCCTGCGAGTGGCCGGCAAACTCGACGGCCTCGCCCGGAGCGATGCCCGCCGCGTTCATGGCTTCCTTGATGGCGTCGAGCTGGTCCGAGCTCATCCCGGCCACGCCCTGCAGGTTGGTGGTCATGTCCTGGGGCCCCGTTTGCCCGATGTAGAAGGCCTGCGTGCCCCGGATGTCGACGGTCCACGAGCGGGTCGTCGTGCCGTCCTCGCCCGCCGTCACGTGTTCTTCGATAGTGATCTCACCGTTGTCGGCGTCTCCCCCGTGCATCTGCGTAATGTGTTCGATGGCGTCGGCGCTGGTGGTGACACCTGTGTAATGGGTGTCGGGAGCCGCGTCAGGCATCGCCGCGAGCGCGGCGCGGGTGCGTGCGTCGAGGGTACCGGATGGGATATGTGCGGAGGCCTCGCTGTGATGGACGCGCGTGTTCCCATCCATTCCCCGCACAACGACTCCGTAGCTGGCTCCGTGCCCGCGGTGGAAGTCAACGAACCCGAGGTGCGCAAGGACGGGCGCGACGATCGCGGCCACCCCGGACGCTGATTGCGTGGACGTCGAGTTCAGGTCCTGGCTGACTCCCCGCCCGGACAGCGCGGCTGCGACTCCTCGGTAGACGGGCGAGGAGTTGACGTCCAGGGCGAACCTGCCGAGGTCACGCTGGAAACGGGCGCCCGAAACCTCGTCCGAGTGGTATTTGAAGAGAAGTCCGTCGATCGCGGTGTTCCACAGGTCACTCGTTCGCACCAAGTTGGTCATGCCGGGCATGAGGAGGTCGGGCAACCAGTAGGCTCCCGAGCGCGCGGAGGCATCCTCAAGCCCGTGGTAGAGCGCGACGCCTCCGGTGGCCAGGGCACCGCCTGGGGAGTGGGCGAAAGCTCCGAGGCTTCGCCAGCTCAGCTGCGCCCCTAACGGGCTGCCGGGTACGGCCTCCCACAGGGATGCACCGACCTCCGCGTCCGCGTAGGTGAGGGCCGCGTCCTGGAGCTTCCACCGCAGGTCGTCGACGCTGGTCTGAAGGGCGTCGAGGGCGCTGAGGGCGGCGCTGATCGCACCTATGAGGCCGGCAGCCGTCTCCGGTGCAAAATGCGAGGCCAGATGGGCCTCGTTCAGTGCGGCATTCAGCGCGAGGCGCGCGGGGTTGACCGAGAGGTTCTCTTCGTATGTGACGAGGGTGTGCGCGGCGCACAGCTCGTTGACATCCACGTGGAATGACCCCGAGGAGACGGAGACGTGTCGGTTCGGATCGAAAGCCACGGTCACCACGCCCCAAGCAGGACGAGTTCGGGATGAAGCGCGGCTGATTCGGAGGACTCAGCGAGGCTGCGCGCGAGGCCGTGCGCCCGCTCCGAGTCAAAGGCGGGGACGAGGTCGAGGGCCTGTTGGATCTGGTCGAGGACTGCCTGGGCTCCGGCAATGGTCTCGCCGCAGCGCGCCCGATAGGAGTCGCCTCCCACTCCCGTCCACTGCGGGCACGTCGCGCCCGCGAGCACCCCGCGCAGGCCGTCGACGAGGCCCTGGGCGGCTTGGAGGGACAGGCCTGGGCTGGTCGGATCGAGGATCATGGTGTCTCCCATCGTTGGAAGAGTCGTTGCTTATCCTCGCACGCTACGCCCGTCCACTCCCCCGCTACCAGCCGCCAGATGCCGCCTGTGGATAACTGCCCCGCGCCGAACGCCCCTGTGGACGACACGCCCAGACAGTCACGCATCCGCCCACCCGACCCCAACCTCGCACGTTACCCACGCCACGAACCGCCGAGCGGACTTGGCGTCCCGATGACCCCTCGTTCTGGGAAGATAGGAGTATGAGCGACACGATGACACTGTTCTCCACTGCCCACGGCTATTCGGACCTGGCGGGCGGGGGTGAACCGCTCAGCCCGCTGGACGGCCGCTACCGTGCGGTCGCCGCGCCCCTCGCGAACTACCTGTCTGAGGCGGGCCTGAACCGCGCGCGCGTGCACGTCGAGATCGAGTGGCTGATTTTCCTGCTCGACAACTCGGTCCTGCCGGGCGCGCCGAAGCTGACCGACGCCGAGCGCGACTACCTGCGCGCCCTCACGCGCGACTTCGGCACCGACCACATCAAGCGCCTGGGCGAGTTCGAGGCGTTTACCCGCCACGACGTCAAGGCCGTCGAGTACCTGATCGGCGAATACCTGGAGGCGGCCTCCGACAAGCTGGGCGCGGAAACGAATCTGCCCACCCTGCGCGAGGTCGTCCACATCTTCTGCACCTCCGAGGACATCAACAACCTGGCGTACGCGCTGACCATCAAGGCGGCGACCGAGCAGGTATGGCTGCCTGCGATCCACGCGCTCCTGGATCGCCTGCGCGGCCTCGCCGAGGCCGGGGCGGCCGTCCCGATGCTGGCGCACACGCACGGCCAGCCGGCGACCCCCGTGACGGTCGGCAAGGAGATGGCGGTGTTCGCGCACCGACTGTCGCGCCAGATCAAGCGCGTCGAGGCCACGGAGTACCTGGGCAAAATCAACGGTGCAACGGGCACATGGGCCGCGCACGTAGTGTCGGTGCCGGGCGCGGATTGGCCGACGCTGGCTCGCTCCTTCGTGGAGGGACTGGACCTGACGTGGAACCCGCTGACCACGCAGATCGAGTCGCACGACTGGCAGGCCGAGCTGTACGCGGACGTGGCGCGCGCGGGCCGCATCGCCCACAACCTGGCGACGGACGCGTGGACCTACATTTCGATGGATTACTTCCACCAGAACCTGGCGGCACAGGGCTCGACGGGCTCGTCGACGATGCCGCACAAGGTCAACCCGATCCGCTTCGAGAACGCGGAGGCAAACCTGGAGGTGTCGAACGCGCTGCTGGATTCCCTGGGCGCGACGCTGGTGACAAGCCGCATGCAGCGCGACCTGACGGATTCGACGACGCAGCGCAACGTGGGCGTCGCGTTCGGTCACGCGGTGCTGGCCTACGACAACCTGGTACGAGGCCTGGATGGCATCGAGATCAACGCGGCGCGTATGGCGGCCGACCTGGATGCGAATTGGGCGGTGCTCGGCGAGGCCGTCCAGCAGGCGATGCGCGCCGCCGCGATCGCTGGCGCGACCGGCATGGCGAACCCGTACGAGCGCCTCAAGGAGCTGACGCGCGGCCACGAGGTGGGCGAGCGCGACATGCGTGAGTTCATCGCGGGCCTGGGTCTGCCGGCCGAGGTGGAGGAACGCCTCCTCGCGCTGACCCCCGCAACCTACATCGGCCTGTCCGAGCGCCTGGCACGCTGGGAGGCCTGAGCTCACGGTCCGCTCACGGCCTCCAGGCGGGGTCACACTCGGGCGCGCCGTAGCGGTCGTAGAGCTCGTCAGGGCGTGCGATCTCGTCGGCGAAGCCGAGGGCGCTCATGTCGACGATCGTGTCGGTCTGCGCGCCGGGGGCCTCGAGGTCGCCGGCGGTGTCGCGCGAGAGGAGGACTCGGGCGCGCACGCTGACGGGCGCCATCTCGGGATTGTTCCAGGTCGCTCGGGTGATCGCGTCGAGGGCGCGCGTTGCTGCCTCGCGCTCGGACAGCGCGTCCGAGGAGGCCACGACGACGTCGATGGACACGAGGGAGGGGCGCCCGAAGCCTTCGCCGACCTCGACGTGGACGGCGCGGCGGGGCGCGTGTGCGTCCCCGTCAACATCCCCGGCCTCGTCCGCGCGAAGCGGGAAGTCAGCCTCGAGCGCGGCGGTCGCGAGGTCCACGAAGCGCCGCGTGCGCCCGGTGCCCCTCGTCGAGGACAGGGCGCGCCACGCGATGCCCGCTCCCAGGGCGCCCACGCCGAGCGCGCCGATCATGAGCGGCCCGGCGATCTGCGGGAGCCGACCGCGCAGGCCCGCGGAGGTCGCCTTGTTGACGGGGGTCGAGACGCGCATCCATCGGCGCACCTCGCGTAGCGGGGCGTTGGGGTCGGTCATGACCTGTCCTTTCTGAGGGAGGAGAGAGCGGAAGCGATGCGCTCCGGGAGGGCCGCGCGGCGCCTGGCTCGCGCGATACGGGGCAGCCTGGGCACTTCGGTCGCATAGTCGATCGGGTAGGTAACCGGCTCGTATGGGCCGCCACGCTCAAGCGCGGCGACCGTGTCCCACGTGCTCTCGGGGCTCGGGGTCAGGATGTCCTGCCAGATCTCGTAGTGCATGACGCGCGTGGGCTCGTCCGGGGTAGGCAGGAAATCCTGCAGGGCCGCCATCGCCGAGGCCAGCCGCCCCCACGGGGTCACGCGGACCTTGCGCTCGAGGAGGCGCACGGTCTCCGTGTAGGTCGAGGAGGAGTGCGCGTAGTAGAGGGGGCGGGTACGAGGCCTCACGAGGCTACGTCCCACGGTCACGCGCCGGTCGGGAGCGCGGTCGGGCGAGCCGTCGAGGCTCGGCATGACGTCCTGGTCGTGGTAGACGGCGACGGTCACCACGTCGGGGCGCACGCGAATGCGCCGGTTCGGTCCGCCGGTGGACAGGATGCCGGTGACGTTGACCCCTGCCTCGTGTGGAGGGACGGAGGCGAGGGCGGCGGCGACGATCCCGCCCTGGGAGTGGCCACAGATGAGGACGGGCTCGCGCGGCCAGCGCTCGGCGGGCACGCCGTCGCGTTCCATGGCAGCGTGCAGGGCGCGCACGACGCCGACGCCCATCGCACTTTCCAGGCCGAGCATGAGTCGGATGTTCGTCTCGACGTCGGCCGGGTTGTTCGTGGAGCCCCAGGTCATGGACTCGGTGCCGACTAGCGAGAGGAGCCAGCGGCGGGCCTCGCCCTCACCGACGCGGGTAATTTTGACGGCCGGGCCAATCGTGCGGGACCAGTAGAGCTCGTCGATGTCGGCGCACATGTCGGAGAGCAGCGCGGGTGCGTCGACGCGGCGAATCTGGGCCTCGGGGTGGCCGGACAGCGCGTCCTGGAAGGCAGGGTCTGCGTCGGAGTCGCGCAGGAGTGCGACGTGGACCTCGCCGCCGCGCAGGGCACCCACGGCCGTGCCGATCGTCAGCATGCCGGTCATGAGGGCATCGTATCCGCGCCTGGGGATGAGGGGCAGCATGCGGGCCATGCGCCCATCCTTGTCCGCGCCGACGGCGACGACGGCTCGCGCCCAGGCGCGACCAACGGTCGCGGTGCGCCGGGCGACGTGAGAGAGGGAGCGGATGAGGAGGGTATCGAGGCCGGGGGTATCGAAGAAGATACGCTGCGATTTTTCGCTGATCACGGTACCCATGTTGTCGGAGAGGGAACGCGCGCGGGTGCGAACGCCGCGCGGCAGGGCGGAGATTTCCCCGAGCGCGCCGACGGCGACCGTGGCCGCGAGGGCGGGCACGACGGGGGCAACTTTGAGGCGCAGGTAGAGGCCGGGGTAGGCCTGGGGGACGCGGCGGATCGCGCGGTAGCGCCGACGCGGGCGTCGCTTCATGTCCCCTCCTTCACCTGTGTGCTGCCTCCACCCTACGGTGGGCCGGGCGTGGGCGCGCCGCATTGGGGGATGCGTGTCGTCACCCCCACAGCCCTCGGTTGTCCACACCCCTTGACACCCATACCCCCTAGGGGTACCATCCATTCCATGAGCAACGAGCACGGCTACCACGGCAACACCGAGAATCATCTCGCGCGCCTGCGCCGCATCGAAGGACAGGTGCGCGGCCTGCAGCGCATGATCTCGCAGGGCGAGTACTGCATCGACATCCTCACGCAGGTCTCGGCCGTCCAGTCCGCGCTCGACTCCGTTGCAGTCAACCTGCTCAAAGACCACATGAACCACTGCGTCGTCACGGCGGCGCGCGAATCCGACGAGGCCGCGCAGGCCAAAGTCGACGAGGCGGCCGCGGCCATCGCGCGCCTCATCAAGTCCTAACAACAAGGAGACATCATGACCACCGAGATCGATCGCACCATTGAGCTGTCCGTCGACGGCATGACCTGCGGTCACTGCGTGATGAGCGTCAGCGAGGAGCTGCGCGAGATCCCCGGCGTGAAGAACGTCGACGTGATCCTCAACTCGGGCGCCACCTCCAAGGTGACGGTCCTGACCGATACCCCCCTGGACGACGCGGCGCTGGGCGACGCAGTGTCCGAGGCCGGCTTCAAGCTGGTCGGCATCTCGCGCGACTTCTGAGGTTTCCACGCCTCACCGACGAGGCCGGGGCACTTTCCCGGCCTCGTTTCCTTTCATCCGATACATACCCCCGGAGGGTACCTATGTCCACCAATTCCGTGACGACCACTCCCGCGGTCGCCCCTTCTTCTCCTGAGGCCACCCCGGCCTCGGCCCCCGCTCCCCAGGTAGGCGAGGGCACCCGCGCCCACGCCGCCGACCTGCGCCGCCGCCTCATCGTCTCCGCGCCACTCGGCATCCTTGCGATGCTCCTGTCGATGGTTCCCGCGTGGCAGTTCACGGGGTGGCAGTGGGTCGTCGCGGTGGCCTCGATCCCGGTCGTCACGTGGGGCGCGTGGCCCTTCCACCGGGCGGCGTTCGCGGCCGGGCGCCACGGGTCGACGACGATGGACACGCTGGTCTCGCTCGGCGTCATTTCCTCGACACTGTGGAGCTGGTGGGCCCTGCTGTGGGGCGGTGCCGGCATGCTCGGGATGCGCATGCAGATGAGCCTGATTCCGCGCGCGGCGCACGCCGGCCACGCGGAGATTTACTTCGAGGGCGCGTGCATGATCGTCGTGTTCCTGCTGACGGGCCGCTACCTGGAGGCGCGCGCACGCTACCGTGCGGGCGACGCGCTGCGCTCGCTGCTGCGCATGGGCGCGAAGGAGGCGACGCTCGTGAGCGTCGATCCCGCGACCGGCGAGCGCACGGAAACGGTCGTGCCCGCCTCGTCCCTGCAGGTTGGCGACCTCTTTGCGGTGCGCCCGGGCGAGAAGGTGGCGACCGACGGCGTCATCGTCGAGGGCTCCTCCGCCCTGGACACCTCGCTCCTGACGGGTGAGTCCGTGCCCGTGGACGCCGCCCCCGGCGACGCGGTGACGGGCGCGACCGTTAACACGTGGGGGTCCCTGCTGGTGCGCGCCACGCGCGTCGGCTCGGATACGACGCTCGCGCAGATCGGGCGCATGGTCGCCGAGGCCCAGGCCGGCAAGGCACCCGTCCAGCGACTCGCGGACCAGATTTCGGGCGTGTTCGTGCCGATCGTCATCGTCGTTTCCCTGCTGACGCTCGGGGGCTGGCTGCTCGCGGGCGGCGGCGTTCAGGCCGCGTTTACGGCGGCTGTCGCCGTCCTGGTCGTGGCGTGCCCGTGCGCGCTCGGCCTGGCCACGCCCACCGCGATCCTCGTCGGGTCGGGGCGCGCCTCTCAGCTGGGCATCCTCATCAAGAACGCGGAAATCCTCGAGCAGACGCGCTCGATCGACACGATGCTCCTGGACAAGACGGGAACGGTGACCACTGGCGTCATGTCCCTCGAGTCGGTCGCGGTCGCGCCCGGCGCGGGCGAGGCCTCGGCCCTATCCCTCGCCGCCTCCGTCGAGTCCCTGTCCGAGCATCCCGTCGCCCGCGCCATCACGTCGGGCGCCGCGAACCGCGGCCTGTCGCTCGTGCCCGTCCCAGCTTTTGCGAACCAGCCGGGGCTCGGCGTCGTCGGCGTGACCGCCCAGGGCGGAGTGCTGGTCGGCCGCCCGTCCTGGCTGGCTTCCCTGGGCATCGACGTGCCCGCTTCCCTTCTCGATGCCGTGCGCGAGGCCGAGGCCACGGGTGCCTCCGCCGTCGTCGCAGCTATCGCGCCGCAGCTCGGCCGAGTAGCGACCACCGAGGCCGTCACCCCCATACCCGAGGCCCAACCGCACCTCGTCCTGCCCGGCCCGGACGCCGAACTGCCCCTCGCGACACTCACCATGAGCGTGGGCGGCATGACCTGCGCGTCCTGCGTACGCCGCGTCGAGCGCAAGCTCGGCAAGCTCGACGGCGTGAGGGCCGAGGTCAACCTCGCCACCGAATCGGCTCGCATCACGCTCACCGCCCCTCACAGCGACGAAGAGCTCGAGGCCGTCGTGAACGCGGCCGGATACTCCGGCACCATCACCTCCCGCACCACCGCCGCGTCCGCCGACGGCGCACCTGCGGCTGACGGCAGCGCGAGTGGGGGTACCGGTACCCCCACCCAGCCGGGCACCACCCCGGGCGCGGGCGAGCGGGAGGGGGCCCCGGCCTCGTCCCTGGTGATTCCCGAGCGCGTCGAGGGGCGGGCGATTGCTGCACTCGTCGTGCGCGACACGGTCAAGGAGTCCTCCGCGGATGCGATCGCCCAGCTCCGCGAGCTCGGCATTGAGCCGATCCTGCTGACTGGCGATAACGAGGCGGCGGCCCGCCACGTCGCGGGTCAGGTGGGCATCGAGCGCGTCATCGCGGGCGTCCTGCCCGACGGCAAGCGCGATACCGTTGCCGATCTACAAGCCGAGGGCCGTACGGTCGCGATGGTGGGTGACGGCGTGAACGATGCTGCCGCCCTCGCGCAAGCGAGCGCGAAGGGCCTGGGCATCGCGATGGGCTCGGGCACGGACGTGGCCATCGAGGTCGCGGACATGACGCTCATGAACTCGTCGCTCACCTCGGCGGCAACCGCGATCCGAGTGTCGCGTCGGACACTGCGCATCATCAAAGAGAATCTGTTCTGGGCGTTCTTCTACAACGTCCTCATGGTGCCGCTGGCTATCGCGGGCCTCCTCTCCCCCATGCTGGCGAGCGCCGCGATGGCGTGCTCGTCGGTGTTCGTGGTCCTCAACTCGCTGCGCCTGCGCGCCGCGAAGTAGTCACACGAACGACAAAAGTGCCGCGTGGCCGGAGGTCCGACTGCGCGGCACCTGTCGTATTACGAGGTACGCCTTGCGACACGGAAGCCCTGCTTGGCGTAGACGGTCTCGTAGGAGTGGCCGGGGTGTGAGGCGCTCCCCCACGACTCGGCGTCGACCTGCTGGTTCCCCCACGCGTAGCAGCGCGCGTCGATGACGACATATTCCGGAGGGGTATCCATGCTGCCAGTGGTTCCTACCCAGTAGACCTCGCGCCCGGGCACGAGGCGCGCGAGCAGCGTCGTGTCGGTTTCGACGCTCACCCCCTCGGGCACCGCGTCGAGCGCGCCGAGGGCGGCAGCCATGCGCGGATCCTCCTTCAGGTCAGGCAGGTGCCACAGGGGCAGCGACGAGGCTGTGAAAGCCAGCGACGCAGCGGGCACACACGCGATTACCCACGCCGCGACGCGCCAGCCCAGGTTCGACGAGGCGGGGGCCTCGTTTCCGGGTTCGGCGTCGGTGTCGGCGGTTGCACACGCGGGCGCGAGCCACTGGTCGATGACGTCGAGCAGCGAGCATGCCGCGATGGGGACGAGCACCGCGTTGTAGTGCCACGAGTCCCAGCCGTAGTAGCTCTCCACCGAGCCTGCAAAGCGCCACGCGAGCGTCGGGGCCACCAGCGCGAACCACGGGGAGGCCGTTCCCACGAAGCCTGCACCGGCGGCCAGGACAATGAGGGTCACGAGCTTGACAGATGGGGTTGTCAGGATGTCCCACAGGGAGGGAATGTCGCGCGCGGCGGTGGTTCGACCGGTCGGCGTGCCCGCCCCGGTCGCGGCACCATCGAGCGAATAGGCCCATGTGCCCGCCGGGTTCATCGCCGGGATCAACACCTTCACTGTCAGAACAAACGCGACGATGCCGAACAGAGCATACGCTATCGAGCGCAGGACACCGGAACGCCCCTCGCCTCTGCGGCGCCACGCGAGGGCAAGTCCGGCAACGAAGACCGTCAGCCCAAGATCCTCTTTGACAAGGACGAGGGGTGCCAGCCACGCCATGCACGCGCCCCAGCGCCGTTCAACGAAGGCAACTCCCCCGACAGCCAGCAGCGGGACGGCCACGCAGACCTCGTGAAACTGGGCGCCGACCGCACCCTGCAACCCCCACCCCAGGCCGTAGGCAAGCCCGACGAGGAGCGCGCCGCCTCGACCGAGGAGGCACTGCGCAAGGCGCACGATCGGCAGAACCGACGCGGCTATCAGCACGTCCTGGACGACGAGGAGGGTCAGCGCAGAGGGGAAGAGACGAAAGATCGGACCGAGGAGCGCCAGAATCGGGTGGAAGTGATCGCCCAGCAGGTTGTAGCCGGGCCCCTTGATGGGGACGATGGGAGCCTCGAAGCGCGAGTAAGCCTGGACGGCCTCGGTGAAGATGCCCAGGTCCCACGACGGGGCGACGAGCGCGCGCCACTGCGCCACCGAATAGCAGATGTAGAGTGCGCCGACGGCGCACGCAACGACGGTGGGTAGCCACCAGGTCGCCACCAGGCGACCGACGGCTAATCGATCCGGGCCCTTCACACGACCATCTCCGCGGGGCGCGACGTAGGTGAGTCGGAGTCCTCCGCCTCATCGCGGGCGGACGCCGGAGCCGGATAGGGCACGCCGATACCCTGCTCATGGTCGGCGCGGCGCTTCGAGCGAGCATCGGAGTGGAAGACCTGGCTGACCGTGGCGCGCACGGCGTCGAACATACGCGCGGGCCGGTTGAGCGAGCCGAGCGAACGGTCCGCGCCCGAGTGGGCGAAATTGCAGGGGACCTCCATGACGGACAGCCCCGCGCGCAGCACGCTGATGGTCATGGCGGCTTCAAGCACGTAGCGGCCCGCGAAGGGCATGGCCGCGTCGATGGCTTCGCGCGTCAGGCAGCGCTGGTAGCTGAGGGGGTAGTGGCAGTTCCAGCCGGTCTTGCGGCGGATGAGGCGGCGGGCAACGCCCGGCCCGTAGCCGGAGTACTCACGGCCAGTCGCGGGCACGGCGATCGCCATGTCGGCCTGGCCGGAAAAAACGGCCTCGACGAGGGCGGTGGCCTCGACCGCGGATTCGCCGAGGTCGGGAGAGAGAAGCAGGATGTGGCGGGGCGGCCCGTCGGGACGGTCGCGCATGGCGGCGACCTTCACGCCAGTCTCGATCGCCGAAGCGCGCCCGCGCTCGACGGAGTGACGCACGACGACGGCGCCTGCGGCACGGGCGGCGCGCCCGGTGTCGTCCGTAGAACCATCGTCGACGACAATGAGGAGGTCAACGCTGGGTATGGCGCGGCACGCGCGCACGGTGGCCGCGACGGCTCGGCCGACGTTGTGGGCAGCGATGACGGCAGCGACGCGCTGGGGATGGGAACCTCGAGATCCGACAGGATAGTTCACAACTAACAGTCTACGGGCGGCAGGGCGCACTCGCGTCCCACCGCCCGTAATGTGAGCGACAAGCTGATCTAAACGACAGGTAAAAATTATCCTCAGCGGATCGTCACAGCTCGGGAGACGAGGCCCTGACGTGCACGGCGTTCCTTGTCATCCAGGCGCTCGGCGACCGTGAGGGCCTCCTCAAGGGCCTTGGCAAGGGCCAGCGTGCCGTGCGCGACGTCGGCCGCGCTGGCACCCTCGGGCAGCTCGAAGACCGGGACGATCAGGCCGCACGCGCGGAAGGAACCCACGTAGCGGGAGCCCTCACCGACGTGGGCCTCGCCGCGCGCGGCCAGGCGGGCGAGCGCGTCGAAGAGCTTGGTCTCGTCATTGTCCGTCAGGAAGCGCACGAAGTTACGGTTCATCTCGCACCAGTACGCGCCGGGGACGCCGGGCACGGGCTCGGTCGGGATAATCTCGTCGCGGTTCTGCTCAAGGGCGCGACGCGTCGACTCGTCGATCTCCTCGGCCGGGTCGAACCAGAAGGAGAAGTCCTCCTCGAGCTTCATGTCCGTGAAACTGTCTGCGTCGACGATGTCCTGGAGACGCTCGGACGGCTCGCGCACGTCGATCGAGATGACGCCCTTGTCGCCCGCCTCCTTCGCGGCAATGGCCGCGAGCAGCGCGGCACCCGCGTCGTGGCTGAGGTCCGCGGAGTTCGAGCGGGTCTGCAGCGCAACGAGGATGCGGCCGTCGGGGCGCACCATCGCGGGGTGGCCCTCGGGCAGGAGAGTGACGAAGTCGAATTCGACGGCGCCGTGGTCGGCGTCGGTGCGTGCGGTCAGCGTGGCCGCCGGGATGAGCTCGCGCATGGCGACCAGCTCGATCTCCTTCGGCAGACCCTCGTAGGGGCGCGCGACGAAGGGGATCGGCGGGCGATACGCCTTGAGCTTGGCGGGATCGGTGACCTTTTTACGGCGGCTAGCTTTACCCATGGGTGTAATCGTAGCGGGTTTCGCTCAATCGACGAGGTGGGGGCTGGGCGAGCCGGTCCCCTCGCCCCCCGCGCCTCGTCAGCGGGCGCCCCGGGCGATGACCTCCACGCCGGGCAGGGTCGCACGGTAGGCGTCGAGGAAGTGCTCGTACCCCGCCACGCCCTCGGGAGTGGGCTCCAGAGTCGAGACCGAAGCCCCCACGAAGACGCACTCGGACAGATACTCCGGCAGGGCGGGCGTGGCCTCGTCCCCTGCGAGAACGGCACGGTAGCGCGCGAGGACCGCGATGCCCCACGCGCCACCCTCGCCCGCCGTGTCGCCCACGGACACGGGAATATTGAGCGAGTCGGCGAGGATCTGCTGAGCGACCCCCGGCGTCTTAAACAGGCCACCGTGGGCGAAGAGCGAGTCGAGGCGCACACCCTCGTCGCCGAGGATGTCGACGCCGATACGCACGGCCGCGAAGATGCTCATGAGCTGGGCGCGGACCGCGTTCGCCAGGGTGACGCGCGCGTCGGGCGTGTGGGTAAAGACGGGCTGGGCGGTCTCCTGGCCGACGAGCGGCTCAGCCGACAGGGTGTTGTATGCCATGACGCCACCAGCGTCCGCCTCGCCCGTGAGCGCATGGATGTAGAGGGCGTCGTAGATCGCGGGGACGCTCACGTCGGCGCCGACGAGGCGCGCGAAGTCCGCGAACCAGCCGACCCATGCGTCGAGCTCGGACGCGCCGTTGTTCGAGTGAACCATCGCAACGGGCGAGCCGTCGGGCGTGGTCACCATGTCGATCTCAGTGTGCAGCTCGGTGAGGGAACGCTCGAGGACAGCCATGAGGAAGACGGAGGTTCCACACGAGATGTTGCCGGTGCGCTGGGCGATCGCGTTCGTCGCGATCATGCCCGTACCCGCGTCGCCCTCTGGCGGGCACAGCTCGATCCCGGCCTGGAGCGCGCCGGTCGGATCGATGAGCGCGGCCCCTTCGGGGGTCAACGCCCCCGCATCTTGGCCCGCGCTGAGCACGGTCGGGAGCACGTCGCGCAGACACCACGGCACCCGGTCGGCCACCAAGGCCTCGTACTGATCGAGGTAGGACTCCACGTACGTGCCCGACGTCGAGTCGATCGGGAACATGCCCGAGGCGTCGCCGACGCCCAAGACGTGGCAGCCCGTCAGCTGGTGATGGACCCAGCCGGCCAGGGTGGTGAGGCGGGCGACGCGCGGCGCGTGCTCCTCGGAGTCGAGGAGCGCCTGGTGCAGGTGCGCGATCGACCAGCGCAGGGGGATATTGAAGCCGAAGAGTCGGGTGAGCTCATCCGCCCCGCGACCCGTGTTGGTGTTGCGCCACGTGCGGAAGGGCGCGAGCAGGTTGTCGTCGGCGTCGAACGCGAGGTACCCGTGCATCATCGCGGAGATACCGATGGAGCCATACGAGGTTGGAATGAGGTCGTAACGCTCGCGCACGTCGGCGACCAGGGAGGCGTAGGCGCTTTGCAGGCCGGTGATGACCTCATCGAGAGTGTAGGACCACAGGCCACCCTCCAGGTGATTCTCCCACCCGTGGCCGCCAGTGGCGAGCACCTCGTGGTCGGGGCCGATCAGGACGGCCTTGATGCGGGTCGAGCCGAACTCGATGCCGAGCGCGGTGTCCGCGGCGGCGATGAGCGCGCGGGGATCGGTGGTCACATGTACTCCTAGTGTCTTCATTGACGAGGCCGGGGTCGCGTTAACGGTAACACTTTCGCGCGCACCACGACAGCGCCCTGTAATCCTTTATCGGACGCTCTGTTCGCTATTAGTTTCTTCATCGCTGATTGTCAGGCGCTGATAGCATGTCAACGACAATGTCATTCCCGACTCATCACGCATCGAACACTCTTCCAACTGTGTCCGAAGAGCGATAGACTACGCGTAGTCACTTTTGAGGAGGACACATGTCTACGGCACGGGTTGCACGCTCCGTCAAGCTCAATCCCGAGATCGACGCCCGCCTCACGGCCCTTGCTGAGCGGACGGGACGAACGAAGTCGTTCTACATGAATCGCGCCATCGAGTCAGCGCTCGAAGAAATCGAGCTGGCCTACTCACTGCAGGCGGAACTCGAGGACATTCGCAGCGGCCGAGCCACATCAGTAAGCCTTGACGAAGCGGTGAAGACCCTTGGCTTGGAGGGCTGAGCTTTCAACGCGTGCACTCAAGCAGCTCAGCAAGCTCGATAAGCCAACCGCACGCCGTATCATCGACTACCTTCGCGAGACCGCGAGCGGCGAGGATCCTCGCTCGCGAGGGAAGGGACTGACCGGCAACCTGGCAGGCTTTTGGCGATACCGTGTCGGCGACTATCGGATCATTGCTTCCATCGAAGATGATGAGTTACTGATCCTCGCCATCAACATCGATCATCGGTCACGCATCTACCGCTGACCTACCGGGCGCCGAAACCCTCGACGAAGAGCTCGCGGGCGCGGTCGATCGCTGCCAGCTCCTTGTCCGTCAGCGGCTTCGTGGCGCTGCGCTGGATGAATGTGAGCACCACGGAGGCATACACGTCTGCAGCAAGCGACAGCACCTCGTCGTCCACGCGGCCACGCGCCCAATCGGTAAATACCGAACAGCACGTGCGATACAGCTGCTCGTGTAGGTCGCCGTCGCCGCCCACGCGGATGGCCAGCAGAGTCTTCAGGGCGTTGCCGTTGCGCGCGTACACGTCGGCCAGGTGACGGGCGACCTCGCGTGTCTCGCGCTCCTCGCCGAACCACAGGCCCTGAAGCGCCGGGGTGATCTCCTCAAGGAGGAAGGAGACGACCTCCGCCAGGAGAGCATCCTTGTCGGTGTAGTGGTCGTAGAAGGTCGTGCGCGAGACCATCGACGCGGCGCAGATGTCGGTGACACTGACGTGTGCATATGGCTTGGCCTGGCACGCCTTGACGAGGCCGGAACGGATCGCCCGACGCGTCTTCCGGATGCGCAGGTCCAGGTTCTTCTCGGCCTCGCGCCCGTGCTTATCCGCATTCCGCAGGAACATGTCGCTCCGATCATTTTTCCACTATCAATAGGCTTATCCTACGCATAACGGCCGCACCGTCCAGTATCCAACACACCGTTTGTTATTGTGCGGCCCACCGCACGCAAACCGGCGATACAGTCGATGCATGTTCACCGAATACACCGGCAATCGCCAATTTGACCTGCAGCTGAACCGTTACCTCGGACCGATTTTGGACCGGCCTGGACTGGATCCGTTGACGACAAGCACCCTTGCCCGCATCCGTTCCACTTCCCAGATCACGCAGTTCGCCGGGCGCATGGCGGCTCGCTTCGACGCCGAGGGGGACGCGGCGGCCGCGTGGCGACTCTACTGTCTGGCCGCCTTCTACCTGCCCGAGCACGACCAGCGAAAGCGGCACTTCATCGACGCGGCATCGCGTAACTTCGATGCCTCTCACACTCGCCTGGCGATGCGCCGACACACAGTCCCCTATGAAAATGGCTCACTGACGGCGATCCACTGGCAGGCTGATCCTGACGATCGTGCCCGCTTCCCCGACGCGCCTTCCACCCTCGTCATGATGAACGGCTTCGACGGATACGCGGAAGAGATCATGGGGTTCGCCGAGTACTTCCCCACCCGCCCCTTCGACATCATTGCCTTCGATGGCCCGGGCCAGGGGCACACGGCGCTGGCTGGTATGCCGCTAGAACCCCAGTGGGAGCGCCCGACCGAGGCGGTGCTGGACTATTTCGGCATCGACAACGCCGCCACCCTCGGGGTTTCCTTCGGCGGCTATCTCGTCATGCGCGCGGCCGCCTACTGCCCGCGCATCAGCCACGTCATCGCCTTCGACATGATGTACCGGCTACTGGACGGGCTGACACTACCCCTGCCCGCGTCCATCCGCCCGCTCGCGGCCTCGATTGTCGAGTGCGCTCGCCCGGCATGGCTCATCGATGGTCTCATGGGGATCGCGCCACGCTTCAGAGCGGACCTGGCGTGGAAGCTTCAGCAGGCGCGCCTCCTAACCGGACTGGATAAGCCGAGCGACGTCCTGCGGGCGCTGGGGGCGTACACGATGGAGCCGCTCGACGGGCAGATTCATCAGCCGTGCCTGGTGATGGCCGGGGACGCAGATCAGTACGTCCCCTTTGAGCGCTTGGATGACGTGCGCCGGGCGTTGCGGAACACGGAGTCACTGGAGGTACGCGCGTTCCATCACCTGCAGGATCCGGACATGGCGCAGCACTGTCAGGTGGGGGACCTCGACCGCGCCTTCGCGATCATGGGCGGCTGGCTCAGCGAATCGCGACCCCGCAGCGACGCATGATCGCGTGCATGATGGCGGCGGCTCCGTCGTTTTCGACAGCAGCCGTGACGTGATCAGCGTGGCGGCGCACCTCGTCGGATGCCCCACCCATAGCGACACCGAAGGTCGCCCACTCGATCATCGCAATGTCGTTGGTGCCATCACCGACGGCGACGGTCCCACACGCGGGCAGGCCGAGACGCTGACGCAGCGACTCCAGGCCACTCGCCTTGGTCACCCCGCGCGGCTCGATGTCCGCCCAGGACGTCCAGCCGACGAAGACCTCGTGGGTGCGCGACACGTCCAGGGACGACAGGATCCGATCGAACTCGTCGCGATCCATGTCGGCGGCGCGCACGACGATCTTCGGCGTGGGCGTGGAGGCGAGCTCCTCCATCGACACGATGCGGTGATCGCTCCCCTCGATCTCGTTGTTTGGGAAGGGGGCGGACAGCAGGATGTCGGGGTGCGGCATCGACGCAAACACCGAGCCGGGCATGGCCGAGGCGATCTCCTCCAGGATCGGACCGGGCACGAAGGTGCGCTCCTCGACGATCTCGCACGCCCCGCCACTCACGCGCACGAGGGTCGCGCCGTTATTGCACAGCGCCCACCCGTCCGTGAACTCCAGGGCGTCGAGAACGGGAATCACGCCCTCGAGCGCGCGACCCGATGCAATGAGCACCTGGGCACCCGCGGCGGCGAGGCCGTGGATCCCCTCGAGGACGCGCGGGGTCGCCCCCGCCGGAGTCAGGATCGTACCGTCAATGTCGAGCGCGACCAGGACCTGGCCCGCCGACGTCGGAAAGTCGGCGGGCAGGGCAGCCGAGGCCTCGTCGAGGAGAACCTCGAAGGGGCGAGCGACTTCCCCGGTGGAGGGGACCGTCAGGAAGCGCTCTTGGTTCATCGAGCGACCGTGCTCAGGACCTCGAGTCCACCCAGGTAGGGGCGCAGGGCCTCGGGCACGTAGACCGAGCCGTCAGCCTGCTGGTGGTTCTCCAGGAAGGCGACGATCCAGCGGGTCGTGGCAAGCGTGCCGTTGAGCGTGGCGACCGCGGTCATGCCGTCCTCGCGGCGCTCACGAATGCCGAGGCGGCGCGCCTGGAACGTCGTGCAGTTCGAGGTCGAGGTGACCTCCATGTAGCGCTCCTGGGTGGGCAGCCACGCCTCGCAGTCGAACTTGCGGGCTGCAGAGGTGCCGAGGTCGCCGGCGGCCGTGTCGATGACGCGGTAGGGCAGCTCGACCTTGGCGAGCATCTCCTCTTCCCACGCGAGGAAGCGCTGGTGCTCCTCGGCGGCATCCTCGGGGCGGCAGTAGCTGAACATCTCGGCCTTGTTGAACTGGTGGACGCGGATGATGCCGCGCGTGTCCTTGCCCGCGGAGCCGGCCTCACGGCGGTAGCAGGTGGACCAGCCCATGTAGCGCTTGGGGCCGCCCGACAGGTCGAGGATCTCGTCGGCGTGGTAGCCGGCGAGGGCGACCTCGGAGGTGCCCGTTAGGTACAGGTCGTCGGCGGGCAGGTAGTAGATCTCGTCGGAGTGCTCGTTAAGGAAGCCGGTGCCACCCATGACCTGCGGGGTCACGAGGGTCGGGGTCATCATCGGTACGAAGCCGTTGGCCAGCGCCTGGTCCATGGCCATCGTCATGAGGGCCAGCTCGAGGCGGGCGCCGATGCCCTTGAGGTAGTAGAAGCGGGCACCGGAAACCTTCGCGCCGCGCTTCGTGTCGATCGCGTCCAGGCCCTCGCCGAGCGCGAGGTGATCCTGAGGCTCGAAGCCCTCGGCGGCGAAGTCACGGGGAGCGGGTCCCTCGTGACGCAGGACCACGAAGTCCTCCTCGCCACCGACGGGCACGCCGTCGAGAACGAGGTTGGGCAGGAGGCGCGCGAGGCGGTCGGCCTCGGCGTCGGCGGCGTTCGCGGCGGCCTCGGCGGCCTTCACCTGCTCGGCGAGCTCCTTGGCCTGAGCCAGGATCGCCGGACGCTCCTCCTTGGAGGCGCGACCCACGGACTTGGAGACCTCCTTTTGGGTGGCTCGCAGCGTCTCGAAAGCCTGCAGGGCCTCGCGGCGGGCGGCGTCGGCCTCGATGATCTCATCGACGAGGCCGGGGTTCGCTCCGCGGGCACGCTGGGAGGCGCGGGCGGGTTCGGGGTTTTCACGCAGGGCACGCACATCAATCATGCGTCCCATCCTATGCCAGGTGGGCGCGTCGTGTCCCCTACCGACCCGACTGTGAATTCAATACAGCAGGTCAGGGTTATGCACAAACTACACCCATGAGGTCCTCAAAACCCTGAAAGTTATCCACCTTTGGTGCATAACCGTGTGGACAAGATGACGGCGAGCACACGTCAGTTGATCGCTGCTGACACGAAGTGCAACGAAAAGTCACTTCACAATCCATCCAGAGACATAAAGCGGGATACGCTAAACCCATGGACGCTACACCGTGGGTACTCGCCGCCGTCGCGGGAGCCGGAGCCATCGGAGCCGCACGCCTCGCGACAGCCCTCACCCGCAGGCACCGCCGCCGCCAGGCCCTCGCGGTCCCCGCCTCCGTGGACGATCCGACACGCGGCCGGCCGCGCCCCTGGATCATCATGAACCCCTCGAAGCACGAGGATCCCCAGGCATTCAAGGAGCTCATCAACCGTAAGGCCAAAGAACTCGGCATCGACCACGTGCACTGGCGCGAGACCACGCGCGAGGATCCGGGCACCGGGCAGGCCGTGCGCGCCCTTGAGGAGGGAGCATCCGTCGTGATCGCCGCGGGCGGAGACGGCACCGTGCGGGCCGTCGCAGCCGGCATGGCCGGATCCGGCGTGCGCATGGGCATCATCCCCGTGGGCACCGGCAACGTCCTGGCCGGCAACCTCTCCATCCCCGACGATCCCGACAATGCCCTCGCCGTCGCACTCGACCGCAACCATCGAGCCGTCGACCTGGCGTGGGTGCGCGTCGAAGACGTCACACAGGAGTCCACACAGCCCGCCGAGGGCGGACTACGCCTCGCCGCACGCACCGCGCTGCACCCTAAGGTCACTCTTCAGAACGAGGGTGCCCCGGCCTCGTCGATCGAGCCCTGCGCGGACGAGTACGCGTGCCTCGTCGTCGCGGGCATGGGCTACGACGGCGCAACGATGGCCGACACTAACCCCGAGCTGAAGAAGCGCATCGGATGGATCGCCTACGTGTGGGCCGGCCTGGGCGCGATGGGCGTACCGCGTATGAAGGCGCGCCTGACCCTGCGCTCACCCTCCACCCGAGTGGCGGACCCACTCGGCGTCGGCGACCAGATCGCGGGAGAGGCTCTGGACGAGGCCACCTCCGTGAGAGGGGAACCCCTGCGCTCACCCGCGGATGAGATCACCCGCGTCGAGGCACGTTCCGTCATGTTCGCGAACGCGGGCGAGATGAAGGTGCTGGTCCTCGCGCCCGACGCGGAGCTGTCGGACGGACTCATCGACGTTATCGCGGTCGACGCGCACGCCGGCCTGCTCGGCTGGGCGGACGTGACCTGGAAGATGCTCGGCCAGCTCATCGGCCTGCGCCCGATCAACCTGCCCGTCTCGACCGGCACGGTCGCGTTCCGCCAGGCGAAGGGCGCATCCGTCACGGCGGAAGAAGCCCAGGTGTGTCAGGTGGACGGCGACGCGATCGGTCTCGCCCACACCATGCATGTTCGCATGCAGGCCGACGCCCTCGATATCGCCGTCCCCGCCGAGCGCACGTGGATGGAGCTGCTGCCCAGCTAATACCGCGTCCCTGCACAGCACACAAAGCAAAGAATTCTGGGACTGACGAGGAGCAAACCGAGGTGTTTCCTCGACGGTCTGTAGGATTGCCCGCATCTCAACTTGTTGCCAAGTAGCAGTGCACTACTTAGCGCAGCGTTGCACTACTTAGCGTGGTATTCCACTAGATAGGAACCAGTGCAATGCCCTCACAACTAGTGCATCGCTGCTGTATCTAGTGCAGTGCTGCAGGATCTCACCCATTGAACCCTGGCAGGAGGCACTGTCGGCGACAAATTCCACGACGGCGCTTGTTACCGATGAGGTGTTGCACCCGATCGGGAAGATTCAACCCCTTCTGATCGGGTGGAATCTTCCCGATCAGGTTGAATCCCGCCGATAGTGCACAAGGCATCTAGGTGCGCCGCGATGTGGGCCCGCAAAACGTCAAGAAAACTGCCGCGTCAGACCAACGGCCAGGACGGCGCGTCGCCCGCGGCCTCGCCCGTGCCATCCCCGCCGTGCAGCAGGTCCGCGACCCACGCGCGACCCGCACGGAAGGCCTCGTCCGTCGTGCCCGGGGCAACCGAGGCGCGCACGCCGTCGACGCGCGGGTAGGAGCCCATGAAGCGGACCTCCGGCGAGTAGCGGTGTAGGCCGACGAGGGCCGCCTGGACGCGCTCCTCGCGGATGTGGCCGACGATGTCGATGCTGAACGTGTAATTGCCGAGGCCGTCACCGCTCGGGCGCGACTCGATGCGGGACAGGTCGACGCCGCGCGCCGAGAACTGCTCGAGGAGCGTCAGCAGGGCGCCCGACTCGTTGACCGGCAGGGCCACCTGGATGGTCGTCTTATCCGCGCCGGTCGGCGGGGGCACAGCGCCGGGGCGGGCCACCAGGACGAAGCGGGTGATCGCGCCCGGGTTATCCGCGACGTCGGTGAACAGGGCCTCCAGGCCGTAGGTGTTGACGGACACCGCGTTACACAGGGCCGCATCGAAAGAGGCGTCGCCGTCCGAGAGAAGCTCTGCGGCGGCGGCAGTCGACGTGGCGGGCACGTGGATCGCGCCGGGGAAGGTCTCCTCAACCCAGCCGCGGCACTGCGCCCACGCGTGCGGGTGGGTGCCGATACGGCGGATGTCCTCGGGGCGCGTGCCCGGCAGGACGGCTAGCTGGAAGACAACGTGCACGTGCATCTCGGCGACGATGACGAGGGGCTCGCCGTGCGAGAGCGAATCCAACGTCGCATTAACGCCGCCCTCGATGGAGTTTTCGATCGGGACGACGGCGCGGTCCGCCTCGCCGCGGCGCACGGCCGCGAGCGCCTGCGGGGCGCTCGTCATCGGCATGAGGATCGCGCCGGCGGGAGCAACCTGGTGGACGGCCTGCTCGGTAAACGTGCCGAATGGACCGAGGAAGGCGATACGAAGCTCGTCACCGAGGGGCGCGGGGCCGGGAATGTTCGTCGTCATGGTGTCAAGGGTAACGAGAGCGGTGGGAGTGGCGCGGATTCGTTTCGGGGACGAGGGCGCATTGTGGCCAATCGCGCGGGTTCAGGTGCCGGACGTCAGTCGCGGTCGCGGTCGCCAGTCACGAAGGCCTCGCGCCCGCCGCCTGGGGTTACCTCGCCGCACGCGGTGATCTTCCACAGCTTCGCGGTGCCGCCCGCGTCGACCAGCTCGAAACCGGTGGACGTGTCGACGTTGTAGAGGCCCGGGTGACGGGAGGATCGCATGAAGTTGTAGTACGCGCCGTCTTCCTCTTCGTAGAAGTGCGTGATGCCGAGCCTGCGCACGACCTCGCACACCTCGGGGTCGGTCCCGATATCGTGGAAATGCTGGATGAGGAGCTTCTGCGAGGCCACGTCTGCGTTAGCGGTGCTCAGCTGCGGGAAGACCGCCTTACGTCCGCCGATCACCTCGGAGTATGCCGCGCCCGCGATCGGGTCGCCCAGAATGAGCGCGTCGGGGGCGGTCGTGTACGGCATACGGCGCAGCATGGCGAGCTCGCCGATCGTGGCCATACCCGGCTTTCCGAGGCGAGTCGGGTCGTACACCTGGGCGACCGCCGCGTTTCGCGCGTCGATTGCGCCAAAGCCCGACAGGGCCAGCACGAGCAGGCCAACCAACAATTGAATCGGCCAGCGCGGCGCCTCGATGTTGTCGTCGGCTCCGCGTTCGGCGAGGATCCGCTGCAGCGACCTCGTCCACGCGGCGTGGATGACGCGAACGATGGCGGCGACACCGACCGCCATGAGGATAGTCAGCGCGATGTCTTCGACGCCCATGATGCGACGGGCATCCTTGTACCAGGGGGCCAGCAGGTAGGTGCGCAGCGCCGAGTCGGGCGAGTATGCCAGGGCGGTGAGGGCCGCAAGGATCACGTAGGAGAACAGAGGCCAGCACGGCAGGGGCTGCGCCTCCTGCTCGGACTCCTCGATCTCTTGAGCCGAGGCCAGGGTCCCCTCCTCCGCGTCCACATCCACATCATCGGCAAGTCCGGCGCGCGCGGCGGCACGCTCGAGGGGATCCGGGCGACGGAACAGCAGGTACAGGCGCGCGGTCGCCGCGATGCCGACGACCAGGAGAATGAACTGGATGATCGTCCACTGAATGTTGCCGGAGGTGTTCGAGAAGGGCGGGTAGGGCAGGAAGGCGTGCATGAAGCCTTCGCCCCAGTTGCTGCCTTTGCGGTTGTAGCTACCCATGGCCCGGATCTTCGACGACGACAGCGCGAGGAGCGGCACCGCAACAACGACAAGAGCGAGGGCACCCCATGCCAGGGCAACGAGCTGGCCTCGTCCGCCGCGACCGTAGGCGCGTCGGGCGAGGGACGCGATGGAGGCGAGGAGCGGCGCGATCAGGAACGCGAGGATCGAGAAGGCGGCGCTCGGGTGTGTGCCGACAAGGCCGATGGCACCGATGAGGAGGAACAGCGCCTGCGGAATACGGCGCATGACAGCACGCAGCCCATCGCCCGCGCGCAGGTCGGCCACCAATCGGCGTCCCGCGACGATCGCGATGGCTGACAGACCCGGCACCAGAGCGGTGCCCGTCGAGTTGGGCCACTGGTTGTACATGGTGAGCGCGTCGGCGGGCATATTGAGCAGCATGCCGCCGACGATGGGTGCCGCCATGATTGCGCTGCGCGAGGCGGTCAGCACCGAGACGAGCGCCGCCAGGCCAATCACCCACACGGCCATGAGCGCCAGCGAGGACACGTTCGAGGCCTGGATAACCGAGTCGTAGCGCGCGAACAGCGAGACGAAGGCGTGCCAGCCCGTCGGATAGTAGACGTTGCGGCCGCCGTACAGCTCGTGAAGGCCCCCGAAGGGGCTGGCATGCTTGCCGTACAGGATCGCGTGCACGCCGTTCTGGTGGAACGTCGGATCCCACTGCTGGACGGGGTTCGATGGGACCGCACCCATCACGAGGGGCAGCGCCGCGAGGACGAAGCCCACCAGGATCGCGCCCCACGTGGCCGCACGGATCGCGGCCTGGCGTCCACCGATCGGCTGACGCACACCGATGGCCTCGCGCAGGGGAACCCCCCTCAGAGAAAATCCGTCGTTGCTGCGGCGGAAGAAGCTCAGGCTCCATGCGCCGACGCCCCCCAAGGCACTCATGCCGAGGACCGGCAGCACCGTCGAGGACTCCCACTCGATATCGAGCGCCGGGTAGGCGACCGACAGAATCGTGATGAGACCAAAAGTGAACGCCGGTGCCGCACCGATCGCAACGAGCGACGAGCGTCCTCCCGCCCGCAGCCACATGAACCCCGGCAGGACCAGGGCGACCATCATGGCCAGCAGGGTCGGGAGCAGCATCCACCAGGCCAGCATGGATTACTCCTTGTCGGAAGAGGCGCGGCGCTTGCCCACAATCTCAATGATGACGGGCAGGACCGACGCAAGGATGATGACGCCAAGGATGAGCGTCAGGTTGTCGTGCACGAAGGGAACGTTGCCCAGGAGCGCTCCGACGAGGACGAAGCCCGCGCCCCACATGATGGCACCGAGCGTGTTGAAGGCCAGGAACTTCGGGTAGGGGTAGCGGGCCATGCCCGCGGCGATCGGGATGAAGGTGCGCACGAACGGGATGAAACGTCCGATGACGAGCGAGCGGCCGCCGTAGTTCGTGAAGTAGTGCTCCGCCTTCTCCAGGTGCGCGTTCTTGAGGATGCGAGCGTCGGGCTTGAAGAAGCGGCGCCCCCACTTGGCACCCAGGAAGTAGCCGATCTGCGCACCGATAAAGGCAGCGACGACGACAAGGAGGATGAGCGTCGGCAGGTGCAGTTTCATCCGATCGTGCAGCAGTCCGGACGCAAACAAGAGGGACTCGCCCGGCAACACCGGGAAGAGGACGCCGGATTCAATGAGGACGATGAGCATGATGCCAACCATCGCCCACGGGCCCATCGCTTCGAGCAGGGTCTCAGGATTTTTAAACCACTCGATAACGGTGTGCAACATCGACGGATCTGATGCGGTCACGACTGTCGACCAGGTCACGATAGGGCCCTTTTCTGCCGGGAATGTATCACCCTAACCCTACCTTTGTTGACCGCGACTATAGGATAGGCCGCATGAGGAAGCGCAAGGATTCACACGACGGCTCTCCGGTCGGGGACACGAACATCCTCTTCGTCCCCAATTCCTCCGCAGATCCCTCAGCATCCGGGGTGGATGCC
>CABKMD010000010.1 GCA_902373435.1 uncultured Actinomyces sp.
ATCCTCTCGTGTGGCTGCGCGAGATCCTCATGATCATCGTTGTTGCCCTCGTGATCTCGTCGCTGCTGCGTGCCTTCATCGTCCAGGTTTTCTGGATTCCCTCACCCTCGATGCACAACACGCTGGTGGAAAATGATCGCATTGCCGTCTCGCGTATCGATGCCTTGACGTCGAACGTCCAGCGTGGGGACGTCGTTGTCTTCGACGACACGCTCGGCTGGCTGGGCGGCTCCGAAACGACGACGCCCTCGATTCTGCGTCAGCTTGGCGAGTTTGCCGGCTTCGTTCCGGGTGGCGGCGAGCAGACCCTCGTGAAGCGCGTTATTGGCGTCGGTGGTGACCACGTGACCTGCACGAGTGCGAACGGCAAGGTGAGTGTCAACGGAGTTGAGCTCGACGAGACCTACGTGCCCGTTGGCCAGGTGCCGTGTGGCGAGCGTACTTTTGACGTTGTCGTTCCCGAGGGACACCTGTGGGTGATGGGTGACAATCGTTCGAACTCTGCCGATTCCCGCTACCACATGGGGTCGGGGCAGTCTCCCTACGTGCCTGTTTCCTCGGTCGTCGGTACCGTTCAGGCGGTTATCTGGCCGACGTCGCATTGGACGACGGACGTTGCGCACCATGAGGTATTCGCGTCTGTTCCAAACGCCTCATGACGACCGCCTCGCGTGACCTTGAGGTCTCCTTAGCTCGCCGGTGGGGGATCGTTGCTGGGATGGACGAGGTGGGGCGCGGGGCTCTCGCAGGCCCGGTCGCCGTGGGCGTGGTGCTTATCGGTGTCGATGCCGCACCGGTTCCGGAAGGCCTCACCGACTCGAAAGCGCTGACCGCACGTCGACGCGAGGCCCTCGTCGATCCCGTGCGTGAATGGGGGTTGGCGTGCGCAGTTGGCTACGCCTCCCCACAGGAGATTGATGACTGGGGCATCATCGCCGCGCTTCGCCTGGCGGGCCGTCGCGCTCTCGCTGAGGTAGCCAGCCACGGCCTCGTCCCGGGCGGCGTTCTCCTGGACGGCTCCCATGACTGGTTGTCAGCACCCGACGATCTGTTTGGGGCCATCGACGGGCCCGACGATCCTTTTGGCGTCGATCTGCCCGTCCACATGCAGGTGAAGGCCGACGCGTCCTGCGCGGTCGTCGCCGCAGCCTCCGTCCTTGCGAAGGTCGAACGGGATCATCTCATGCAGGATCTCGAGGATCCGGGTTACGGATGGGCGTCGAATAAGGGGTATGGATCGGCCGCCCACACTCGTGCGATCGTCGAGCTAGGCGTGTCGGAGCACCATCGTCGCTCATGGAAGATGCCGACGCGGGCCACAAAGTAGGGCGCGCCGGGGTGGCGTGGCCCGCCGTGGCGCGCGGCCCGGCATGATGGTGGCGTGAGCGAAGAAATCGAAGGTTACGAAAACAACCTGGAGCTGGAACTCTTTAAGGAGTACCGCGACGTCATCGGGTTGTTCAAGTACGTCGTGGAGACCGAGAGGCGTTTCTACCTGTGCAACCACGTTGACGTGCAGGCGCGCCCGGTCGGTGGCGACGTCTTTTTCGAACTGACGCTGTCCGACGCGTGGGTGTGGGACATCTACCGCTCGTCGCGTTTCGTGCGCTCGGTGCGCGTCATTACCTACAAGGACGTCAACGTCGAGGAGCTCTCCAAGCCGGAGCTCGACATCCCATAGTCCGTGATCGCCCGGTCTTAGGTTATCCACAGGCCTTTGTCTGAACCGCTCCTTATCCACAGGGGGCGGTTTTCGCATTGTACGACGCAGAGCCTCCGGCGCACTGTGGGTGTGGAGGTGATCCGTGATGGGATGCTCAACACGGCCCGATCGTCGGGCCTTGGGTGCTGCGGGTGAATATACCGCCCGGCTGGCGCTCGAAGAGGAAGGCCTGCGCCTTCTTGACACCAACTGGCACGACGGTCGTCGGGGCGAGCTCGATATCATCGCGCGCGACGATACCGATCCGCAGCATTCGTGGACCGTGATCGTGGAGGTGCGCACCAGGGTGGGGCGTCGAAAGGGGAGTGCGCTCGCGTCGATCGACCATCGCAAGGTCTCGCGCCTGCGAGCCTTGACGGGCGCGTGGTGCAGGGTCCACGGTCACCTTGCATCGCGTGTGCGTATCGACGTCGTTGCGATCACGGTGGACGCGCGGACCCTGGGGTCGTGGCCGGGGTCCATGGACGAGGCCGTGGATCTTCGCGCTCTGGGTGCTCAGGTTGTGTGGTTACGGGGTGTGCAATGAGAGGCCCGGGGCTTGCACGCACGTATTCCATGAGCATCGTCGGCATAGAGGGACACCTGGTCGACGTGGAGACGTACGCGGGGTCTGGCCTCGTGGCGTTTACGCTCGTTGGCTTGCTCGACACGTCCGTGCGCGAGGCCCGTGATCGCGTGCGCGCTGCTTTTGAGTCGTGCGGCCTGGACGTGTTAGACCAACGCATCACCGTGAATCTGTCCCCAGCCGGGATTCCGAAGTCTGGGTCGGCTTTCGATCTGTCGATCGCGGCATCCATCGCTCTGGCAACTGGCCTCGTGTCACCCGTGGCTTTTGAAGATACGGTACTCGTTGGTGAGCTGGCGTTGGATGGCAGTATTCAGCCGGTGCGTGGGGTCCTGCCGGCTGTCCTGGCCGCACGTTCGCGGGGCGTGCGGCGCGTCATCGTACCGTCGGCATGTGCCCAGGAGGCGCGCCTCGTCGGCGGCATTGAGGTGCTTGACTTCGCGCATTTTGCGGACCTGATCGAGTGGGCGGGGGGAGAGGCCGTGAAGGCTCCGTTCCACGGAAGGATGGGTATCCGCCGCGAAGCGGACAGCAACGGTGCCCCACCGTTTGTTGACATGGCCGACGTGCGCGGTCAGCCGGAAGCAGTTGCGGCGATGGAAGTTGCGGCCGCCGGTGGGCACCACGTGTTTCTGCTGGGAGAGCCCGGATCTGGCAAAACGATGCTTGCGTCTCGGCTCCCGACGATACTTCCAGACCTCGACGCTGACACTGCGCTCGTGACCACCTCGTTGCATTCGGTGGCAGGCCTGTTACCTTCCTCGATGTCTCTGATGACACGGCCTCCGTTCCAAGCCCCGCACCACTCGGTGACGATGCCGGCGCTGATCGGTGGCGGCACGCGCACGCTCGTCCCCGGGGCGGCGTCGCTGGCGCACGGAGGGATTCTTTTTCTCGACGAGGCCGCCGAATTCGCTCCCTCCGTCCTCGATTCCCTGCGGGAACCCCTCGAATCGGGTGTCATCCATGTGCACCGATCCGGTGTTCAGGCACGGTATCCCGCAGCCTTCCAACTGGTGATGGCATCCAATCCCTGTCCGTGCGGAGGCGGACACGGTGGGCGTCGGTGCACCTGTTCGTCGATCAACCGACGCAGGTACCTTGCGCGTCTGTCCGGGCCGTTGCTGGATCGAATGGACATCCGCATCGACGTTCATACCCCCACTCGGGCGGATCTAGCAGCGACACAGACGGACGACTCCGCATCGATTCGCCAGCGCGTGATTGAAGCGCGAGCACGGGCACACAAGCGGCTCGAAGACACGCCGTGGACCGTGAACGCGCAACTTCCGGGAGCGTGGCTGCGCCACCACTCAGGCATCGATGCCTCGCTTATTCATCAACTCGATCGGCTCATCGATTCCGGTCACTCGTCCATGCGCGGGATTGACCGGATGCTACGGCTGGCATGGACGCTCGCCGATCTCGAGGCTGCGCCTCGGCCAACCTTTGACCACATCGTTGCAGCACAGCAGCTGCGGAACGGAGCGGACCACTATGAATGACATAGAACGATGGGAGGCTGCCTGGTGGTCTGCCGTCGCTGAGCCGGCCGACCCGTGCGCACGAGTCCTTCGTCAGGCCTTAGGGGATCGAGATGCGCGCGCGTGGCTGATCGGAAGCTGGTCAGAACCGCCGTCGCCGCTCGCCCGCCACGCGAGGATTGACTGGCGCGCTCAGTGGAACCGGTGGAGGCAGCGGGCTCTGTCGGTCGATATAGACAGTGAGCTCACACGCGTCGCTCGTGCGGGTGGCGGATTCATGACACCTGGCGATCCGCGCTGGCCCGATCACCTTGCGTGCCTGGGGGAGGATGAGCCGATGGGGTTGTGGTTCCTCGGCGACCTGCCCGAAGGGCCGCGCACAGATCGTCATCTGTCGATCGTGGGCGCTCGTGCCTCCACCGGGGCGGGAAACAGGTGTGCACGCAATATGGCGGCATTTGTCGCTGCGGCAGGGGTGACGGTGGTGTCAGGGGGAGCGATCGGCATTGATATTGAGGCCCACCGCGGCGCCCTGTCCGCGCGTGGGCGCACGATCTGCATCCTCGCAGGAGGTGTGTGCAATCCCTACCCCGCGTGCCACGGTGGCGAATTTCGTGCCGTCATTGATGGCGGCGGAGCCCTCATCTCCGAGGTTGCGCCGACCGCCAGGCCAGCAAAGTGGCGTTTCCTGACGCGCAACCGCCTGATCGCCGCATGGAGTGGGGCGACCGTGGTCGTCGAGGCGGGAGCTCGCTCAGGTGCCCTTGCAACGGCGCGCCGTGCCATGGAATACGGGCGTGAGTTGGGTGCTGTTCCCGGGGCGGTCGATGCTCCGATGTCGGTCGGGTGCCTCGAGCTTGCGCGCAACGGAGCGACGATCGTCCGCGATGGGCGCGACGCCCTCGAACTCGTTCGCCCGGTGAGCGCAGACGGAGCCGAGCCTTTGTTCGGCATGCCGGTTGAAGAGGATTGCGGCGTTGATGCTCTGGAACCGACCCAGCGTCGGGTGTGGGAGGCGCTTCCGAGGAGTGCTCCTGCATCGATTGAAGCGATTTGCGTTGCTGCGGCTCTGTCGCGCGACGAAGTCAGCCACGCGCTCATGGATCTATCGGTTGCTGGCTTAGTGTCGGGCTCGACGCGCGGCTGGACGCGAACAGGAGGAGGCAGACCGTAGGATATCGGTATGACACGCAACGTGGGGGAACGCTGGGAAGAGTACCTGCGCCTTAGGCGGCGGATGAGCCCCCACACCGTTGCCGCGTACCTCAGGGACTTCCACTCGCTCCTGGAGTCTCTCTCGCTTCGCGCCGATGCAACCCCCGAGCAGCTACGAGAGTCGCTGACACAACGCGCTGTGCGTTCCTGGCTCGCTCAGACGCTGGCGGACGGGGGAGCGCGCTCGACAATCGCGCGCCATACCGCCGCGATTCGCAACTTCACTGCGTGGGCGATGCGTGAAGGAATCCTGGTGAGCGACCCCGCGGCAATGTTGTCTTCCCCGCGTGCCGACCAGCGTCTGCCATCTCCGCTCGACGAATCCGACGCGAGGATGCTTCTCAATGCTGCGCGGGATGAGGCTGCGGCGGGAGGAGCCTCCCAGATTCGTAATTGGGCGATCCTCGAACTCACGTATGCCTGCGGGCTTCGCGTCTCCGAAGTCTGTGCACTCGATATCTCATCGCTGAACCGTGAGGCCCTCACCGTGCGTGTCCTCGGCAAAGGAAACAAAGAACGGGTGGTTCCCTACGGGCCTCCCGCTGCCGACGCCCTTGACCATTGGCTAGTTCGAGGCCGTCCCCAGTTGGCCGGGGAGCGCAGTGGGCATGCGCTTTTTCTGGGGGAAAAGGGCGGCCGCATCGATCCGCGTATCGTTCGTTCGATGGTACATAAGATGGCAGCGCGAGCAGGCGTGCACGACATCGCGCCGCACGGGCTCCGACATTCCACGGCGACACACCTGCTGCAGGGGGGAGCCGATCTGCGCGCGGTTCAGGAGATGCTCGGACACTCGTCGCTGTCAACCACCCAGCGCTACACCCACGTCGATACTGCGCGCCTGAGTGCGATCTACCAGCGGGCCCACCCGCGCGCCTAGGACCCGCGGGCTGGGAGGTGTCGTCGCGTCACTGAGGGCCGTCCGCGTACGGTCTCTCGGGCACGGCTACCGAGCCGGCGCATCGTCCCAGGGGACAAGCCGCGGGTGCCCGAGCGTCAGACGAATCGGATCGATGTACGTATGCCTGCCAGTCTTTGCGCCCCAGTGCAGCGTGGGTGAATCCCCTTCGACGACGCCGATCACGTCCCCTTTCTCGACGCGATCGCCAACAGTGACGGATGGCGTCACGGGCAGATACGTCGACCAGACGATTCGGGCACCGCCGTCGTGACGAATCGATATGACGCCCCGGCCCGCGACGGGACCTGCGGTCGTCACGGTCCCCGAAGCGCACGCGTACACCGGGGATGGTGCCGGATACCGCAACGTCACTCCGCGACGCCCGGGAAGCCAATCGTGGGCAGGTGGGGCGAATCCTTCGACGATGGTCACCGGCCCACCCGTTGGCCATTGCCACCGCTCGCGGTGCGGGGCTGCTGCGCCTGGCGGTGTCGCGACGATGAGGAGTGTGCCGACGGAGGCGACGATGAGCGAAAGCGCGCTGAAGCGGCTGCGGTTAAGGATTGCAGAGGTCATGACATCATCGTGCGGGGCAGCGGCGATTCGGTCTAGTCGCCCGGCGTTGGTTGTGGATACTGCGATGACGCGACACACCCTGTGGATAACGAGGGACGACAGCGTGTTCGTGGGGGGCTGCCCCGGCCTCGTCCATGGCCCATCCAGTAGGCAACGTCTCATCGCTCTGGCTTCGGACAATTGCTCACTTGTGAGGTAAGATGGCCGGGCACTTGCTCTGTGCAGGTGACTTCGCGTGCCATTATCGCGACCCACGGGAAACCGCCAGGGGAGCGAGGCGCGGCGGCTTCGGTCCCTGTGGGGATGGTCGCCGGTCATGGCACCAGGGCGCGCAACGCGCACAACAAACCGATAACCCCGGGGGAAACCCCACTGATCACTCGCGACTTGCGGGGAAAGGACGAACCATGGCAGTCGTTACCATGCGTCAGCTCCTCGAGTCCGGTGTCCACTTCGGTCACCAGACTCGCCGTTGGAACCCGAAGATGAAGCGCTTCATCCTCACTGAGCGCAACGGCATCTACATTATCGACCTGCAGCAGACCATTGCTGACATCGACGTCGCCTTCGACTTCGTGAAGCAGACCGTCGCCCACGGCGGCACCCTGCTCTTCGTCGGCACCAAGAAGCAGGCCCAGGAAACCGTGGCCGAGCAGGCCCAGCGCGTCGGCATGCCCTACGTGAACCACCGTTGGCTCGGCGGCATGCTCACCAACTTCTCGACCGTTGCCACCCGTCTGCAGCGCCTGAAGGAACTCGAACAGATCGACTTCGACGACGTGGCCTCCTCCGGTCACACCAAGAAGGAACTGCTCATGATGCGCCGCGAGAAGGACAAGCTCTCGCGCACCCTGGGCGGCATTCGCGACATGACCAAGGTTCCCTCGGCCGTGTGGATCGTCGACCCCAAAAAGGAGCACCTCGCGGTCTCCGAGGCCCGCAAGCTGCGCATCCCGATCGTTGCCATCCTCGACACCAACGCGGATCCGGACGAGGTCGACTACCGCATCCCCGGCAACGATGACGCCATCCGCGCCGTCGCGCTGCTGACCCGCGTGATCGCCGACGCCGTCGCCGAAGGCCTGATCGCTCGCTCCGACGTCCGCAAGGGCAAGGGCGAAGAGGCCGCCGCCGAGCCGCTGGCTGAGTGGGAGCGCGAGCTCCTCGAGGGCGAGGTCAAGGCTGACGAAGCTGCTGCCGCCGCCGAGGCTGCCAAGCAGGACTGAACGTTCTAACTGAGAGGAATCATCCGATGGCGAATTTCACCGCTGCAGATGTGAAGGCGCTGCGTGAGCAGACCGGCGCCGGCATGATGGATGTCAAGAAGGCTCTGACCGAGGCCGATGGCGACGCCGAGAAGGCTCTCGAGATCATCCGCCTGAAGGGTCTGAAGTCCCTGTCCAAGCGCGAGGGCCGCCAGGCCTCCGCCGGCCTGCTGGCCGCGCAGACCGACGGCACCGTCGGCGTGCTGGTCGAGGTCAACTCCGAGACCGACTTCGTCGCCAAGAACCAGAAGTTCATCGACTTCTCCAACGAGGTTCTGGCCGCCGCCGTCGCTTCGGGCGCCGCCGACCTGGGTGCGCTGCTCGCCTCCCCCATGGGCGAGGGCACTGTCAAGGATCGCCTGGACGCCTTCGCCGCTATCATCGGCGAGAAGCTGCAGGTTGGCCGCATCGTGCGCGTTGAGGGCGAGAACGTCGACCTCTACCTGCACCAGACCAACCCTGACCTGCCCCCGCAGGTTGGCGTTTTCGTTGTCACCGACGCCGCCGGCAAGTCTGTTGCGCACGACATCGCGATGCACGTTGCCGCTTACATGCCCGCCTACCTCGATCGCGATTCGGTTCCGGCCGACGTGCTCGAGAAGGAGCGCGCCACCCTCGAGAAGATCACGCTCGAGGAAGGCAAGCCCGCCAACATCGTTCCCAAGATTGTTGAGGGCCGCCTGAACGCGTTCTTCAAGGATAACTGCCTCGTTGACCAGGCCTTCGCGCGTGACCCCTCGAAGTCTGTCGCTCAGGTCCTCAAGGAGGCTGGCGCCACGGTCACCAACTTCGTGCGCGTGCACGTCGGTGCCTGATCTGGACACGACGTCAGCTCGCTGACACATGGGGGCGGTCCCGCCGAACGGCGGGGCCGCTTCCCTTTTACCAGGTAGTATGGTTCTTAACCGTTCCGCCCTTCCCGGGCCGTTACAAAGGAGAAGCGTCATGTCGACGAACCGCCGCGTTTTGCTCAAGCTGTCCGGAGAGGCATTCGGGGGTGGATCGATCGGTTTGGACCCCAAGGTTGTCCGCAACATCGCGGAGCAGGTGGCGACGGCTGTGCGCGCGGGTGTCCAGGTGGCGATCGTTGTCGGCGGCGGAAACTTCTTCCGTGGCGCGCAGCTTGCCCGCGAGGGGCTTGAGCGCTCGCGTGCGGACTACATGGGTATGCTCGGCACCGTTATGAACGCGCTCGCACTCCAAGACTTTATCGACCAGTCCGGCGTTCCTGCTCGCGTGCAGACGGCCATCACGATGGCTCAGATTGCTGAGCCCTACCTGCCGCTTCGAGCGATTCGTCACCTGGAAAAGGGACGCGTCGTCGTTTTCGGTGCTGGTGCGGGCCTTCCGTACTTCTCCACGGACACGGTGTCCGCTCAGCGCGCCCTCGAGATTCACTGCGACGAACTTCTTGTCGCAAAGAACGGTGTGGACGGCGTGTACGACGACGATCCGAACAAGAACCCAGATGCTCACCGCTTCGATACCCTGACGTATTCCGAGGCGCTGCGACGTGATCTCAAGGTAATTGATGGTTCGGCGCTGGCCCTGTGCCGCGACAACGGACTGACCACGCGCATCTTTGGCATGGGTGGCGATGGCACCGTGACCCGCGCGCTGATGGGCGATGAAATCGGTACCCTAGTGACGGCGTGATATAACCTTCACAGACCACTGACTTAAAGGAGCACAGAGTGATCGACGATATTCTCCTCGAGGCCGAGGAAAAGATGGACAAGGCCGTGGAGACGGCCAGCCACGAGTTTTCGAACATTCGTACCGGACGCGCGACGTCCTCAATGTTCGAGCAGCTTCTGGTGGACTACTATGGCGCTCCGACGCCGATGCGCCAGCTTGCTAGCTTCCAGATTCCCGAGGCTCGCACCGTCCTGATCTCTCCGTTCGATCGCACCGCGACCCAGGAGATCATTCGTACTCTGCGTGAGTCGGATCTTGGTGTGAACCCGACCGACGACGGCAACGTTGTTCGTGTCGTGCTGCCCGCACTGACGGAGGAACGCCGCAAGGAGTACGTGAAGCAGGCCAAGAGCAAGGCCGAGGACGGTCGCGTATCCGTGCGTGGCGTGCGTCGTAAGGCGAAGGACCAGCTCGACCGCCTGAAGAAGGACGGCGAGGCCTCCGAGGACGACGTCGATCGCGCAGAAAAGCAGCTTGATTCGCTGACGAAGGCCCACACCGAGCAGATCGACAAGATGCTCGCGACGAAGGAAAGCGAACTGCTGACGATCTGATGGCGTCGACGGATCCTTCACTTCTTGCCCGAGTCTTTTCCCCGGGCCCCACTCGCGACAATCATCCCGCGGCTGGGGCAACGGGGAAGGCCGGGCGCAATCTCCCACAGGCAATCACGACCGCTGTTGTCCTGATCGCTGCGGTTGCCGTTCCTCTGTTCACGTCGCTGCCTGCGTTCGTCGGCGTGATCGCCTTCGTGTGCCTCGTCGGCATATGGGAGCTCGCGGGCGCGTTTGCGCGCATGGGTATCACTCTGACGGTCACACCGTTGTACGTCGGCGCTATCGGCATGGTGACTTGCGCGTGGTGGCTGGGCACGGAGGGCATGCTATTTGCTCTGTACATCACCGTGTTCGTGTGCGCGGCGTGGAGACTGCTGGACCGTCGTCAAGAGTCACGGATGAGCGATGTCGTGTCCTCGACATTTGCGGCTGTCTACGTACCCTTCCTGGCCTCGTTCGTGGTGCTCATGATGGCGGCGTGGCACAACGTCTGGGTGTTCGTCGTCTTTGAGCTGATGGTCATCGCAAACGACACAGGCGGCTGGGCTGCCGGCGTCATGTTCGGCAAACACCCCATGGCTCCTGCCCTGTCGCCGAAGAAATCCTGGGAAGGCTTCGCAGGTTCCGCCCTGACGGCCATCGCCGTCGGCGTGGCCGGGCTGTGGCTGCTGGGAGCTTCCTGGTGGTGGGGTGTCGTTGCGGGTATCTCCATTGCCTTTGTGGGTACCATGGGTGACCTGACCGAGTCTCTCATTAAGCGTGAGGCCGGCCTGAAAGACATGTCGCAGATCCTGCCGGGCCACGGTGGTGTTCTCGACCGAGTGGACGCGCTGCTCATGAGCGCGCCGGTCACCTACTTCATTTTCGCGTGGGCGCTGCCGGGTATTTCTTGGGAGTCTAGCCATTGAGCCAATCGACGAAGGGCCCCCGCGGGGCGCAGGCACATAAGCCAAACGCCGACGGGGTGTCGGATCTTCAGCGTCGTAGTCCGCGCCGTGAGGTTCGTCCGACGGATCAGCCGCCGGAGGGGGCGACGCACAAGGATGCCAAGCCCGTCCTGTCGTTCACCGCGAAGCGGCGTGGCAAGGCTCCGTCGCACCTCGCTGACCTGGATGCTGCGGGCCGCAAGCAGGTGCTCAAGGACCTGGGGCTTCCCGCTTTCCGCGCTGATCAGCTGTCGCGCCACTACTTCACGCATTTTGAAGCCGATCCCGCGAACATGAGCGATATCCCTGCCGGGATGCGCGAGGCGGTGTCGGATGCTCTGTTGCCGAAGCTCGTGACGAAGGTCGTGTCGCTGGAAGCCGACGGCGGGCGCACGATCAAGGATCTGTGGTGCCTGTACGACGGCGCACAGGTCGAGTCTGTTCTCATGCGATACCCCCAGCGAACGACGCTGTGCGTCTCATCGCAGGCGGGCTGCGGTATGGCGTGCCCGTTCTGCGCGACGGGACAGATGGGCCTGACTCGTAACCTCTCGACGGCGGAGATCGTCGACCAGGTCCGCGAGGCCCAGGCCTCGTGCCGAGATGGAAAGCTCGCGGGCGGTCCCACGAAGCTCTCGAACGTCGTCTTCATGGGCATGGGCGAGCCCCTCGCGAACTACAAGACGGTCGTTGCCGCGTTTCACCGCTTGATTGATCCGGCGCCGGAAGGCTTCGGTATGAGCGCCCGCAACATCACCGTGTCCACGGTGGGCCTCGTTCCAGCGATCAAGAAGCTGGCGGGGGAGGGCATGCCGGTCACGCTCGCGGTCTCGCTCCATGCGCCCGACGACGATCTTCGTGACGAGCTGATTCCGATCAACTCGCGGTGGAAGGTCGGGGAGCTCCTTGATGCGGCGCGTGGCTACTTCCTCACGACGGGGCGGCGCGTGTCGATCGAGTACGCACTCATCAAGGACATGAACGATCAAGAATGGCGTGCGCAGCTGCTGGCCGATGAGCTGAACAAGCGCGGCCACGGGTGGGTGCACGTCAACCCCATTCCTTTGAACCCGACGCCCGGCTCCATTTGGACGGCATCGACGCGGGCCGCTCAGGAGGCATTCGTCAAGCGTCTGCAGGACAACGGCATCGCGACGTCGATCCGTGATACGCGCGGCTCCGACATCGATGGTGCGTGCGGGCAGCTGGCGACGGCGGTTGCTGACGGGAAACGCCCGGTCGGGGAGGCGCGCGCGTGATCAGGACAGATTTTTCTCGCAGTTTCTTGTCCATGGGCTACGACGTGAGCGGGGTCCTGACTTTTCTCGCGGACGTCGAGCGTACGCTGACGGGCGAGGAGACGGATCCTGAGAGGGGTGTGACGGCGCAGCAGGCTCTGGATGTGGAGTTTTCTGTGAAGCTGCGCGGCTTCAATGATGAGGAAGTCGACGCGCAGATCGTCCGGCTCATTGAGATGCTGCATCACGCCAAGGCCGGACGAGTGGCGCGGCCTGAGAACAGTGCGGGCAGTGACGTTCACGCTGGGGCGCTTCCAGGTGCGGAGCCGACTACCGCTTCCTCTGTGTATGCTGATTTTGGCACGCCTGAGGCCGTCGATCAGATTCTTCGTTCCATGACACAGGAAAAGGAGCAGTCATGACTGAGTTTCCTAGGGTTGGTCTCTTCTCGAAGGGCTACGACTGCGAACAGGTCGATGCGTTCTTCGACGATGCCCGCCGCGCCTACGAGGGGGGCGTTCCCCCGGAGCAGTTCAGCTCCGAGCAGGTGCGTCTGGCGACTTTTGAACTGAAGAATCGCGGCTACAACATCGATGCTGTTGACGGCGCGATGAACCGCCTGGAGGCCGCCTTCGTCAACCGTGATCGAGCGGATTCCGTTGCAGCCGAGGGTGAGGCGGCCTGGTACGACCGCATCGCCGACCGTGCCACGACCCTGTACCCGCGTCTGCAGCGTCCTCGCGGCGAGCGTTTCGCGCACCCGACGTCGGGGCGCGGCTACTCCTGCGAGGAAGTCGATGACCTGCTGGATCGTATCGCGGCGTACTTCGACGAGGCCGGGGAGCTGACCGCTGACGAGATTCGTCTGTCGACCTTCCGTCCCAAGCGCGGCAAGAAGGCCTACATGGAGGGCCCCGTGGACGCCTACCTCGGGCGTGCCGTCGAAATTCTGCTTGCGGTTGACTGATGCCCGTGTTGGTGCAGGAGCATACACCCACGGTTCCCGTTGTCCTGCTAGGCTCGACGGGTTCAATCGGGACCCAGGCGCGTGAGGTGATTGAGTCGCACCGTGGGCGTTTCGACGTGCTCGGTCTCAGTGCCGGTGGCGCGTCGATTACCGAGCTTGCGGTGCAGATCATCGCGTTGAGCCCCGCCTACGTGGGCGTGGCTCGCGACGTTCGCGAGGAATTGTCGGCTGCTGTGGAGTCGATGGGCGGCACCTGCCCGGAGGTCTTCGTTGGCGAGGATGCGTCCGTCGAGGTCGTCTGTGCGTCCGTTGAACGGGCGGCACAGCTGTATCCTCACGCGACGCCGGTCGTGCTCAATGGCATCACGGGCGGCGTGGGCTTGTCGTCGACGCTTGCGGCTTTGAAGTGCGGCGCCCGCCTGGCGCTAGCGAATAAGGAGTCGCTGGTCGTCGGCGGTGCGCTGGTGAAGAACGCGATGCGTTTTCCCGGCCAGATTGTTCCGGTGGATTCCGAGCACTCCGCGATCGCCCAGGCGTTGGCCTCGGGCGTGCACGAACGCGGTCTGACCTCTCCGGTCGTCTCCAGCCGGTCCGAGGTCGCTGACCTCGTTCTCACTGCTTCGGGAGGCCCGTTCCGCGGTCGGAGGCGTGAGGAGCTGCGCGGCGTGCGCGCCGAGCAGGCGTTGGCGCATCCCACGTGGCAGATGGGCCCCGTCGTCACGATCAACTCCTCGACCCTGATCAATAAAGGTTTGGAACTGATCGAGGCTCACCTGCTGTTCGATGTGGCACCCGAGCACATCGTCGCGACTGTTCACCCTCAATCCATCGTGCATTCCATGGTCACGTGGTGTGACGGTGCGACGACGCTTCAGGCGTCGCCGCCGGACATGCGCCTACCGATCGCGCTCGGCTTGACGTGGCCCGAGCGCCTCCAGGACGTTGAGAAGCCGCTGACCTGGGCGAGCGCGTCCGAGTGGACGTTTGAGCCGGTGGATAACGAGACCTTCCCTGCTGTGAACCTCGCTCGCTTTGCGGTCGCGGCCTCGGCGACGCACCCCGCAGTCCTCAACGCTGCGAACGAGGTGCTGGTCGATGCGTTTATCGCGGGGGAGGTGCCGTGGCTTGCGATCGTGGATACGGTCTCGAGCGTTGTGCATGAGCACGAGGGTGTTGCTGACCCCTCGTTGGACGACATTGTGGCCGCACAGCGCTGGGCTGATCAGCGTGCGCGCGAACTCGTTCGCGCCGGCCAATGGAAGGATATGTGAGCGTGGGCTCAATCGTCGGTATCGTCGTTGTCGTTATCGGAATATTGGCGTCGGTCGCCCTGCATGAGGTGGGGCATATGCTCCCCGCGAAGAAGTTCGGGGTGCTGGTCCCCGATTACGCGGTGGGTTTTGGACCGGCGCTGTGGAAGAAGAAGATCGGCGACACGACGTACGCGCTGCGAGCTATTTTGCTCGGCGGTTACGTGAAGATCGTCGGAATGTACGCGCCGGCCCGACCGGGCACGCGAACCGTGGGGCGTGGCGGGAAGCCGACGCTCGCCCAGGAGGCTCGTGAGGCCTCGGCTGAGGAGATTCCCGAGGGCCAGGAGGCCCGCGCTTTCTACCGCCTGAGCGCGCCGAAGAAGATCGCGGTCATGCTCGGTGGCCCGCTCATGAATCTGCTGATCTGCATCGTGTTGTCGGCGGTGACGATGATCGGCATCGGTGCTCCCACGGCCTCGCGCACGATTGCGGACGTCCCGGCCACGATCACGAGTGCTTCCGGTGAGGTCGCTTCTCCCGCGTATGAGGCCGGGGTTCGTCCCGGGGACACGGTCGTTGCGTGGAATGGGCAGCCGGTTGCCACCTTCGCGCAGCTGCAGCGCATGGTCGGGGCCACCCAGGAGGGGGAGTTTGCCGTGCTGACGGTGATGCGCGACGGCAGCACCGTGGATGTGACGGTCTCTCCGGTGACGGGCTCCCAGGGTGCCCGCATAGTGGGTGTGACCGCGGGGTACGAGTATGTGTCTGCGTCGCCTGCTGATGTGGCAGCGGCAAACTGGCAGATGTTCACAGGGACGGCGGCGGTTGTGACCCGGCTACCCCAGGCTGTGTGGCAGGTTGGTGGCTCCTTGTTTACCGACGAAAAGCGTGACTCTTCGGGCGTCCTGTCGGTCGTGGGCGTGGGTCGCCTGGCCGGTGAGGTGACGGGTGATTCGCAGGCGCTGGGCCTGCGTGACACGCGTCAGGTTGTCGCCGTACTGCTCAGCCTCCTGGCCTCGCTCAACATGGCGCTCTTCGTCTTTAACCTGATCCCGTTGCCGCCACTGGACGGTGGACACATTCTCGGCGCGATCTACGAGGGCGTGCGCCGATTGGTTGCGCGTGTGCGCGGGGCGGAGGATCCTGGCCCGGCGGACACGGCTCGCCTCGTTCCCGTTACCTGGGTTGTCGGCGGCCTGCTCGTCGCAATGAGCGTCATTTTAATCGTCGCTGACATCGTGAAGCCGGTGTCGCTCGGCTGAGCGCGGGCACATCACACACATCTGCCCCTAAAAGCGACTCTGACCACGCGTTCGTGGTCCGTGTGGGAAGGAAGGCCACTGTGCGCGATAATGACACGGTGAGTGAAATCAATCTTGGTATGCCCGAAGTTGCGGCGTCGCCGTTCCCGCGCAAGCAGACGCGTCGCATCATGGTGGGCGACGTTCCGGTGGGCGGTGGCGCTCGAATCTCCGTCCAGTCCATGACGACGACGAAGACGCACGACATCGGTGCGACGCTCCAGCAGATTGCCGAGCTGACGGCCGCCGGCTGCGACATCGTTCGCGTCGCCTGCCCGACGGATAAGGACGCGGACGCGCTGCCGATCATCGCCAAGCAGTCGCGCATCCCGGTGATCGCCGACATCCACTTCAAGCCGAAGTACGTGTTTCAGGCAATCGAGGCCGGCTGCGGCGCGGTGCGCGTGAACCCGGGCAACATCCGTAAGTTCGATGACCAGGTGAAGGATATCTGCAAGGCGGCATCCGACCACGGCGTCTCTCTGCGCATCGGCGTGAACGCCGGATCGCTCGATCCTCGACTGCTGAAGAAGTACGGCCGCGCCACGCCCGAGGCCCTCGTCGAGTCCGCGATCTGGGAAGCCTCCCTGTTCGAGGAGAACGACTTCCACGACTTCAAGATCTCGGTGAAGCACCACGACGTGCTCACCATGATCCAGGCCTACCGGATGCTCTCCGAAGCGGGGGACTGGCCCCTGCACCTCGGTGTTACCGAGGCCGGTCCCGCCTTCCAGGGCACCATTAAGTCCGTCTCCGCTTTCTCGGTGCTCCTGGCCGAGGGCATCGGTGATACGATCCGTGTCTCTCTGTCCGCCCCTCCGGTCGAGGAGATCAAGGTGGGCACGAAGATGCTGGAGTTCATGGGGTTGCGCGAGAAAACCCTTGAGATCGTCTCCTGTCCATCGTGTGGCCGCGCGCAGGTGGACGTGTGGACGCTTGCTGAGAACGTGACTGAGGGGCTGAAGGACCTGACGGTCCCGCTGCGCGTGGCTGTGATGGGCTGTGTCGTCAACGGCCCGGGCGAGGCGCGCGAGGCCGACTTGGGTGTCGCTTCCGGCAACGGCAAGGGACAGATCTTTATTCGAGGCGAGGTCGTCGAGACCGTTCCCGAGGATCAGATCGTTGAGACCTTGATTCGCCGTGCGAACGCCCTCGCTGAGGAACTCGGCCTGGAGCCCGGTTCCGGCCGCGTAGAGGTCGCGCCGATTACTGCCCCGGACGTCAAGCTCCCGGGCATCGACTTCTGAGTTTTCTCAAGGAGCATCACATGCGTATCCGCACTCTTGCCTGTCTGTCTCTCGTCGCCGGTGCCTGCGCCGTTGCGGCCACCGGCTTTCCCCGTCGCATCGGCCTGACGGCGTCCCAGGCGGACGTGTCGCTCCCGGGCGACCTGATTCTGCCCGGAGCCAACGTCCTGGTTGATCGTGGCATCGCGATCGACGCGCCCGCGTCCGTCGTGTGGGACGTGCTCGGCCACGTGTTCGAGCCGGAGGACGAGTCTACGATCATCGACATCGTGGACGAGGACCACATTCTCATGCGCGTCGCGCCGCCGGCGGCCCCCGAAGGAGCCGAGGCCTCGGGCACGTGCGTCATCGCCCTGCTACCCCTCTCGCCCTCGCGCACGCTCCTGCACATCCGTGAACGCCACGAGGCGCAGGGACGGGACCTTGTGCTTGCGTGGGCAGGCGTCGCAGCCGAGTCGGCCTCGTCGCTGTCGATGCTGCGTGATCTGCGCGATGCGTGTGTCGGCGGACTCGTTGATGCCTGATTAGTCTCTTTCCCGCCGTTTCGGTTGGACATTACTCCCCGTTGGTGTTGTAGTATCGCCCTGTACGCAACGCCAACGGGGATGTTGCATTGTCCGAAGGGGGACGCATGGTCGCACACTCCACCGCCGTTATCGCACTGGTCGGTGTCGTCATCGCATCCGTGTGGGCGTGGGCGTGGCTCGGTTTTGGCGCGAGCGCCCGCCGTATGGCAGTGCGCCTGGAGATCGGTGGAGGCAATGCGGCTGGCGAGATGTCCGCTGTTGTGTGGCCCCTCATGCCTTTTCTCTCCCTCCTGTGGTTCCTGACGGGGGACCTGATGGCCCGCGAGGCCTCCGGCTTCGATGCGGCAGGCCCCTGCACGCTCATCGCGCTCATTCTTGCTGCGATGGTGGGCGTTGCCGTGCGTGCCCTGTACCTGGGTGGTCTTCCCGAGTGGGCCTACCCGGGCTGGATGGCTCGCCGCTACTACGCGTCGCACCCGGGTGCCCGTGAGCGTGAGCTTGGCGCACGCGCGGTGATCTGAGGGCTTGACCGACTCCCTGATGAGGGGCTCCACGGCTGTGCCGGTGGCCCCAAGGCCTTTGCGTGCCGTACTCTTGGAGCATGCTCCGAAATCTCTCGACTTTCTTCCTGCGAACCCTGCGTGAAGACCCGGCGGACGCCGAGGTCAATTCGCACAAGCTTCTGGTGCGTGCCGGCTACATTCGCCGCTCTGCCCCCGGCATCTACACGTGGCTGCCCCTCGGCCTGCGCACTCTGCGCAAGATTGAGGACATCGTCCGCGAGGAGATGGACGCGATGGGCGCTCAGGAAGTCCACTTCCCCGGCCTGATTCCCGCCGAACCCTACAAGGCGACGAACCGCTGGGAGGAGTACGGCCCGACGCTGTTCAAGCTCAACGATCGTAAGGGTGGGGACTACCTGCTTGCCCCTACGCACGAGGAAATGTTCACCCTGCTGGTGAAGGACATGTACTCCTCGTACAAGGACCTGCCCGTCACGCTGTACCAGATTCAGACGAAGTACCGTGACGAGGCTCGCCCGCGCGCCGGCCTGATCCGCGGCCGCGAGTTTGTCATGAAAGACGCCTACTCCTTCGACATTGACGACGAGGGCCTGAATGCCTCCTACCAGGCCGAGCGTGACACCTACGAGCGCATCTTCCAGCGCCTGGGCCTGCGCTACGTCATCGTCTCCGCGATGAGCGGCGCGATGGGCGGCTCGCGCTCCGAGGAATTCCTGCACCCCTCGCCGATCGGCGAGGACACCTTCGTGGCGTCCCCGGGTGGATACGCCGCCAACGCCGAGGCCGTGACGACACCCGTTCCCGAGGTCGTCGATGCGTCTGGCGTTCCCGCTCCGGTTGAGGTTCCCACCCCCGACGCTCCGACGATCGAGTCACTCGTCGATCTGCTCAACGAGCAGTACCCGCGCGATGATCGCCCGTGGACCGCCGCCGACACGCTGAAGAACGTCGTCGTGACGCTGACGCACCCGGACGGAGAACGCGAGCTCCTCGTCGTGGGCGTGCCCGGCGACCGCGACGTCGACATGAAGCGCCTGGAGGCCTCCGTGGCCCCCGCTGAGGTCGACATGGCGTCGGAGTCCGACTTCGTGCCGCACCCCGAGCTGGTGCGCGGCTACATCGGCCCCACGGTGCTTGGCCCCAACTCACCCAAGCGCGTCGTGGACGAGGATGGCAATCTCTCCGGTTCCGTGCGCTACCTGGTGGACCCGCGCGTCGTCGAGGGCACCGCCTGGGTGGCGGGCGCGAACGCCGAGCAGCGTCACGTCCTCAACCTGGTCATGGGCCGCGACTTCACGGCCGACGGCACGATTGAGGCTGCTGAGGTCCGCGAGGGGGATCTGGCTCCCGACGGTTCGGGCCCCCTCCACTTGGAGCGCGGCATCGAGATCGGCCACATCTTCCAGCTGGGCCGCAAGTACGCCAAGGCCCTGGGCCTGACCGTCCTCGACGAGAACGGCAAGACCCAGGTCGTCACCATGGGGTCGTACGGCATTGGCGTCACCCGCGTGATGGCGGCGCTGGCCGAGGCGAATTGTGACGACAAGGGCCTGAGCTGGCCCGCGCAGATTGCTCCCTTCGACGTGCACGTGCTGGCCACCGGCAAGGGCGACGAGGTCTTCGAAACCGCTCAGTCGCTGGGCGAGCAGCTCGACGCGGCCGGCCTCGACGTTCTCGTCGACGATCGCCGTAAGGTGAGCGCCGGTGTGAAATTCAAGGACTACGAGCTCGTGGGCGTGCCCTTCGGCCTGGTCGTCGGCCGGTCGCTGGGCGACGGTGAGGTGGAGATCCGAGTGCGCGCCACCGGTGAGACCATCGTCGTGCCCGTCGAAGAAGCTGTCGCGCGCCTGCGCGAGCTCCACGGCGCAGCACTGAAGGGGGAGTGACATGGCTATTCGTCCCATCCGCATCATCGGTGACCCCGTTCTGCGCACCGTCTGCGATCCGATCACGGAGATCACGCCGAACGTGAAGGCTCTTGTCGAGGACCTGCTCGAGGGCGTCGACATGGACGGCCGCGCCGGCCTGGCCGCCAACCAGATCGGCGTCAGCCTGCGTGCTTTCTCCTGGAATATCGACGGCGAGATCGGCTACGTGCTCAACCCCCGCATCGTCGCGCTGAGCGAGGATGAGTACCAGGACGGCGACGAGGGCTGCCTGTCGGTCCCCGAGCTGTGGTACCCGACCGAGCGCGCCTGGTACGCGCGCTGCGAGGGCACAGATCTGGATGGCAAGAAGGTTGTCGTCGAGGGCGAGGAGCTCATGGCACGATGCATCCAGCACGAGTGCGACCACCTCGACGGCCACATCTACATCGACCGTCTGGATCGCGCGACTCGTAAGAAGGCGCTGCGCGACATCCGCAACGCTGGCTTCTGAGTATCTGGCCTTGTGTAGGCGTGGACGCGCCGGGGAATGGAATGCATTCCCCGGCGCGTTCGACTATCCTGTAATCACATCGCGCGCCGTCTCGGTGCAGATCATTGCGACTCGCGGCAGTTGAGGACGTAGGGGAAGACGATCCTGACAAAGCCAACAGGAGGAACAATGAGAGGGTCATACACCCGCGGTGTACTTTTCGTGCACTCAACACCGCCCGCTCTGTGCCCGCACATCGAGTGGGCGCTGGGCACCGCGCTCGGCCAGGAGGTTCACCTCCAATGGTCGGACCAGGAAGCGGCGCCGGGCATGGTTCGCTGCGAGTTCTCGTGGGTCGGACCGATCGGCTCGGGCGCCCGTTTGGCGTCCGCTCTGCGCGGCTGGGAGCACCTTCGTTACGAGGTCACCGAGGAGGCCACGGCCTCGAGCGACGGCGGTCGCTGGTGCCACACACCCTCCCTGGGTATCTTCCACTCGCAGATGGACACGATCGGCAACGTCGTCGTGCCCGAGGATCGCATCCGTGCGGCGCTTGAGTCCGCTACGACGTACGAAGAGCTGCGCGAGGGCCTCGACCTGGCACTCGGCCAGGCCTGGGACGACGAACTTGAATCCTTCCGCCACGCAGGTGCAGGCGCACCCGTGCGTTGGCTGAACAACCGGGTCGGCTGATGGGCTCTATCGCCGACCTGCTCGGAGACCAGCTGCGTGCAGGCTTAGCGCAGCTGGTCGACCCCGAGGCCCGCGACGAGGCGCCCGGGGCTGCCCCGGCCTCGTCCGAGAGCACGGTCGAGACCGCCCAGGACCGCGTGCGTGAGGCCGCGATGGAGGCTGTCCTCGACGAGGCGCAGCTGGACCCCGCTAGAGCGCGCGGAGAATTGACGCTGCGCGGCGATCTGGACATGGACGACGTCTCCCTTTACGCGGTCGTCGCGCGCGTGGAGCGCGAGGCGAAGGTGGCGCTGAACGACGCTTCGGTGGAGCAGTGGATGACGCTCGCGGACCTGCTTGAAGACGTTTCTGACGCCGCGTCCAATCACTAGCGAAAGACCTTGTCAGCGAAGCTTCAACGACGCTTCCAATGTTTGTAAAGAGCCGGAGTTCCGGGTCTACAGGGCCTACCATGGAGGCGCACCTGTCGGAATCAACCGGCAGGCGAACAGACGGAAGGAACAACGTTGACCCGCACCGAAGAAGATCTGCTCGGCACCCGCGAAGTACCCGACGACGCGTACTGGGGCATCCACACGCTGCGAGCAATCGAGAACTATCAGATCTCGGGTCGCACGATCAATGAGGCACCCGAGCTCATCCGCGCATTTGCGCAGGTGAAGAAGGCGTGCGCCATGGCCAACATGCAGCTCAAGGCCATGAAGCCGTCCAAGGCCGAGGCGATCATCGCCGCCTGCGACGAGATCATCGAGAACGGCCGCTGCATGGATCAGTTCCCCGTCGACCAGTTCCAGGGCGGTGCCGGTACCTCCGTTAACATGAACGCGAACGAGGTCATCGCGAACCTGGCGCTTGAGATTCTGGGGGAGGAGAAGGGTCGCTATGACATCATCAACCCCAACGATCACGTTAACCGCTCCCAGTCGACGAACGACGCCTACCCGACGGCCTTCCGCATTGCCCTGTGGCGCAAGGTGAACCGCCTGCGCAAGGCTATCGATGAGCTCGCCGATTCCTTCGACGAGAAGGGCGCAGAGTTCCGCCATATCCTCACGATGGGCCGCACGCAGCTGCAGGACGCCGTCCCCATGTCGCTGGGCAGCGAGTTCTCCGCCTTCGCGCACACGCTGCGCGAGGAGGATGAGCGCCTCGTCAACAACGCTGAGCTGCTCCTGGAGACCAACCTGGGTGCCACCGCCATCGGCACCGGCCTGAACACCCCGGAAGGCTACCAGCAGGTCGTCGTGCGCCACCTGCGCCGCATCACGGGTGCGCGCGTCGTTGGCTCCCCGGATCTCCTCGAGGCCACGTCGGATACAGGCGCGTACGTGTCCATGCACGCCACGATCAAGCGCAGCGCCGTCAAGCTCTCCAAGGTCTGCAACGACCTGCGTTTGCTGGCTTCCGGCCCCCGCGCCGGCCTCAACGAGATCAACCTGCCGAAGATGGCGGCGGGCTCGTCGATCATGCCCGCCAAGGTCAATCCCGTGATCCCCGAGGTCGTCAACCAGGTGTGCTTCAAGGTTATCGGCAACGACCAGACCGTCACCATGGCGGCCGAGGCCGGCCAGCTTCAGCTCAACGTCATGGAGCCCGTGATTGCCCAGGCGCTCATCGAGTCCATCAACCTGCTTGTCAACGCATGCGATACGCTGCGCGAGCGCTGCATCACCGGCATCACGGCTAACGAAGAAGTGTGCCGAGGCTACGTGGAGAACTCGATCGGCATCGTCACGTACTTCAACGACGTGATTGGCCACCACCTGGGAGATGTCGTGGGTAAGCGTGCCGCAGCCGAGGGTAAGACCGTCCGCGAAGTCATCCACGACATGGAGCTACTGTCGGAGGAAGAGGTCGAGCGTATCCTCTCGCCGGAGAACCTCGCGCATCCGAAGTACGCGGGCATCGAGGAAGAGTGAACGTATGACGCCCTCACACGACGAGGCCGGGGACCCTGTGTGGATCCCCGGCCTTTGTTGTGCTTGGCGTCGCTAGGGGAGGAGGGATTCCTTGAACGAGCGCACGAAGGTGCCGAATCCCTCCACTCGGTCGGAGAAGTAGCGGTAGATGCGCCTGCGCGCATCGCCCACGTACTCTACGGTGCGCAGCTCCTCGTAGCGGAAGCGGCAGCGTTCGTCGATGAGCGCGGAGTCGACCAGGCGCCCGGTGATCGCGCAGCGAAAGTGCGTGTAGGTGCCGTCGTCCGTGGCTTCCAGGACGCGGCACAGCAGGCTCATCTGGGAGCCGTCGAGCACGGGGATGCCGTCGTGGTCGCTCGATACCAGCTGTGCGTGGCTGAGCTTGTCGCCGCCCGAGACTGTTCCGGCGTACTCAAAAAGACCCATGGCCTCGGCACCAAACAGATTGAGGGAGCAGACGCCGGAGCGCTTGATCGAGTGGGCAGCGTGCGTGGTGGAGTCGCAGCCGATCATGACCATCTGTCCCAGTGAATACGAGGACGAACCCGTCGTGATGCCGACGCCGACGGCTTCGTCCGGGTAAGCGAGGATGTAGACCGGAAAGCCGTAGTAGAACTTCTCTGTTTCGTAGGGAACGTGCATGCATCCATTGTGTGCCGGCGACAGGTGGCAGGCAGCACCTATCCCACCGATTGGCACAAACGACGAGGTCGGGGACCCCGCGTGGGGATCCCCGACCTCGTTCTCATGACCGCTGGGCGCCGCGATGGAGGAGCGCGGGCCTAGCGACGATCACTCCTCGCCAGCGTGGTCGTTACCCTGGATTGAGTAATTGAACAGGTCGTACTTCTCGATCGCCTGCTGGACGACGGACGGGTCAACCTGACCCTTGTCGGCCAGAGCGGCGAGCGTGCGCACGACCATCGACTCGGCGTCGATGTGGTACCAGCGGCGGGCGGCGCGACGGGTGTCGGAGAAGCCGAAGCCATCCGCGCCGAGCACGTGGTAGTCGCCGGGGATCCACTGACGGATCTGGTCGGGCAGCATGCGGTCAAAGTCGGAGGAGGCCACGAACGGACCCTCGCGACCTGCGAGCTTCGTTGACACGTAGGGGGTGCGGCGTGGCTCGGTGGGGTGCAGGAAGTTGTGCTCCTCGGCGTCCAGGCCGTCGCGGCGTAGCTCGTTCCACGAGGTCACGGACCACACGGCGGCGTCCACGCCCCAGTCGCGGGCCAGCAGCTCGCGTGCCTCGCGCGCCCACGGCACGCCTACGCCGGAGGCGAGCAGCTGAGCCTTCGGGCCGCCGAAGTTCTGGTGCTCATCGAGGTTGTAGATGCCCTTGACGATGCCGTCGACGTCCACGTTCTCCGGCTCGGCCGGCTGGTGGATCGGCTCGTTGTAGACGGTGATGTAGTACATGACGTTCGGATCGCGGCCGCCAGCGTCGCCGTACATGCGCTGCAGGCCATCCGCCATGATGTAGCGGATTTCATAGGCGTAGGCCGGGTCGTAGGAGACGAACGCGTGATTGGTGGCAGCCAGCACCGGCGAGTGGCCGTCCATGTGCTGCAAGCCCTCGCCGGTGAGCGTGGTGCGACCGGCGGTCGCACCGACGACGAAGCCCTTGGTCATCTGGTCACCCGCGGCCCAGAACTGGTCGCCGGTGCGTTGGAAGCCAAACATCGAGTAGAAGATGTAGATCGGCACCATCGGCAGGTCGTGCGTGGCGTACGCCGTGCCGACGACCTGGAAGGCGGCGGCGGAACCGGCCTCGGTGATGCCCGTATGCAGGATGCGGCCCTGCTCGGACTCACGGTAGGACAGCATCATATCCGCGTCGACGGGCGTGTAGGACTGGCCGGTCGTATTGAAGATCTTCGCCGAGGGGAAGATCGCGTCCAGGCCGAAGGTACGGGCCTCGTCGGGGATGATCGGCACGAAGTACTTGCCGACCTCCTTGTCCTTGAGCAGGTCCTTGATGAGGCGCACGAGAGCCATGGTCGTGGCAACCTCGAGCTTGCCAGAGCCCTTCGAGAGCGCCTCGAAGGGGCGCGTGGGCAGGGCGGGGAGCTTGGGCGCTCGATCGGCGCGGCGCTCGGGCACCCAACCGCCGAGGATCTCGCGACGCTCCTTCATGTACTGCAGGGCTGGGTGGTCGGCCGGCGGCATGTAGTACGGGGGCATGTAGGGATCGCGCTCGAGTTCCTCGTCCGTGATCGGGATCTGCAGGCGATCGCGCAGCTGCTTGGCGTCCTCGAGCGTCAGCTTCTTCATCTGGTGCGTCGAGTTACGGCCGGCGAAGTGCGTGCCCAGGGCGTAGCCCTTAATTGTGTGCGCGAGGATGACGGTCGGCTGGCCGGTGTGGTCCATGGCGGCCTTGTAGGCGGCGTAGACCTTGCGGTAGTCGTGGCCGCCGCGCTTAAGCTCCCAGAGCTGCTCGTCGGTCCAGTTCTTGACCATTTCCTTGGTGCGCGGGTCGCGCCCGAAGAAGTGCTCGCGCACGTAGGCACCGTCGTTCGCGCGGAAGGTCTGGTAGTCGCCGTCCAGGGTCTCGTTCATGACGTGGACGAGGGCGTCGTCCTTGTCGGCGGCGAGCAGCTGGTCCCAGCCGCGGCCCCAGATGACCTTGATGACGTTCCAGCCGGCACCCTTGAAGAAGGCCTCGAGCTCCTGGATGATCTTGCCATTGCCACGCACCGGGCCGTCGAGACGCTGCAGGTTGCAGTTGATGACGAAGGTCAGGTTGTCCAGGCGCTGCTGGGCGGCGAGCTGGAGCATACCGCGAGACTCGGGCTCGTCCATCTCACCGTCACCGAGGAAGGCCCAGGTGTGCTGCTGCGACGTGTCCTTGATGCCGTTCATGTGCAGGTAGCGGTCGAACCAGGCCTGGTAGATGGCCTCTGCGGGACCGAGGCCGAGCGAGACCGTGGGGAACTCCCAGAAGTGGTCGAGCTGGCGCGGGTGCGGGTACGAGGGCAGGCCGTGCTCCGTGGAGACCTGCTGGCGGAAGCCGTCCATCTGCTCTTCGGACAGGCGGCCTTCGAGGAAGGCGCGGGCGTAGGGGCCGGGGGATGCGTGTCCCTGGAAGAAAACGTGGTCGCCGCCGCCGGGTTGGTCCTTGCCGCGGAAGAAGTGGTTGAGGCCGACCTCGTAGAGGGTGGCAACCGAGGCGTAGGATGAGATGTGGCCGCCGACCTTGACGCCGGGGCGCTGGGCGCGCGTCACCTGGACGGCGGCGTTCCAGCGGATCCAGCGGCGGTATTCGCGCTCCATGGCTTCGTCGCCGGGGAAGTACGGCTCCTGGTCAACGGGGATGGTGTTGACGTAGGGGGTCGTGTATTCCTGGGGGAGCTGAACGCCGTTGCGGCGCGCTTCGTCCAGCATGTGCAGCAGGATGTAGCGTGCGCGGGGGCCGCCCTTTTCGTTGATGAGCCCGGACAGGGACTCAACCCATTCGGCGGTCTCCTGGGGATCGTTGTCGGGAATCTGAGGGATCAGGCCGTTGACGACGGGGTGGGACTCGTGGAGTTGGCTCACGGTGTACCTTCTCGCTTGACTCGGTGCTGCTTGCGCAGCCTGTGTGTGCGGTGTCCTCTGGCGACACCGCACATATCGGGACCATTGTCCCACTATTGGGGTGGCTTGGCGAGTGTTTGCCGTGCATATCTACTATGACATGCGTATCACCGGTTGGTAGGCGTTCCGCGCCGAATGAATCCGCAGCTCAGGCGGGGGAGTGATTGCAGGGGTCTTTTTTCGTGGTCTATCCCTTGCATTCCAGTAGCTTCAATGCCCTAGGATGAAGGCGTGAACGTTGATATGACACTGAGCGCCAGCTCGTTGACGGGCGGTGCTGCGTGATGGCGGTGAGCCTGGGTTTTGCGTCCGATGCGATCGTGCAGGAGTTCTACGTCGATGACGACGTAGATCAGGCTGTGCGCGAGACGATTGAAAGGGAGACGGGTCAGCCTCTCGTCGACGTCGATTACGCGGACGTCGTGGACGGCGCGATCGTCTGGTGGCGTGCGGACGACGCCGAGGAAGAGGACCTCGCGGACGTGCTCGTGGATGCGATGTCGAACCTGGATGACGGTGGCCTGATTTGGGTGCTGATCCCCAAGCCGGGGCGCCCCAATTCAGTTCGAGTCGGCGACGTGGAGGAAGCCGCGGAGATCGCGGGCCTCCATGCAACGACCTCGACGGCCCTGGGAGATAACTGGGCGGGCGTGCGCTTGACCGCGCGTCCGCGTTCTCGCCGCTAGTTTTCATCGACGAGGCCCGGGCGGCCCAGCGCTGTCCTGTGTCGACCCTCGGCCTCGGATGTGACCGTGCGTGCCTGTTCTGGTAGATTGGCGCGTGCGTGGGGCCTTTAGCTCAGTTGGCTAGAGCGTCTGGTTTACACCCAGAAGGTCATCGGTTCGAGCCCGGTAGGGCCCACAAAACGGCAGGGGCCGGAAGCAAGTGCTTCCGGCCCCGCAGTGCTTGCTGCGAGCACTGCGTGAGACGCGCGTCAGTGCTCCTCCTCGCGCTCCTCGGTGTGTGAGGTCTCTTCCTGCTCTGCAAACTCCCGCCGGGCTGCCTCGAGGTTCTCGCGTACCGTTTTGGTGAGCGGGTGGTCTTCTCCTAGGATACGTGCACAGTCTTTGGTGACCTGCTCGTATAGGGTGATGGCCTCGGTGAGGCGGCCCGCCGACTCGTAAGCGTATGCGAGGTTGTTGCGCGCGGTGAGGGTGTCGGGGTGATCTGGGCCCAGCAGGCCCTCAAGAGCGTCCACGGCAACGTCGAGGGTCAGAGCCTCGTAAGGAAGCCCGAGATCACTCGCGTGTGAGAATGCCCGGAAGAGAGCCTCGGAAGTATGCGGGAACTTGAAAAGAACCTGGGAATGCTCCTGCGTACCAATCGAACGAAGCTGGTCGACTAGGTCGAGGGCTTCTTGTCGGCGCGCTTTCGTGTCGTTGCTAGGGTATCTGCTGATGTTTACACTGCCCAGCAGACCCGTAGCCGCTGCACATGCGTCGTCTAGTTCGTTGTTGTTCCAGGAATTGCGCAGCACCTGTGCCTGGAGGCGGTGAAGCCGGGTCGTCGATCCGTCTGCTGACTGTTGGACGATGGATCGGCTAATGAGCTCTGTCAGTGCGTCATGTGCGTCCTCGTCCGTGTCCCGCTGAGTGTTAGGAGACTCGTCGTCATCCAGCTGCTCAACGGTGGGGTCAAGCCACCGTGTGGGGACACCGGATTCCGCCAGTAGTGCGAGCGCACCCAGCTGGCGTCGAGCCAACTCCTTCCTGCCGCCTTCCAGACCATCGATGGCCACTCCGAAGGCCATCCACAGTGCCATGGCAACGTCGTCCGTGTAGTCATCTCCAGGCACCGGGTCAATGGCGTGTCCCTTTTGCGAATCTAGTTGCTTGAGATACCGGCGCAGTGGCAGGTTTTTGTGACGTGCGGTTGCTGCGGCCTGGGCAATAGCAAGAGGTAAGTCGCCCAGCTGCTCGGCTAATGCATCCGCGGTGTCGTGATCGTCGGACTTTGTGACCGTGAGGAGGTAGTCAATCGACTCATTGTGATCGAACACCCCGACCTTGATTGTATTCCAGTCTTGTTGTTTCCAGCCGGTGTTATTCGTCGTCGTTGCGACAACCCGCAGGCCGTCGCCGCTCGGTACAAGTCCGCGAAGGTTATCGATGTTCTCAACATTGTCAAAGATCATGAGCCTGTCGGCGGGATCTACCGACTTCATATAGTCGAAGCAGCGGCGGATGATCTGGTCCTGAGTCGGTTGGTCGCTCGTGTCGATTTTCAATTCCTTAGCAAGCTCGACTAGCCCGCTTCTCAGGGACTCTGGCGAACCTGCATTCACCCATGCGACGAGACTCCAGTTTGCTTCTTCGCATTGTTGAGCCAACGCTGATGCTAGCTGTGTCTTTCCGCAGCCGCGCATGCCGACCAAAACCGTGCGTCGTTTTGTTGGATCGACGATCAGCGCGTTCAGGTGTTTCCGCTCGTCACGCTCGATGCAACGATCGCCTGCCACCACCTCCGGCCGACTACCGAAAAATACGCGGCTCGGCTTGTTCTCGCGATCTGCCATCTCCGCGAACTTAGATGAGAGTATATCGAGCTTGTCGTGCGTAACGGCGTGGGCGTCAAGAGAACGCCGAGAGTTTTCTTGGATCTCGTCGATTCCAGACAAAATGCTCTTGAACGCCTCAATCTGAAACCT
>CABKMD010000011.1 GCA_902373435.1 uncultured Actinomyces sp.
GGATTGGACGTTCATGCCGAAGGCCATGCCGACGCCGTCTTCGCTGGAGGCGACGCGGCGCCATTTGCCGTCAGTGAGGATCTGGGTGACGGTGATGTCGGCGGGGATCTCGTCGATGAGCTGGTCGTACAGGTCCCAGGGGCTGGTCATGGTCTCTCCTGTGGGCGTATGAGGAAGGGTCCGGCACTATTTGCCGGACCCTTCCTATATTAGGTCATCCTTAGATGCCATGCGCCAGTCGGCTGCTGACCCGTCACGCGCCGTAGACCTCGTACAGGACGCGGAACGCGAGGGCGTTGAGCACGAGCATCCCCGCGATCATGCTGAGCGCGACGAGCGTTTCACGCCGATGCTGTTGCACCTGCGTGACACCTGCGCGCGGGCGAGCCATGCGCACCAACACCCACGTGGCGCCCACGCCGGCGATCGCCCCGCCGATGTGGCCCTGCCAGGAGATGCCGCTGACCACGAAGCCGTAGACGAGGTTGATGCCGAGCAGCGTCAGAATGGCGGTCGTGTCGGAGCCACCCAGGCGCTGGAGGACGAACACGGCTCCGAAGAGTCCGAAGACGGCGCCCGACGCACCCACCGTGCTCACAAACAGCGCGGAGGGCTGAATGAGGCACCAGGCGATGATGAAGGCAGAGCCGCCCAACGCGCTCACCAGGTAGAGGGCCAGGAAGCGCCACCGGCCCAGGACAGGTTCGATGGCACGCCCCACCCAGTACAGGGAGAGCATGTTGAACAGGATGTGCATGATCCCGCCGTGCAGGAACGCGCCAGTGAGGACAGTCCACGGGTGCGACATGAGGGTCGCGGGCACGAGCGCCAGGTCGAGCTTCGTGTCGGGCGCCAACAGGGTCACAACGTACATGAGGACGCAGATCGCCATCATCACGTAGGTGACGACCGGCGCGCCGGCCGCGGCCGCGCGCGAGGCGGAACCCATCCACCGCTTCTTCGAGGACGTGCAGTCCACGCAGATTGAGCGGACCTCGGTGGGGATCGCGCAGTCCACGCACATGGGTCGGTTGCAGCGCTTGCAGTAGTCGACGCTGCGCACGCCCGGGTGGCGCGGGCAGTCGGGGGCGGCGCGCGGGTCAGAGCGCTGGCCGTAGCTCGGCATGCTCATAACTTCCCTTTCGGCGGGGGTAAGGGACGAGGCCGGGGCACGCATTCCCGATCACTGCACTGTGCAGCGGGGACGGCCCCGGCCTCGTCGATGATGAGGGGAGAGGGTCAGTCGACGATCTCGATGGAGTTGATGACCTGCTCCGTCACGGGGCGATCGTTCGCGCCCGTGGGGGTGGTGGCGATGGCGTCGACGACGCGCTTGGACTCCTCGTCGGTGACCTTACCGAAGATGGTGTGGTTGCCGAGCAGCCACGGGGTGGGGGCCACAGTGATGAAGAACTGCGAGCCGTTGGTGCCCTTGCCCATGCGCTTGCCGGCGTTGGCCATGGCGAGCAGGTAGGGGTCGTTGAAGTTCAGCTCGGGGTGGATCTCATCGTTGAACTGGTAGCCGGGGCCGCCGGTGCCGGTGCCGAGGGGGTCGCCGCCCTGGATCATGAAGCCGGGGATGACGCGATGGAAGATGGTGCCGTCGTAGAGGGGACGGGAGGTCTTCTGGCCGGTCGAGGGGTCGACCCATTCGCGCTCACCCTTGGCCAGGGTCACGAAGTTGTTGACCGTGTTGGGGGCGTGGTTGGGGAACAGTTCGACGGTGATGTCGCCGGCGGAAGTGTGAAGAATAGCTTTCATGACTGTAATGGTCGCATCTTTTCCTGGGTGTTTCCTGTCCGTCACGCACCTCGCGCGAGCCGGTGGGCTGCAGATCACAGCCCGGTGTTGCACAATAGGAGTGAGTGGCGCGTCCGCGCCCCTGTTTATTGTGGACAGAATCGGAGACATCATGGTTACTTCGTCGACTTTCGATGCAGAGAAGCTGCGCGCATCGTCTCAGCAGCTTCGCGACGCCGCTGCCATTTACGCCGGCAAGGTTGCCGTGCGGGCCGCCGATCTGGCTGGCCAGGGCGTCGACTGGGCCGCGCCTCGCGCCCAGGCCGCGCTGCATTCCGCGATTGAGCACGCGACCCCCGCGATCGAGAACGCTGCCGCTCGTGCGCAGGCTGCCGCCGCGCAGGCCGTTCCGGCGATCGAGAACGCTCGCGAGCACCTCGTGGATGACTACCTGCCCCGCGCTTCCCTCGCCGTCGACCAGGCGGGTGCCGCGCTGTCGGCTCGCGGTTCACTGTCGGAGCGCGCTCGTCGCGCTTCCGAGGCTTCGGCTGCCGCCCTCGCAACCCCCATTCGCAAGCGCCGCAAGTGCCGCGTGCTGCGTGCTTTCGGCCTGACGGCCCTCGTCGGCGCCGTCGCCGGTGCTGGCTACATCCTGTGGAAGCGTTCACAGCCGATCGAGGACCCGTGGGCCGAGGAGTACTGGGCGGATCTGGACACGGATTCCTTCGTCCCGGACACCGAGGCTGAGAAGGCCACCTTCGAGGCGGGCGAGTGATTCTCACCTTCTGAGGCTTGTGCTTCGGGGCCGCGACGCGCTGCGTCGCGGCCCCGAGCTTTACTCCCGGCCAGACAAGAAGCCCGCCAGCTTGTACGACACTCGACGCTTTACGCGGCGACGATCATCGCCTGATGACGAGGAGCTTCGACATTCTCATCAAAGGCTACGACGGAATCAGCGGCAACACGGCCATGGCGACGAAGAAGATGACATACGGGCTCGCGTTCAGGACGATTCCGAGCCAGTTCAGCTTCCACTTCTTGATCTTGTCCCCCGCGCGCACCAGCCCAATGACCCCACCGACCAGGTTCACGGGCATCAAGAACACCGTAGCAAAGAGCGGGTAAAATCCGATGACTTCCTTGCCCGTGGGATCCGGGTCGGATTTGGTTGCGAGTATCGACAACCACATGAGCAGCACAGTCAGGCCGATAATCACCCAGCCGGCGATACCGGCACCAAGGGGCAACCAACTAACGCGAGGAGACATCGATACCTGCGGGTTGCCCCGCAGGCTGCTGACGGTAAGGCGTGCTCATCAAGTCCTCCTCTGTTGCACCGACATGCGGCGACGATCCCTCTGCGCGCAAGCGGATCGCGCACCACCGCCCACACAACGAGGCTATGAAGAACCCCACACCCTCCTTGCCGACATGTCTTTCAAGAATTGAGATTAACGGTAAGTTCCTACCGGCGCAACGGACACTCACGCGAGGAGAGCGCGCAACACCTGGGCGACCCCGGCCTCGTTATTGGAGGGCGCCACGAAACGCGCAGCCTCAACCACGTCCGCGGAAGCGTTGGCCATCGCGAAGGACAGGTCACCCTCGCTCATCATCGACAGGTCGTTACCCGCGTCGCCGAAGACGGCGGTCTGAGAGCGCGTGACCCCGAGGAAGCGCTGCAGGTCGCGCACGGCGCTGCCCTTGTCGACGCCTCGGATCTGCAGGTCCGCCCAGTTCGCACCCGACACCGCGTACTGGTGCGTGTCGGCGAATCGCGCGAGCGTCGCCTCCGCGAGCGCCTGGACCGGCCCAATCACGTAGACCGCGAGCTTGACGATCGCGTCGTCGATCTCGCCGGCCTCGATACCGTCGATGATGGCGATCTGATCATCCACGCGCTTGGTGCGGTGATAGTAGGGCAGAACGCCGTCGACGAAGCGGTCGTCGGTGCGCTCGACGTAGGCGAATTGCTTGCCGCACATGACCAGGCCGCCGTCGATTCCGTCCGGACCCGAGGTGGCTTCACGCACGAGGCGGACTGCCTCACGCATGGTGGGGACGTCGAGGGGGCTGGAGGAGACCTCGACACCGTCGCGCATGACGATGCCGCCGTTTTCGCCGATGACGGTCATGCCGGGGCACCCGGGAAACATGTCGATGAGGGTCCACACCTGGCGCCCGGACGCGGGCGCAAAGGTGACGCCGCGCGCGTCCATCTGGTCGAGCAGCTCGTCCATGCCGGGCGGGAAGTTCTTGTCATCGTCCAGGAGGGTGCCGTCCATGTCGACGGCAGCCAGGCGTAGGTCGGTGCCCGCGTAACGCGCGGGGTCAGTGGGGGTCATCATGGGTCCATTGTGCCTGACCGGGGGCGCGGGAAGCGACTGGCCCCCATGGACAGTGGGCATCTCGTCGAGGCCGACAGGGAGAAAATCTTCTCATCGAGAGCAAGGCGCGTCTGTGGGCGCACGGCGGGCGGGTATGAGGGCGGCGCGGGGCACCGACGACGCGCGGCTGGCCTAGTGACCTGCGCTCCTCGCGCGGCCCCACCGACCCCCTCCGCGTGCGAGTACTGGGACGGCGAGCGGTACACGGTGTCTCCATAGACTTTTCGTTGTGAATGGAGCAATCCTAGCACCAGTGAGGCGAGGGTCACACGTTTTTACGTTCGAGATTATCCGGGCAACACGGGTCGGCCCCGGCCTCGTCGATAGGGGGACGAGGCCGGGGCCAGGACATGCGTCAACGCTGAAGAGGGTTACTCTCGTCCCTCGCGCACGCTCGCGAGGATGCGGCGACGCAGCGGGACGGTCGCCTCGGAGGCGACGACGATAAGAAGAACGCCCGCGAGCGCGGAGCCGAGGGCCACGAAGACTCCTCTGGCCCCATTGGCGGCGAGCATCGGCGACATGAACACCATGCCGAGCAGCATCGAGCCGACGATCATGACGAACGCGGGGATCGCGACCTCGAGGCGACGACTACGGTTCATGAAGCCGCGCGGGGACCCCATGTAGGACAGGGCGCGCACCTGATCGGCAGAGTCGAGGACGCGAATCGACTGGTTGACCGCGGTCGACACTGCGCCCAGGGCGAGGGTGATCGCGAATGTCAGCAGCATGCCCCTGTTGATATCGCCGACGACTATGAGCGCAACCTCGTCGGTCGCATCCCCGCTCATCGAGATCGCGGAGGAGGCCGGGTACATGATGCCCACGAGGAACCCGACGAGGGCCACCGCCCCGAAGGAGCGCCACACGGCCCGTGGGTCGTCGGCCATTCGGCGTCCGGCCACCATCATCTGAGGGCTGCGCGAGGCGCGGGCCATGGTGCGCCCCATGAGGCTGATCGACCAGACGCCCACCAGGTTGACGATCAGGAAGATCGCGCCCATGAAGCCCATGAACACGGCCATGCCGATCGCTGTTCCCAGGTTCATCGCAGCCGTGCCGACGCTCAGCCACACCACGAGGAGGACCAGGCCAAGGACGGGGCCGACCGCGCTCACCCGGCCCGCCTGTGTACGGCGCGCGACGCCCAGGGGTGTGATTGCGACTGTGCGCATGGCCAGCCACGAGGACAGGGCGGCCAGGAGGATCATGGCGAGCCCCTCGACGAGGAGGGCAACGACCCCCACCCACATCTCGCTGACCCCCATCGGGCGGCCCTGGAAGGACAAGGCGCCCCACGCGGGCAGCGTGACCGCGTACAGGATCGAGCCGACGACAACGCCGACGGCCGCGAACACGCAGGTCTCGAGGATGCAGGCGAGCTTCGTCTTTCCCGGCGCGAGGCCGACGAGGCGTAGGACCGCGAGGTCGCGCTCGCGCCTACTCATGCCCAGGCGCGCGGCCGCCGCGCCCATCGAGATGATGGGGACGATGAGCAGGGTGGCCGCGAAGTACGCGAGGATCACGTAGAAGGACGCCATCCCGTCGAGGCTTGAGGGGTCGTCGGCCGTGGCGGAGGTGGCGGCCACGGCTGCACGCGACCCGAAGGCCATGACGCCGCCCGTCACCGCGAGCAGGAAGGCGTGCGGCAGGGCAAAGGCGGCGACCGTGAGGACACTCGTCGCCCGGTCGCGCGAGCGCAGGAGCGCTCCGGCGGCGGTGCGTACCGCGCTCATCGGGCCACCCCCTGGTTGGGGGCTCCACTGCCTCGGGCCTCGAGGGAGATGCGGCCGTCGCGCACGTGGATCGTGTGCGGCAGGCGCGCAGCAACAGCCGGGTCGTGGGTGACGAGGACGAGGGAAGCGCCCGTGGAGGCGCAGGCGCTCGTCAGGAGGGACATGACCTCGCCCCCGGTCGCCTGGTCGAGGGCCCCCGTGGGCTCATCCGCGAAAATCACCGAGGGATTAGTGGCGAGCGCGCGGCCGATCGCGACGCGCTGGGCCTGTCCGCCCGACAGCTGACCGGGCCGGTAGGGGCCGGCGCCGTCAAGGCCGAGGCTCGTCAGGATCTCACGTGCGCGAGCGATAGCCTGCGATTTGGGCGTGCCCGCCAGCATGAGGGGCATCGCGATGTTCTCTTCCGTGGGCAGCTCGGGCAGAAGCTGGCCGTCCTGGAACACAAAGCCGAAGCGACGCAGGCGCAAGTCGGAGAGCGCGCGCTCCGACATGGTCGTCATCTCTTCACCGTCCAGGGTGATGGACCCTGAGCTGGGGCGCAGCACGCCAGCCAGGCAGTGCAGGAGCGTGGTCTTACCGGAGCCCGAGGGGCCCATGATCGCCACCTGCGTGCCCTGCGGGAGGGTCAGGTCGACGCCAGCCAGGGCGTGGACGGGCGTGTTCCCACGCATGTATGTCTTCGTCAGTGCTCGGGTCACCAGGCCCGCCGTGTCGTGTGTCATGTGTGAACGATAGGCCCGCAGCCTCGCGCGTTTCTATGAGGGTCCACCCTGGTCACCCCCTGGCTCATCCCCGACATCGACGCGACAGTTGCTACGTTTGAGGCATGAACCGCGCCCTGGATCCCCTCGCCGCCCAGCTGCTGCTACGCGCCTACGCGCGGGCTACGAACATGCTCATCGCGGGGCGTTCCTTCGCGACGGACGACCCGACGCTCGCCGCCCTGATGCGCGCCTTCGGCGCCCACGTGTGCCCGCTGGCAGACGCCGAGGGCACCCCGGCCTCACCCCCGGTGGTCTTCACACTCGAGGAGGACGCGGTGCCGAGGCCCGGGGCAATCACGGTCCTGGCGCCCGGCGGCGTCTTCCGCGCCGTCGTCGCCCCCGACGGGCGCGCCATCACGGGCCCGGGTGACGAGGGGCGCATCGAGTGGGCGCGCGCCCACATGCCTGTCACCGAGGCGGCGGCACGCGCACTGGCACCCCTGTTGGCGGGCCGACGCGTGGGGTTGTCCCTCGTCCTCGAACCCAAGACTGCGGCCCTGGCCCTCATGCTCTCCGAGGCGGGGGCGCGGGTGATCGTCTTCGGTTGGGCGTCCGAAACCCGCGAGGACGTCGCGGCCCGCCTGCGCGACGCCGGCATCCCCGTGTTCGCGGACTCGAGTGCCTCCCGCGAGCGCGAGTGGGAGCTCGCGCGCGAGTTTTTGGCCCAGCGCAGCGAATTCCTCCTGGACGACGGCTCCCACCTGATCCGCCTGGCTCACGAGACGGACCACTGCCCCGGCGTCCTGGACGCGCTGGTCGGCGCGGCGGAGGAGACCACCTCGGGGCTGCGCCCCCTGCGTTCTTTCGACCTGCACATTCCGGTCCTGGCCTCGAACGACGCGCGATCCAAGACCCTGTTTGACAACGCCTACGGGACGGGTCAGTCGTGCTGGACGACGATCCTCGACCTGATCGACCCGCGCGGCGTGGGCGCGCCCGTGGCGGAGATGAGCGTCGTCGTCATCGGCTACGGCGACGTGGGGCACGGCTGCGCGCGCTTCGGCGCGGCGCTCGGCGCCCGAGTGACCGTCGTGGAGCTGGATCCCGTGCGTGCCCTCCAGGCATCGATGGACGGGTTCGCCGTGGCCTCGCTGGAAGAGGCCACCCCCAGCGCCGGCATGCTAATCTCCGCGACGGGCGAACGCTCGACGATCCCGCTGAGCGCGCTGGAGGCGGCACCCGACGGTGCGATCGTCACGGTCGCGGGCGGCGTCGACGGGGAGGTGTCCATCGACGAGGCAGTGGCCGCCTCCTGGGTCATGGCCGAGTCGGGCGATCCCCACGTGCAGACCCTGACCAGCCCCTCCGGCAAGACGCTGCGGGTCCTCGAGCGCGGGGAGGGCATCAACTACACGGCGGGCGAGGGAAATCCCATCGAGATCATGGACATGAGCTTCAGCGTACAACTGGCGTCCCTGCGCGAGCTCCTCACCCACGAAGGCGAGCTGGCTCCCGGCCTGCACGACCTGCCGCGCGAGGCCGACGACACGGTGGCCGCGGCGGCGCTGGCCGCCCTGTCCCTGTCATAGTCGCAGCTCACGTCCACCGGCGGGCGGGTGCGCCCGCCCCACTTCTACACTGTTAGTCAGCGTCCCCCACTGAAAGGCCCCCCATGAGCGACGTGGTCGTCTGGTCCGCCGGCATGGTCATCCCGATCACCGCCCCCTCAATCGTCGACGGCGCTGTCGCCGTGCGCGACGGGCGCATCGAACACGTGGGAGCGCGCGACTGGGTGATCGAAACGCTCACGCAGCGCGGCCTTTCCTTCACCGAACGCCACTTTGACGGCGTGCTGCTCCCCGGCCTCGTCAATGCGCACACGCACCTGCAGTACACGGGCATGGCCTCCGTGGGCGCGGGGCAGTACCGCGGTTTTGACGACTGGGCGCGCGCCTTCGACGAGGTCTACGACGCGGGCGGCCTGGACTGGGGAGGCGACGCGGCCGCGGGCGCGCGCCTGCTCCTGGCCAGCGGCACGACCGCCGCCGCCGACGTGGTGACGGACGCAGCTGCGGCCTCCGCACTGCACGACGCCGGACTGCACGGCGTCGCCTACTGGGAGGTCATGAGCTGGTCGAACGAGGAGTGGCGAGCCCGAGGCGAACGCGAGGTCTCCGCGTCCCTGGACGCGATGCCGACCCCTCCGGCCGTGGGCATCTCCCCGCACGCCCCCTACTCCCTCGACGCCGAGCCACTGCTGGATCTGCCGGACATGGCCAGGCGTCGCGGCATGCGCATCCACATCCACCTGGGCGAGTCCCACTCCGAGGCCGAATGGTCCGAGACGCGCACGACGGCACTGGCCGACCTGTGGAAGAGCGGGCACTCCTCGTCGTTCACGGCGATGCGCTCGCGCGGAGGCGGCTTCTCCTCGACGCAGTTCGTCGATCAGCTGGGCGTCCTCGGACCCGACTGCCACGTCGCCCACGGCGTGTACATGCGTGCCGATGACCGCCGGCGACTGCGCGCCCGCCAGACGGCCGTGGCGCTGTGCCCGCGCTCGAACCGGGTGATCGGCCTGGACGCGCCGCCCGTCGGCGCCTACCTCGCCGAGGGCAACATGATCGCGGTCGGCACAGACTCGCTGTCCTCCTCCCCCTCCCTCGACCTGCTCGAGGACGTCGCACTCCTCTTCGACCTGGCGCGATCCCAGGGCTACGAGGACCAGGACCTGGCTCGCCGCCTCCTGCAGGCCGCGACCCTGGGGGGCGCCACCGCGATGGGCCTGGCGACCGGCCCCGACCGCCTCGGTCAACTCCAGTCGGGCGCGGTCGCCGACATGTGCGTCGTCGACGTGCCCGTCACCTCGATCGTGGAGACCATCGACACCGTCGCCCGCCACGGCGCCGGTCGCGTCGTCGAAACCGTCGTGTCCGGGCGCGTACGCTACTCGGCCTCGCACTGACCCCTTCGTTTCCCTTTCGCTCACCCTCCCTTTCCCTTCGTTTGGAGCTTCGCATGACCGACGTATCCCCGCTAATTGATGCCATGGGCCTCGCGCCCCACCCCGAGGGCGGCTACTACCGCCGCACGTGGACCGCGCCCGCCCGCGTGGACACGCCGCGTGGGAGCCGCCACAGCGCCTCCGCGATCATCTTCCTCCTCGACCGCGACGAGGAGGCCCGCTGGCACCTCGTACACTCCGACGAACTGTGGATCTGGTCGGGGCCCGGAGCCCTCGAAGTGCACCTGGGAGGCAGCGGAGACGCCCCCTCGGCCGACCCGCGCATCGTCACGCTGGGCTCTCCGGCCGGAGCGCAGGCCTCCGACGCGAGCAACCCCGTGCAGATCCTCGTGAGAGCCGGCACCTGGCAGCGCACCTTCGCCCGCGGCGACTACGCGCTGGCCACCTGCGTCGTCTCCCCCGAGTTCACCTTCGACGACTGGAAGCTCGCCGAGGGGGCCTAAGGACGCTCAGGGAAAGACCGCGCCGCTGGACGCCTTGAACACGCGAGCACCGACGTTCGGGTATAGGGTGAGCGAATCCGCTCGACCAAGACGGGCGTCTCATTCCAAGGAGTAAACATAGGTCTGGAAGATCTGAAGAAGCAGGCTGAAGAGGGTCCCGAGAAGGCCAAGGACAAGGCGACCGAGGTCGTCTCCGATCTGAAGGACAAGTTCCAGAAGTGACCTGACGGGAAGGCCGGGCCGATGTGGCCCGGCCTTTTCGCATGCCCACACGGCACTGTGTCCCATCCCCCAACCCCACGAAACCCCAACGATTCCAACGTTTTCCCAACCCAGGCCTCGTTCCATTGTTTCGTGCAGCGAAACGACGCCAGCGCATTGCGCGGCGCGCCTATACGCTCATCGAGTCAGACCCGCCGTCGCGGCGGGATCACCCCACGCTACCGGGAGGCCCCATGCGCCGCTCTCTCCGTTCCCTCGCTGCCGTCGCCGCCGTCGCGGCCCTCGGCCTGGCCGCCTGCACGGGCGGCACGAGCTCCTCTTCTTCCGCCGACGCCGAGCAGACCTACGGCCCCGGCGCGCTGCCGACCGTGACGGAAGGCAAGCTCACCGTCGCCACCTCCGATCCCGCCTACTCACCGTGGATCCTGGACAACGATCCGGCCTCGGGCAAGGGCTACGAGTCGGCCGTCATCTATGCTCTGGCCGAGGAACTCGGCTACAGCGCCGACAACGTCCAGTGGGTGCGCGCCACCTTCGACGCGTCGATCACCCCCGGCGCCAAGGACTGGGACCTGAACATTCAGCAGTTCTCTATTACCGACGAGCGCAAGAACGCCGTCGACTTCACGTCCCCGTACTACACGACCACCTCGGCGATCATCACCAAGGCTGGCACCCCGGCCGCCGACGCGAAGTCCATCGCTGACCTCAAGGACGTGCTGATCGGCGTCCAGGCCGGCACGACGTCGCAGCAGTTCGCCTCCGATCACCTGGAGGCCGGACTGACCCAGAAGCTGCAGATGTTCAACTCCTCCGACGACACGGTCCTGGCCCTCCAGACGGGGCGCGTGGACGCGATCGTCGTGGACCTACCGACCGCGTTCTACATGGTTTCCGCGCAGATCGATGACGGCGTCATCATCGGCCAGTTCGACGACACGACGGGCGGCGAGGAGTACGGCATCGTCCTCCCCAAGGGCTCCAAGCTGACCCCCACGGTCTCCGCCGCGGTCGATCGCCTGGCCGAGTCCGGCAAGCTTGCTGAGCTGGAGGAAAAGTGGCTGAGCGAGGCACAGAACGTGCCCACCCTCAAGTGAGGCCCCACACTCATGAGTGACTACTCGACTAACGCAGCGGCCACGCTCACCGTTTCGGCGGTGGAGCGTGGCCGTCGCGCTTATCGGCGCAAGCAGACGGTCCGGTCGATTCTCGTCTCCCTGGCCTCCACGGTCGTGATCGCGGGAATCCTCATCGCCGTGGTCGTCAACTCCGACGGGTGGGAGGCCACCCGCAACACCTTCTTCAACGGCAAGTACTTCGTCGAGGCCTTCCCCCAGGTCCTCTCCGGCCTGTGGCTCAACATCCGGATCCTGCTGATCGCGGTGCTGGGCGTCGCCGTGTTCGCAACCTTGCTGGCGGCCGCGCGCACGCTGGCCGGTCCCGTGTTCTTCGCGATCCGCTTCCTGGCGGCCGCGTACACGGACATTTTCCGAGGCGTGCCCTTCCTCGTCGTTCTCTACCTGATCGGCTTCGGCATCCCCGCGCTCAACCCGACGACGCGCATCTCAACCGCGTTCCTGGGAACGGTCGCGCTGATCCTCACATACTCCTCGTACGTCGCCGAGGTGCTGCGCGCGGGCCTGGACTCCGTGCACCCCTCCCAGCGTTACGCGGCACGCTCGCTAGGCCTGTCCCACGGTCAGACGCTGCGGATGATCATCGTGCCGCAGGCGATCCGCAAGGTCACGCCCGCCCTCATGAACGACTTCATTTCCATGCAGAAGGACGTCGGCCTGATCTCGGTCCTGGGCGCGGTCGACGCGATCCGTTCCGCACAGATGGTCCAGGCCAAGACCTACAACATGACGTCCTACGTTGTCGCCGGTCTGCTGTTCATCATCTTGTCGTTCCCCTTCATTCGCCTGTCGGACTGGTACACGGCCCGACTGCGTAAGCGCGAGCAAATGGGAGGTGCCGTCTAATGTCGGTTCCCACGATGAACGAGGACTCCCCCACCTCGGACAACAACACCCCGGTCCTGCGCGCCGTCGGCGTCGTCAAGTGCTTCGGCGATAACGTCGTCCTGCGCGGCCTGGACCTGGACGTCGCGGCGCACGAGGTCGTGGTCCTCCTGGGCGCGTCGGGCTCGGGTAAGTCGACGCTGCTGCGTTGCGCGAACCTGCTGGAGCGTGTGGACGACGGCCAGATCTTCCTGGCTGGCGAGGACATTACGGACCCGCGCGCGAACGCGGATCGGATCCGCGCGCGCATCGGCGTGGTGTTCCAGCACTACAACCTGTTCCCGCACATGTCGGTGCTCGACAACGTGACCCTGGCCGCACGCAAGGTGCACGGCTGGGAGAAGGATCGCGCGCACGAGCGCGGCATGGAGCTGTTGGACCGCATCGGCTTGAAGGACAAGGCGAAGGAGTACCCGGATCGCCTGTCGGGTGGCCAGCAGCAGCGCGTCGCCATCGCACGCGCACTCGCCACGCACCCGGAACTGCTCCTACTGGACGAGATCACGGCGGCGCTGGACCCGGTGCTCGTGGGCGAGGTCCTCGACCTCGTGCGCGAGATCAAGGCGCAGGGCTCGACCATCCTCATGGCGACACACGAGATCAGCTTCGCCCGCCAGGCGGCCGACCGCGTCGTGTTCCTGCAAAACGGACAGATCGTCGAGCAGGGCCCGCCCGAGCAGGTCATCGACAACCCTCGCGAGCAGGCCACCAGGGACTTCCTGGCACGCATCCTGCACTGACCAAGTGGCCGTCGGGGAGGGTGGGGCCAGCTAATAGCTGGCCCCACCCTCCCCTTTTGTGCGCCTCACACATCACGTCCTACGTAGAGGCATGGCGTAGCACTGCCACAACACACATGCTACGGTGACCATATGTACGGATAAACACCGTACGAATGAAAGAGAGAATCTAATGAGCACCACAAAGACACAGCGCCTGGACCTGCGCCTCACCAAAGAACAGGATGCACTCATTCGTCGAGCGGCCGAACAGGACACCCGTAGCATCAGCGATTTCGTTCTCTCCGCTGCAACACTGGAAGCCCAGCGCCGCCTCGCAGACCAGCGCCTCTTTATCCTGAATGAAGAGGACCACGCCCGCTTCGAAGAAATCCTTGAGGCTCCGCCGACGGACGACCCCCAGCTGCGAAAGCTCTTTGATCGCCCATCACCCTTCGGCACCCACATCGATCTGAACGCCTCAAGCGAGCCCGAGCACTGATGTATGTAACAGTGTTGCAAGAGCCTCGACTCCTTAAGCACGAGGACGACCGTTCGCAGTTTCAATCGGGTCACGCAGAGATAGACGATTGGTTCCACCGATTTGCGTGGCAAAACCATCGAGAAGGTAACACTCGTGTTTTCGTCACGAGGCAGGAACCAGAGACGCTTGGTTTTTACGCCCTGTCTATGGGAGCAGTAGAACGCAGCAAACTCCCAGATGCCCTCAAACCCGGTCGGCGCCCGGAGCCATGTCCCATTCTTCTCCTCGCGCGGCTTGCCGTCGATCAGCGCGCACAGGGAAACGGCATCGGTGCAGCGCTCCTCAAGGACGCTCTCTTGCGAGCCTACAAGCTCAGCGATGAGGTTGGATTCGCGGCCCTTCTGGTCCACTGCGCAAATGACCAGGCACGTAAGTTCTACCTCAACCAGTGCTCACAGTTTGTTCCCTGCCCGGGGGCAGACAACCACCTCATGCTGCCGCTACGCGCTCTGCGGGAATTCATTAACGCTTTGTAAGTAGCCGTGGCGCAGACGGATAACGCACAGGGCCCAGGATCGACGGATCCTGGGCCCACAGCGTTGTCAGTATGAAATCAGTTGGCACCCTCGGTGATGGTCACCTTGAAGTCGGTGGTGATGCCATCCGGATCGGTCAGGCTCACGGTCACCGGGTCATCGTCCTCGCCCAGCGCACGCAGCGGGTGCAGGGTGACGATGTTCTTCTCGGACTTGCCGACCTCGAGGGCGGTCGGGTCAGAGACCTCGATCTTCCACTTGGTGGCCTTGTCGGAGTCGGCCAGCTTGACCTTCAGGTCGCGCTTCTCGGGGACCTTGATCCCGCTGTCGTCGATCTGAGCGATGGGACGCTCGACCGTCTTGACGTCCTTCGGGGTCACGTAGGAGTGAGCGGAATCGGAATCGGTGGCGCAGCCGGTAAGGGCGGTGATGCCCAGGCCGAGAGCCAGCACTGCAGTAAGGATGGAACGCTTGTTCATACACACAATACTAAGCATCCATCCTCATAGATACGCATCACAAGGCCCGTTTTAGGACGATGTCACAGCGTCTCACGTCACATGGACCAGACCAGCACCCCCGCCTCAACGTCCGCCCAGTACGAGCTGGCAAACTCCGCCCACTGGTGCGGGAACTGCAGCTGCGGGCTGTGCGTGCCCCCTCGGATGATGCTCTCGCGGGCCCCCAGGTCGGCGGCCTCCTCCGCGTACCACGACGGCGGCCAGATCTCATCCTGGCCCCCGTACAGCACGTGCACGGGCACGCCCGTGGCAGCGAGCGCCGGGGTGTTGGGTCGCAGCTGGGAGAGGATGCGGGCGATGCCCACCAGGTTTTCCGAGGCCGTGTCCAGCGCGCGAACGCGTTGGAATTCCGCCCATCCGACGCCGGGTTCATCGAAGTTCATGTCGGGGAAGTAGGTGCGCAGCACCTGCTGGCGCGCGCCGGGGCCCGTTGGCAGGGGGTCGAGGATCGGCAGGGTGTTCATCCAGTCGTAGACGGACCGACCCGAGCAGAAAAGGGTGACGGAGGCGAAGAGGTCGGGGCGCTTGACCACGGCCGCACGCGCGACGATGCCGCCGAAGGAGTGGCCCACGAGGTGCACGCGACCCGAGGTCCCAGCCCATGCCTCGGCGACGGCGATGAGGTCACCGACAAAGTCGCTCATCCCGTACGCGCCCAGGCCGGCAGGTGCGGCGGACCCGCCCTGGCCTCGTTGCGAGTACGCGAGAACGTCCCAGCCCGTTTCCCCAAGGAACGGCAGGACCGGGGCGTAGTCTTCCTTGGATCCCGTGTATCCGGGGACGAGGAGCGCGCGGCTTCGTCCCGCACCACCCGGGGCCGAGACGGCAGAAATCCCGAGACTGCCGTCGACGAGGGCGGGGGTGCTCGGACCGGTCAGCAGGCCACTCAGCTCGCCGGCCGGGGAGGGGACGGTGATAGGGATAACGTTTGCTGCCAGGGCAAAAGGACCGAAAGGATCTATCTGCTTCACACCCTCAATCGTAGAATGAACGCGTGACAAACGAGACGATTGCGAGCCAGCTCGCCCACCGCACGATCCGCGCCTACAAGGATCAGCCTCTCACCAACGCCGAGGTTGAGACCCTCATGGATGTGGCGCGCCACACGGCCACGTCCTCGTTCATGCAGTCGTGCACGGTCCTGCACATCACGGACCCAACGGTGCGCGAGGCGATCGGTGCCGCGTCCGGCCAGCCCTACGTGGGTGGCACGAAGGGCGACCTGTTTATCTTTGTCGCCGACCTGTATCGCAACAGCCGCATCCGCGCCGAGCAGGGCGTCTCCTCGGAGGCCCTGTCCTCGATGAACCTGTTCCTCACGGCCCTCGAGGACGCACTGCTGGCCGCGCAGAACGTGGTCGTGGCCGCCGAGTCGATGGGCCTGGGCACCGTCTACCTCGGCTCGATCCTGGCGGATCCGCGCGCGACCGTGAAGGCGCTGGAGCTTCCGGAGCTGACCTTCCCGGTTGTCGGCCTGCTCGTTGGCCACGCGGACCAGGAACCCGGCCAGAAGCCGCGCATGCCCCTGTCCGTCACGACCGCGGAGAACACGTACCCGCGCATCGAGTCCTACGCCGAGACGCTGGCCGACTACGACCGCACGGTCACCGAGTACTACGACATGCGCTCGGGCTCGCGCCTCGAGTCCTTCTCCCACCTGGTCGCCACCACCATCGGCATGGGTGGCGCGCACGTCTCCCCCATCATGGAGGTCCTCAACGAGCAGGGCCTGTGCCTGCGCTGACTCTCCGTTATTGACGAGGCCGTGGCCTCCCCTCGTGGTCACCGACCATCCGGGGGCCGCGGCCTCGTCGCATGAGCGGCTGGCCGCGCGCTTACAATGAGCGCATGGCTGAGCTTGGTTTTTCTACCTACGTGTTTATCGAGCGCATCGCCGCGAACGCGGCCGCACTACACCCCTTCCCGGAGCACAACGTTGCGCTCGTGCGGGACGCGCTGGCGGACGCCGGCTTCGACATCACGCTCCTCGGCCCGGACGCGCCGGAGGTCGGCGAGGGCGTGTACTTCCAGCACGAGCCCTTCGGCGACGAGGTCATGGGCCTCCTCGCGGACGCCCTCACTCTGCGTGGGATCGGCGCCTACGCCTACGCGCTCGTGGATTCGTCGCTGGGAGGGGACCTGGCCGACATCGCGCTGTTCATGCGTGTCGGCGACGCGTTCCCCCGTCACGGTCGCCACGTCCTCATGACGCGCATGTACATTCAGCGCACCCCCACGGGTGCGGGCAACAAGGCCGTGACCTGGGCGTTCGGCTCCCCCGCCGACCTGGAGGAGGCGAACCGTCTGCTGTCGGAGAAGTTCGACACCGAGCCGGTCACAGACCCGCGCGGCATGGCCGCCATCGAGATCCGTCACCCCGAGTTCGCGGCGGGCACGGCCGAGCCGATGGTCCTCCTCGACGAGATCTTCCAGGTGCTGGGTGCCGCCGGCTTCGAGGGCATCACCATGTGCAACGACCCGGGCCAGCAGCAGGGCTGACAGACGCAACGAGGGCCGCCTATAATGGAGTCACCAGAACCGACTCTTATCCCGCTGCGGGGATCCAGAGCCGGTCTTCTCTTTTGCAACGGGCACGAGCAGTGAGACCGCATTCAATCCATCTATGAGACGCCTCACAACTATACCTGATTGACATAAAGCACTAATAAACAGTACACTATCGTCATTAACACCGGTTCCGCCGCAAGGTCCAGGGCCGGTTTTCTTCTATGCAAGGGCGCATAACAATGGAAAAGCCATTTTTGACTATTGACCAACAGATCGACCTACTTCGATCACGGGGTATGACTATTGACGATAGCAAAACAGCGAAGCAAACACTCGAGACGATCAGCTACTACAGGCTTTCTGGCTACTATTACCCCTTTCGTCAATACGATGACACAACACAGACGCGCTCTGATCATTTTTCTCCCAATACGAAGCTAGAACAGGTTCTTTCCCTCTACAGATTTGACGAAAAACTTCGTTCGGTGACTTTTCGCGAACTCTCCCGGATCGAAGTAGGATTACGAGCACTCATCGGCTACGCGCTCGGAGAGGAGCATCCCTATCTCCACCTTGCGTCTTCATGGTTAGGTCCATCAGGTTTCGATAAGGAAAACAAGCACGAAACCAAGGAATATAGGAAATGGATATATTCCTACGAGAAAAGCCTCAAACGATCGCAGGAAGATTTCATTCGCCACTACCGAGATGAATACAATGGAAAACTGCCCGTATGGGTAGCAGTGCACATCCTCGAGTGGGGAAAGCTTGCACTGCTATTCAAGATGGCACCTATTCATTGCCAAGATACTGTCGCAGCTTCACTCCATTTGACTCGATCACAGGTCAATTCTTGGCTCGAAAACCTTAGAATTCTGCGCAACATTTGCGCACACCAGGGGCGCTTATTCAATCGAACACTCCGCAAGGTCAAGCTACCGAAAGACGCTGATACCCTGGGCATCACACAATTGTCTCCAGAGAGAAACAAGTGCTTCGACCAGCTCACGCTGATCCAGTACCTCATCCGCGAAATGGATCTGGGAGAAGGGACCGCCCTTCCTCGAGTCCTCGCGACCTTCCCGGCTACCGAAATCGTTCCCCTGCGAGCAACGGGCACGCCCGATAACTGGCAATCCCTCCCCTTGTGGGCATGCGAGCCAACAACCTGAGACGTACACGTGCAACACAGGGGCCGCCGCGTAACCGTCATTGGTTGTGCGGCGGCCCTGTGTCTGCCGTTTAGCGGATCGCCTCCATGATGCGCACGCCGTCGAGCACGCTCACGTAGGGCAGGGGGTCCACGTCGGACTCGAGGACGTACTCGGTGAGCTGGTCGCGCACGACCGCGCGCAGCTCCTCGGGGTTCCAGGGCTTGCCGATGTAGTAGTCCAGGCCCGCCTGGTTGACCGCGCGGATCGTGTCGGACTGGTCCGCCTGGCCGGTGACCAGCACCGTGCGAGTCGCCCCGAAACGCTCATCCTTCATGAGCTCCACGAGGAAATCCACGCCCGACTTTCCCGGCAGGCGGTGATCGGACAGGACCAGTGCCAGCTCGTCCCCGTCATCGACGATCTCGTCGATGACGGCCCACGCATCGTCAACGTCCTCGGCGACTTCGAGCCGGATCTTGTCCCAGAACTGTTCAAGATCGCGCTCGAGTGCGTCGCGCACGTCTGCTTCGTCCTCAAGGGACAGGATTGTCAGGGTCATGATTCCTCCTCGTGTGGTTGGGCGGGCAGCGAGATCCGCATGATCGTGGATCCCGGGTGAGATTCGATCGTGAGGGTTCCCCCGTGATCGGCAATGATGCTTCGGACGATGGACATCCCCATGCCCAGGCCGAATCGGACGCGCCCCGCCTTGGTGGTGAAGTGGGGCTCCATAATCTTGTCGACAATCCCCGGGTCGATGCCCGGGCCGTTGTCGTGGATGGTGACGCTCACGCCCTCAGGCGTGGGACGCACGGTGATGCGGAGGAGAGCCTCGGCCTCGCCGCGGGCGGGCAGCTCTGGCACGCCACCCGAGGCCTCGGCGGCGGCGACCAGGTCGGCGGTCTCGTCCTCGATAGCCTCGGCAGCGTTGACGATGAGGTTCGTCCACACCTGCTGCAGCTTCGCCGGGTGCGCGTACACGGGCGGCACGTCCTCGTAGTCGCAGTCGATGCGGATGCCGCGCACCCTGTGGGCGGTCAGCCGCAGGACATCATCGATGCCCTCGCGCACGTCCACGGGCTTGAGATCCTCTGCGTCCGGGCGCGCGTAGCCCTTCAGGGACTGGGTGAGCTCGATGACGCGATCGCCCGCGGCGAGCACCGAGCGCAGGGACCCGCCCAGGCGCGCCCCCGCCTCATACGCGTCGATGCCTCCCGGGATCTGCGCAAGCGCACGCGCACCGTCCGCCCCCTGGATCCCCGCACGCACGAGGCGACGCGCGAGCGTGCGATCGCCGACGACGGGCAGGAGCTCCTTCATGAGGGCGCGCTCGACCGACGTGGAGCGCGGGGGCGCGGTGAGCGCGCGGGCCATCGCCTCCCGAGACGAGTCCGTGGCCGGTGCCGCGAGCGCCGCATCCACGTCCTCGTGCAGGTGCTTGGCGGCGCGCACGAGGGCGGTCACCGGGTTGTTGAGCTCGTGGGCGATGCCGGCGCTCAGCTCGCCGAGCATCGCAAAGCGCGCGCGTTCGACCAGCTCGGCGCGGGTGGCGCGCAGGTCCTCGAGGGTAGCGGCCAGGGCCTCCTTCTGGGCCTCAAGGTCCTCGGCAAGCATCGCGTTCTCGAGGTGGAGGTCCTCGGCGCGCATGAGGCGACGCGTCAGCGAGCGGATCGCGAGCGCCGTCAGCGTCGCGCCGATCGACGGATCCTCGGAAATGACGATCTGGAGCTGCTCGGTCGTCAGGCGCACGAGCGTCGCCTCGGTCGCCGTCTCGCCCGTGAAGAACGCATCCTCCGCGCGGGCCAGCGACACAAGGCCGATGAGCGGACCCGACGAGGCCAGGTGCGCCAGGACCTCACCCCGCAGCGAGTCCCTGTGCAGCGACACTTGGCCATCCAGCACCAGATAGACGGCGCCCACCGGCTCACCCTGGGTCACCAACTGCGTCCCCTCGGGGACAACGAGGCGCGGGCGCTGGCCGAGCACGCGCTCGACGCCGGCGAGGAGCTCCATGACGACCTCGTGCTCGTCGCGGTCCAGGCCCTCCAAGAGCGGGCCCTGCACGGCGAAAGGCGGCGGATCAGCAATGAGCGAGCGGATCTGCCTGTCCAAATATCCGCATCCGCGCAGGTAGCGCACCATCGTCGAATACGCCTGACCCGCCAGCAGTGGAACCGTCCACGGGGACTTCAGGACCGAGGCGAGCGCGCACACCTGCATGCACCGGGCCAGGTCGCGGTGCTCGGACTTATCCGTCACCACCACCCACTGCGTGCGCTGCAGCGCCGGGAAGGTCGTCGCACGGTCGATGAGCGCGTCGATATCGTCGACCTCGGAGGTCACCAGGCCCATCAGCACGTGGTCGCCCGGCTTCAGGCTCGCCTCGTAGCCGGACAGGTCGTCGAGCCCGTCGATGCGGTCCAGGCACAGGCCCGGGAAGGCGTGCGCCAAGTCCCTCGTGACGGGCGCGGCAATCGAGCGCGAGTCGTCGCCCACGACCAGCATGTGAATCGGGTAGCCGGCACGGTGCCCGCCGCTTCGCACGTCCGTGCGAGCCAGCACCGAGGCGTCCTCCGCCGCGGGCCCCTGCGTCCACCCGTGGGCCAGCCCCGGCCGGGGGCGCGCCGCCCCCGAACCGACCATGGCCTCGTCCCCGGACACGTCACATCACCCCGATGAATCCCCAGGTCAGCGGCGCGATGAACGCCAGGAGGATGATGCCCACGACGCCCACCACGATGCCGACGATCGCCATCTCGCGGGTTGGGGTCGTGCCCGTCGAGTAAGCGATCGCATTCGGCGGGGTCGAGATCGGCAGGCACATGCCGAGCGAGCAGCCCAGCGCAATGACGATGGCGATCTCGGCGGCGCTCGTCGAGACCGTCGCCGCCAGTCCCATGCCCATGGGGATCAGGAGGTTCGCGGACGCGGAGTGTGAAATGACGTTCGAGGTCACCCAACCCACGAGGGCCAGCACGAAGATCAGGAGGACGCCGGGGATCGAGGCCCACTGGATCGAGCCGAGCATCCACTTGTCAAGGCCCGTGGCGGACACGCCCGAGCCCAGCGCGATACCGCCCGCGACCAGCCACAGGACCGGCCAGTCCAGGGCACGCAGGTCATCGCCGCTCATCACCTTCGTCATCAGGAGGACCACGACCGGCAGGAAGCCCACGACGTTGGAGGAAATATGGTGCAGGGACTCCGTCATCCACAGGAGGATCGTCGCACCCGCCACCGAGTAGAAGATGATCGCGCTGCGCGACTTCTCGAAGCGCGCCGACGTGTCGATGTCGAACTTGGCATCGGTGGGGATGTAGCGCCACGCGATGAACGCCCAGGACAGGGCCAGGAGCACGAGCATGAGCGGGACGGCCGCGAGCATCCACTGCAGGAAGGTCACCGTGACACCCGCGTTCTCCAGGGCGCCAAGCGCGATCGCGTTCGGGGGCGTGCCGACCGGCGTGCCCATGCCGCCGACGTTCGCGGCGACCGGGATCGACAGAGCAATACCGGTGCGCGCCTTGCCCTCGGGCAGGGCCATGATGACGGGCATCATGACGGCGAACATCGTCGCCGTGGTCGCCGTGTTCGACATGAACATACTCATGATCGCGGTGATCAGCATGACGCCCATGACGGTCAGGCGCGGCTTGCCCATGAAGGGCTTCAGGAGGACGGCCGACAGGGCGCGGTCCAGCTTGTACTTGGCGGCGCCGTCGGCCACCATGAAGCCGCCCAGGAACAGGATGATGACCGGGTTGGCCAGGGCTCCGAAGAACTTCGTGTAGGCCGGGGCACCCTCACCCACGCTCAGCAGCGCGTGATCCGAAATAAACAGGACCTCCAGGAAAATGACGAGGACGGCCGTGCCCGCGAGCGGCACCGCCTCCGTCACCCACAGGAGAATCGCCGCCAGGAAGATGCCGAACATGCGGGTACCAGCCACATCCAGGCCGGGTAGCTGCACGAACAGGCAGGTCACGATGCATGCCAGCGCCGCTACGGCGCCGAATACCTTGACCGGGCTCACTGATTGCTTCTTCTTTGAGAAATCTGCCGGTCGCGTGGACATATTCTGAGCGGAGCGCGGATTGATCGACACCGCACCCTTGGAGCGTCGAGCCATTATGTGAAGACCTCATCGTCTTGCGTGGATAGTATTCGATCAGTGTAGGCCAGCACACACAAAAAGGAAAACCGGGGTGGGGCATCCTGACGCTCCCACCCCAGCTTGACGCTCACGCGTTCAGTCGGTCCTCGCGTGACCCCCTACTCGGCCCCGGCCTCGTCGATGTCGTAACCCGTCGGGAGGACGCCCGGACGCGCCGGCTCCCACCCGAGCGCGGGGGCCACACACTCCGCGAAGTTGCGGATAATCGACCAGTTTTCCTCGAATCCGAGCTGGTTGGGGATCGTCAGGAGGAGGGTGTCAGCCTCCGCAAGGGCGCGGTCCTGGCTCAGCTGCTTGATGAGCGTCGAGGGGTCGGCCGCGTACGTGCGCCCGAAAGTCGCGATGCCTGAGTCGAGGTGGCCGACCTGGTCCCCCGAGGCACTCAGGCCATACAGGCTGCGGTCGCGCTCAGACAGGAGGGGGAAGATCGAGCGAGACACGGACACGCGCGGCGCCCAGTTGTGTCCGGCCTCGACCCACGCCCGGCGGTAGGCGCGCAGCTGCTCGGCCTGGATATCACCGAAAGGCTTGTCCCCGTGCTCGAAGACCAGGGTCGAGCTCATGAGGTTGACGCCGTCGCGGGCCGCCTGGATCGCCGAGGCGTTGGATCCCGCGCCGTACCAGATCCAGGATCGCAGGCCGGGCGAGTGCGGGAGGACCGGCAGGGGCGTACCCGGGTTCAGCTGCGTCGGGTACTGCTCGTGCAGGGGCGCGGCCTCGGCCATGGGGCGGCCGTCGATGGCCTCGAGGAAGCGCTCGTAGTGGGCGCGGGCGAGGTCGGCACCGTTTCGCTCCTCGGAGTGGTAGCCGAAGGATTCCCATCCCTTGTTGGCGATCTCGGGGGTGCCGCGGGAAACGCCGAGGGCGGTGCGACCGTCCGCGATCAGGTCCAGGGCGGCGGCCTCTTCGGCGAGGTAGAGGGGGTTCTCGTAGCGCATGTCGATGACACCGGTGCCGACCTCGATGGCCTTCGTGCGCGAGGCAATGGCGGAGAGTAGCGGCATCGGCGCGGCCGCCTGCGGGGCGAAGTGGTGAACGCGGAAGAAGGCGCCGTTGACGCCGAGTTCATCGGCGGCGACGGACAGGTCGATCGCCTGGTGAAGGGACTCGGCGGCGGTGATGCCGTGGCGGCCGCCGTTCGAGTAGTGGCCGAAGCTCAGGAATCCGAAGTATTTTATGGGCTCACCCTACGAGAGATAGGTTGAATCTTCAACCATATTGCGTGTGGGATGCGAGATAGCGGGGCTTCCTGGACCCAATATCGGCGTTTCACGTCAGCGCGCGGGCCTTTTCACGCGCACGTGGGCCCTATAATCCGCACGCTAACCCGATGGGTGGCCGCCTGGGCCCATTGATGCGCACGTTAACCCGATAGGTGGCGGCCTGGGCAGACTGCCCACCATGCCACCAATAGGGTTTAGCTGCACATTGAAGGGTTAAGGGTGATAGTAGATGGGCCCAGCTGCCTGGACCGCGGCGCAACACAACTCGCCTGGCGGGGTCCTACGACTGCTGGCCCGCGAAAATGCTCGCCCGTACGGGGCTTCCGGCGGCCTATCCGCGAAATAACTCGCCCAGCGCGCCTTCAAACGCCAATTTTTGGCCATTGTGAGCACGCTGGGCGAACTATTTCGCGCTCGCATGCACACCAGAACGAGCAGGGCGACGAATGTCGCGCACGAGACACGACAACATGGCGACGTTGAAACCACCAACACCACTGCACACTCCCAACAAGGGACCACTGAAACCCGCATCACCTCTGCGCGGGCAAACTGCACCAAAAACGCCCATTTCTCACCCGCAAAGGCGATGGCGGTTTCAACTGGCCCACCTCACCGGCCCGCAAAGGCGACAGAGGTTTCAGACCACCGGGCCACCGAGTCGACAGGACTTGACCGTCGAGAGGGCGCCCGGACGCGCCGGCTCCCACCCAAGCGCGGGGGCCACGTACTCCACGAAGTTGCGGATAATCGACCAGTTTTCCTCGAATCCGAGCTGGTTGGGGATCGTCAGGAGGAGGGTGTCAGCCTCCGCAAGGGCGCGGTCCTGGCTCAGCTGCTTGATGAGCGTCGAGGGCGGTGTGGCCGTCGGCAATCAGATCCAGGGCTGCGGCCTCCTCGGCGAGATAGAGAGGGTTCTCGTAGCGCATGTCTGAGTTATGGCGTTGGACGGAACACCTATTGCTTGCGGGCACGCGCAGCCCGCAGTCCGTTGGCGATGACGACGACTTCAGCGACCTCGTGCACGAGGACGACCGCTGCCAGGCCGAGCACGCCGGTAATCGCCAGCGGCAGCAGCACAGTGATGATCGCCAAGGACAGCACGATGTTCTGGTTGATGATCCTGCCGCCGCGGCGGGCGTGGCGCAGAGCCTGCGGGATGAGGCCGAGGTCGTGGCCGGTGAAGGCGACGTCGGCGGACTCGATCGCTGCGTCGGAGCCGGTCGCGCCCATCGCGATGCCCACGGTCGCCCCGGCCAGGGCGGGCGCGTCGTTGATGCCGTCGCCGATCATCGCGGTCGGCGACGTCTCCGAGAATCCGGCGACGATACGAGCCTTGTCCTCGGGACGCAGCTCGGCGTGCACGTCGCCGATCCCGGCCAGCTTCGCCAGCGCAGCAGCGGTGCGGGAGTTGTCGCCGGTGAGCATGCTCACCTCGACGCCCTGGTCACGCAGGGTCCGCACGACCTCGGGGACCTCGGGGCGCAGCTCGTCGCGGACGCCGATCACCCCGGCCAGGAATCCGTCGACGGTGACGAGCACGCAGGTCTGCCCCTCGGCCTCCAGGTCCTCGACCCGGGCCTTGAGCGGACCGGCGTCGATCCAGCGCGGACTGCCCACCGCCACCCTGCGGCCGTCGACCAGGCCACCGATGCCGTGCCCGGCCTCCTCGGCCACGTCCTGCGCGGCGGGGGTTCCCCGGCCCGCGGCGGCGATGGCGGCGGCGAGTGGGTGCGTCGAGTGCTGCTCCACGGCGGCAGCCCAAGCAAGCACCTGCGCATCGTCGAACCCATGGGCGGCGACGATGGCGGTTACCTCGGGCCGGTTGCGAGTCAGAGTGCCGGTCTTGTCCACGGCCAGGTGCCGGATGCCGCCGAGGCGCTCGAAGGCGGCCCCGCTCTTGATGACAACGCCGAACTTGGTCGCCGCGCCGATCGCGGAGACCACGGTGACGGGCACCGCGATCGCCAGCGCGCAGGGGCTGGCCGCGACGAGGACGACCAGGGCGCGGGTGATCCAGGTCTCCGGGTCACCGAGTAGGGACCCGAGCACACCGACGAGGACGGCGAGGACCATCACGCCGGGCACCAGCGGGCGGGCGATCCGGTCAGCGATCCGGGCTCGGTCGCCCTTCTCGGCCTGGGCCTGCTCTACCAGCTCCACGATCGTGGTCAGCGAGTTGTCGGTGCCCGGGGCGGTCGCCTCGACCTCCAGCACTCCGGCGGTATTGATCGCCCCCGCCGAGACCGCGTCATCGGGTGCGACCTCGACCGGGATCGACTCGCCGGTGATCGCGGACGTGTCCAGGCTGGAGCGTCCGACGCGGACGACCCCGTCGGTGACGACCCGCTCGCCCGGCCGGACCAGCAGCACGTCGCCGACGGCGATCTCCTTGGCCGGGACCTCCACCGAGGCACCGTCGCGCAGCACGGTCGCGGTCTCCGGCACGAGCTTGAGCAGCGCGCGCAGGCCGCCGCGGGCGCGGTCCATCGCCTTGTCCTCCAGGGCCTCGGCGATCGAGTACAGGAACGCGAGCGCGGCAGCCTCCTCCACGTAGCCGAGGATCACCGCGCCCACGGCGCTGATCGTCATCAGCAGCGCGATCCCGAGCTTGCGCTTCACAACGAGATTCCGGATCGCACCGGGCACGAACGTGTACGCGCCCAGCAGCAGGCCCGCCCAGAACGCGACCAGCGCCGCGATGTGCAGCCCCGACCACTCCAGCGCCAGGCCAGTGCCGAACGCGACGCCGGAGAGAATCGGCACGACCAGGCCGGGATCACGCCACCACGGGCGCTCTACCTCCTCTGCCTCGTCCGCGGGGCTGGTCATCGGCTCGTCGCAGCCGCAGGCGGCGCTCACGAGACGTCCCCCGAACTGCTCGCGGCGCAGCAGCCCGGCACCGAGCAGGCCGGGTCGATGCACGGCGCGCTCTCGTCCACGGCGAGGGTCACATCGACCAGTGCCGTCAGCGCCGCGGCCAGGTGCGGGTCGGCGATCTCGTAGCGAGTCTGGCGGCCCTCGGGCTCGGCGACCACGATCCCGCAGTCGCGCAGGCAGGTTAGGTGGTTGGACACGTTCGAGCGGGTCAGCCCCAGCTCGCGCGAGAGCACCGCGGGGTGGCTCGGGCCGTCAAGCAGGGACATCAGGATACGGGAGCGCGTCGGGTCGGCCATGGCCCGGCCGAGCCGGTTCATGACGTCGAGGCGCGAAGCAATAGTCAGCATGCACTGAACTATACAGTAGCCGCTGACCTATATCCAGTTGTCGCGGCTGCCGCACGCGCTGCACCCACTGAACACCCGCGATGAGCCCGGCGATGCCCATCCAGAGACCGGCGACGACCACGGCCACCGGCAGGAGAACGAGGCACATCGCGGCGGCGGACCAGAGCTGTCGCGCCTCCAGCTTTGCCATCGCGGCGATGATCCGCTCCAGCCGCCTCGTCGTCTCCTCGTCCATGACCTTCACGAACCCCGCAAGCTTCTTCTGCTGTTCAGTCAGCGTGGCGATCCTCGTGTTCTGCGCCTCGACGGCGGCGAGGATCGAGGTCAACAGCTCCATCGTCTCCGGACTGCCGAGCTGCTGCTGCGACTGCTCGGGCTCGTTCTGCTGCTTCAGCCTGTCAAGCGCTGCGCTCATGTTCCTTCTCCTTCTGCTGCTGGTGGTAGTCGAAGAACGCCTGCTCGCCCTCCGGGGTGAAGTCCGCCGAGAGGGCGCTCGCGCGCTTGCGGCGCTCGGCTCGGCCGGGCCGTCACCAAACGGGGGAAATGGCGTCACTAGAGGTACGACACGCCGGCGACACACCGCCAACCAGCTTCTAATGCTGCAAAACCCCCACCGCAGCCAGCCTCGTGCGCCACGTCGCCTACAAGACCTGGGCGCAGGGCCGATTAGCGCGAAAAAACTCGCCCAGCACAGCCCCTTCAGCGGCTCTTCCGCGAAAAAGTTCTCCCAGCAAGCGTAAAAACGCCGATTTCGGGGTGTTTCGAGCGCGCAGGGCGAACTTTTTCGCGCTCACGCACACATCAGGCCACGCAGGGCGAACTTTATCGCGCACGAGGCACGACAACATGGCGGCATTGAAACCAACAACACCACTGCTCGCCCCTGAACAGCAACCATTGAAACCACCATCGCCTCTGCTCGCCCCCAAACCGCGACCATTGAAACCACCATCACCTCTGCAACCGAAAAACGCACCCAAACGCCCCATTTCGCACCCGCAAAGGCGATGTCGGTTTCATTCGAGGCTCGGCCGCCGCCCGCAAAGGCGATGGCGGTTTCAGACAAACGGGCCGCTTGGCTCGCGGGTTCCAGCTGCGCCACCAGCAGGTAACAATGTGCCCACTGCCCAGAAAATTCGCATGCAATTCCCCCACGCACACTTCATGCTTTGAAATGTAATCATTGAAATTCCGGGCTTTTCACTAAGTGACGAACTGCAGGTGTCAGGGAATTGCATGCGAAACTGAGGATAGGGAACACTTCGAGACACGGGGCCTGGCCGGGCGACCAGTGGGCGGCCGATGTTACAAACGTCGTCAAACCAACGCGATTCCAATCACCTCGCGAGCACCCCAAAAACTCAACACGCGAGACCCCCGTGACGCCCACAGGAAGCAGCGGGCCAAACTGCGGTACCCGTGGGCGGCGGCAGGGACTGGCCGAGCTTCGATCCGACGCGCCAAGCCACACGTCAGTACACCAGGACCGACTGGTGTGGAGGGCACCGGAGGGACCTGCTGCGGTGCCCGTGGGCGGTGGCGGGGGACTATCGGTCACGAACGTGGTGCTTAAGTTCCGGGTTTAGGTTGGGATTGCGG
>CABKMD010000012.1 GCA_902373435.1 uncultured Actinomyces sp.
TCCGAGAGCTTCTTCGGGCGCAGCGCAGCCTCGGCAGCGCGCTCGAGTTCCCCGGCGTCGGGAGCGACGATGCGCATCGCATCGACGTCGAACCCAGAATCCAGCTGATCAGCCACGTCCGCCTCCCAGCGTCACGAGAGCAGCGCGCAGCATCTCGGAGGCGCCGAGTCCACTGCCCGCAAGCTTCTCGATAGCCTTAGCCGCCTGGGCCTCGGACCATCCGAGGCCGACCAGCGCGGCGCTGACCTCGGAGGCCACGGCATCCTCGGTGGGCGCGGGAGCAGCCGCGGTTTCCGCGCCCGGCAGGGCTGCCGGCGTTCCGAGCTTGTCGCCGATCTCCAGCGCCATTCGCTGGGCTGACTTCTTACCCACACCCGGGATTCGCTGAAGAGCCGTGAGGTCCTGGTCGCGCACCGCGCGGCGCAGGTCGTCGGGGCGCAGGACCGCCAGTGCGGCGAGCGCGATCTTCGGACCGATGCCCGACACCGACAGCAGCTTCGTGAACACGTCGCGTTCATCCGCAGACTCAAAGCCGTAGAGCGTCATCGAGTCTTCGCGCACGATCATCGACGTAAACACCGTCATCTCGTGATCACGCGACGCACCCTGCGCGAAGGCGGGCGTCACATGCACGCGGAAGCCGATGCCTCCCACCACGATATCGATGTGGTCGAGGCCAACGCTCGCGACTGTGCCGCGCAGAATGGAGATCACTGCGTTCCTTTCATTCACGGGTCACCCGCGCACGCGGGCGAACATATGTACGATTCTAGCCGCGCCTGCGCCTCGGATCGACGGCACCTGTTCGGCGTTGCGCGGCCTGGGCTTCGGCCCATGCCTTTTGAGCAGGCGTCATCGAGCCGCGCGCGGTGAGGCGACCCGAGATCGAGACGGCCACCGAGGAATCCTCCGGGGCACCGAGTAAACCGGTGCCCCGCCATGCGTGCGTGATCGCAATAGCCAGCGCGTCGGCGGCGTCCGCGGGCTTGGGAGCCTTGGCAAGGCCGAGGATGCGTGCGACCATCGCCTGCACCTGCGCTTTGTCTGCATTGCCGTTACCGGAGACGGCAGTCTTCACCTCGGAAGGCGTATGAACGGCCATCGGCAGGCCGGCGCGACCGACGCACGTCATTGCCGCGCCCATGACCTGCATCGTCGTGGTTACCGACTGGAGATTGTCCTGCGCGAAGACACGTTCGATGGCGACAACCTCGGGCTCGTAGCGCTCGATGACGCTATCGATCGCATCCGCGATCGTTCGCAGCCGGAAGTGCGTCGCCAGGTCCTTATCCGTGCGGGCCACACCGACATACACGAGCGAGGCGCGCCGCGACGCATCGACGTCGACGACGCCGAGGCCGCAGCGCGTCAGGCCCGGGTCGATGCCCATGACGCGCATCAGTCGCGTGCCACCATGTCGACAAACATGGCGTGGATGCGGTCGTCCCCACCCACCTCGGGATGGAAGGAGGTCGCCATCACGTTCCCGCGGCGCACCGCGACGATCGGGCCGTCAGCACTGTTGCCGGCGCGCGCGACGACCTCGACACCCTCGCCCACCGACTCAACCCACGGAGCACGGATAAACACGGCATGGAAAGGGCCGCCCTGGAGCCCCTCAATGTCCAGGTCCTCCTCGTAGGAGTCGACCTGGCGACCGAAGGCGTTACGCCGCACAACCATATCGAGCGCACCGAAGGAACGCTGATCCTCACGGCCGTCCAGGATCGACGAGGCGAGCATAATCATGCCCGCGCACGTCCCGTAGACCGGCAGGCCGGATGCGATGCGCTCGTCAAGCGCATCGAACAGTCCGAAGGAGAGCAGCAGGTTCGACATGGTGGTCGACTCGCCGCCCGGGATAACCAGGCCATCGACCTGGTCAAGCTCGGAAAGCCTACGCACAAGCAGCGCGCGGGCGCCGGAGTTTTCCAGCGCCCGCACGTGCTCTGAGACGTCGCCCTGCAGGGCGAGAACGCCGATAGTCACCATCCGCGCTCCGCGAGGCGGTGATCGACCGGCAGGTCGTCGACGTTAATTCCGACCATGGCCTCGCCCAGGCCACGGGAGACCTCGGCGATGACGGACGGATCGTCGTAGAAGGTCGTGGCCTTGACGATGGCAGCCGCACGCTTGGCGGGGTCGCCTGACTTGAAGATGCCGGAACCCACGAAGACGCCCTCGGCGCCCAGCTGCATCATCATGGCGGCGTCGGCGGGGGTGGCGATGCCGCCGGCTGTGAAGAGCACGACGGGGAGGCGACCCTCGCGGGCGACCTCGGCGACAAGCTCGTAGGGGGCCTGCAGTTCCTTGGCCGCGACGTAGAGCTCGTCCTCGGGCAGGGAGGTCAGGTGGCGGATCTCATCGCGAATCTTGCGCATGTGCGTGGTTGCGTTGGAGACGTCGCCAGTACCGGCCTCGCCCTTGGAACGAATCATGGCCGCACCCTCGTTGATGCGGCGCAGCGCCTCACCGAGGTTGGTCGCACCACAGACGAAGGGAACGGTGAAGTTCCACTTGTCAATGTGGTGCGTGTAGTCGGCGGGGGTCAGAACCTCAGACTCGTCGATGTAATCGACGCCGAGGGACTGCAGGACCTGCGCCTCGACGAAGTGGCCAATGCGGGCCTTGGCCATCACGGGGATGGACACGGCCTCGATGATGCCTTCGATCAGGTCGGGGTCGGACATGCGTGCCACGCCACCCTGGGCGCGAATATCGGCGGGGACGCGCTCGAGGGCCATGACGGCCACGGCACCCGCGTCCTCGGCGATCTTCGCCTGCTCGGGGGTGACGACGTCCATGATGACGCCGCCCTTGAGCATCTGGGCCATGCCCCGCTTGACCTGCGGGGTGCCGACCTCGCGCTTAGCGGTCGAATCGCTCATGTTCACTCCTGCTCTTCCAGCTGGGCACGAACCTCGTCCGACAGGGACATGTTTGTATAGATGTTCTGCACGTCATCGGAGTCCTCAAGGACATCGATGAGCTTGTTGACCTTGAGGGCACCTTCGAGGTCGAGCTCGACCTCGGTGGAGGCAACGAACTGGACTTCGGCGGAGTCGTAGTCGATGCCAGCATCCTGCAGCGCGGTACGAACGGCAACAACGTCCTTGGGGTCGGACTCGACGATGAAGAGCTCACCGGCATCCTCAACCTCTTCGGCGCCCGCGTCCAGGACGGCCATCATGATGGATTCCTCGTCCACGCCGTCAGCGGCGGGCACCTCAACGATGCCGCGGCGCGAGAACAGGTACGACACCGAACCGGGGTCGGCCAGCGAGCCGCCGTGGCGCGTGAAGCCCAGGCGCACGTCGGAGGCGGCACGGTTGCGGTTGTCCGTCAGACACTCCACCAGGAAGGCGACACCGCCCGGGCCGTAGCCCTCGTACATGATGGTCTCGTAGTTGGCGCCACCGGCCTCGGCACCGGAGCCACGCTTGACGGCGCGGTCGATGTTGTCGGCGGGAACGGAGTTCTTCTTCGCCTTCTGGATGGCGTCGTACAGGGTCGGGTTGCCAGCGGGGTCGCCACCGCCCGTGCGAGCTGCAACCTCAATGTTCTTGATGAGGCGCGCGAAGAGCTTGCCGCGCTTAGCATCAATGGCGGCCTTCTTGTGCTTGGTGGTCGCCCACTTAGAGTGTCCCGACATCACTTCTCCCTGTTGGGTGGATAGATACCGCTATATTCTAACGCGACTGCGGCCCCCATCCGCATCCGGGCGGGCATCACGTGGACAAACGTAAACACAGTCACAGGAAGCATGGACGAGGCCGTGGCCACTTCCGCGGGAGCCCGACCTATCGGGTGGGCGGGGTGAGCACCGCGCGCAGGGCGCAGCTCGAGGGGGCCAGATCCTCCCAGGTTCCGTCGAAGGTGAGGATGAGCGCGGTCGCGGTGGGCACGCCTCGGGCCACCTCTCCCCGATCGTCCTCGCGCGCCAGGACATAGCCCGCGCCGGAGATGGTCGGCTCATGGCCGACAATGAGCACGCGTTCCCCCTCGAAGGTGCGCGCCAGGGTCAGGATGTCTTCCTCGTCGGCGTTGTAGACGCCGCGGTCATACCAGCTATCGCGAATCGACACGCGCTGGCTGATCTGAGCAAAGGTCTGCTGGGCGCGGGCCGCGTCCGAGCACACGGCCATATCGAAGCTCCCGATCTCGCGGGCTAGGACACCGCCGAGGCGCGCGGCCTGGTCGACGCCCGCATGCGTGAGGGGGCGAGTGTGATCGGGGTAGGAGTATCCGGCCTGCGCGTGGCGAACGAGAACGAGGGTTGGCATACTTCCAAGCGTAACCGCACGAGGAGGACACCATGGCACTGGGAGTCGAAGCCGCATCGGGCATCTGCTCGGCGCGCGAATGCACGAACGCCGCGATCTACCGGATCGACTGGCGCAATCCCGCGATCCATCGTGCACGCACGAAGACGTGGCTCGCGTGCGAGGACCACTTGTCCTACCTGGAGGGTTACTTCACGTACCGCTCGTTCCCTTTCGAGGTGTCAGCTTTCGTCGCGCCCGATGAGGACTCAGGCGGCGAATCGTCTCACGACCACTGATCGAGGGGACGGTCGTTCCAGGTCAGGGCATGGAGCCCCTTCGCCAGTTCGTCGGCCGAGGCAGGGGTGAAGTCGGGGGCCCACTCGAAGGTGGACGTGCCCGTGTTGGACATGAAGTGCTTTGAGACGAGTTCCTCGTCGATGTCGGCGGATAGCCACGTGGCCAGCAGGCGCGTGAGGGCACCGTGGATGACTAACACCGCGACGGCCTCGTCTTCCGCCTGCTCGCGAGCGGCGAGGCCCACACGGCGCACTGTTTCCAGCGAGCGGGCCAGGGCCTCGCACCCGCTTTCGCCACCGGGCATACGGTTATCCAAGTCGCCCGCACACCACGACAGGGTCGTGCGCACGTAGAGGGACTGCGAGCCCGGGTCGGCCGCCATCTCGAGGTCGCCGGAGCGCAGCTCGCGGATACCGGGGTGCACCTGCGGGGTCAGCCCGTAGGCGCTCGCCAGCGGCGCCGCAGTCAAGCGCGTGCGGGACAGCCCAGACAGCGCAATGACGGTAGGAGGAGGCGCAACCTCGGACTCCCATCGATCCGCGAGACGGCGGGCCTGGAGGAGTCCTTCGGGAGTCAGCCCGAGGCCGGGGCGCACCGTATCGAGCGCACCAAGGCGATTCGCGGGGGTCTGTCCGTGCCGTACCAGCACAATCTTCACTGCTGCTCCCAGAAAAGCCGTTCCATGACGGCGCGCGCCTTGCGTCCAGCGCGCAGCCAGTCGTCTTCGAGGGCGTTGAGCCCGCCGCTACCGTACCCGAGGATCGCCGCGAGGGCACGCAGTTCCGCGCTGTCGTGAGGCAAGACGTCGAGCTTCACACCGCTCATGCGCCCGCTCGCCAGCGTGTTAGCCGCACGAATGCGGGTAGCCATGTCCCAGGCATCGAGAAGAGTCTGCGCGTCTTGAGCGCTGACCAGCTCGTTTTCGCGAGCACTCTGGATCGCCTGTACCGTCGAGGGTGTGCGCAGTGCGGGATTGTTTAATCCGCCACGCATCTGAATGAGCTGGATCGTCCACTCCACGTCGGTGAGGCCACCCGGCCCGAGCTTCACGTGACGAGCGGGTTCAATGCCACGCGGCAGGCGTTCGTTTTCCATGCGGGCTTTGAGCAAGCGAATGTCACGCACATCCGATTCAGTCACTCCCCCGTACGCGAGCTCCGCGAAGAGTTCTCGAGCTTGATCGGCGAGGCACCCCTCCCCAATCGGACGGGCGCGCACCGCCGCCTGCCGCTCCCAGGTCGATGCCCAACGCTGCGCATACTCGCGATGCGACTCGATCGTGCGGCTCATCGGGCCGTTCTTGCCCTCGGGTCGCAGGTCGAGGTCGACGACGACGCCCAGCTGATTGGTCGCAGAACCAAGGAGCTTCTTCACACGGTTGACAATCGCCGTCGCACTTGCCACCGCCTCCACGTCGGAGGCTCCGCCGACGGCCTCGTGCAGGGCGATCGCATCCGCATCGGAGGCATAGGAACACTCACGTCCGCCGTAGCGGCCCATCGCGACGAACACGACGTTCGCCCGTATCCCTCCCCACCGCTCGGTTTCCTCCCGCTGCGCGATAGCGAGGGCTCCGAGGATTGCGGCATCCGTGGCGTCAGCAATCGCGTTCCCGCGAGGATTGACGCCGCCCAGCAGGTCACTCATCGCGCAACGTGTCAACTCGCGGGTGCGGACGGCGCGGACCCGAGCAGCAGCCTCGACCGCGTCGTCATGACGGTCAATGAGGGCAGCCACCTCTCGGGCCAGCCGATACGGCTCACGCGGTGCCAGCTCGTCATCATCGTCGAGCCAGGCCACGGCCTCGGGACGCTTGGCGAGGGCCTCGGCGATCCAGCGAGAGTTCGGAAGCATGATCATCAGCCTGTGAGCGGCCACGCCCGAGTCACGTAGGAGCGCGAGGTACCAGTGCGAATCACCAATATCCTCAGACAGGATGCGGAAGTTCAGGAGGCCCATGTCGGGATCCGCCCCGCCAGCGAGCCACGAGATGAACACCGGAAGTAGGTGGCGCTGAATCGCCGCGCGCCTGCTCGTCCCCTGAGTGAGGGCTCCGATGTGCGTCAGTGCTCCCGCCGGATCACGGTAGCCGATCGCCGCCAGGCGGTCGCGCGCACCATCCGCATGCAACGACACCTCATCCTCGCTCAGCGACGCGGTCGCGGCGATGATCGGGCGGTAAAAGACATCCTCGTGCAGAGCGCGCACGCGAGTGCGAACCTCGTCAATCGCAGCGCTGATCGACTGCGCATCGGGGAAGCGAGCGGGTCCCATCGATCGCCCGAGGACACGCAGCTCCCGTTCCTTGTCGGGAATCAGGTGCGTGCGGCGCATACGGGGCAACTGAGTTCGGTGTTCGACGGCGCGCAGGAATCGGTAGCACGAGGCGAGCTGATGCGCGTCGCTGCGCGCAATATAGCCGCCCTCGCGCAGCGCCTCAATCGCCTCCAGGGTCGACCTCACGCGCAGAAAGGCGTCGGTACGACCGTGAACAAGCTGAAGAAGCTGGACGGTGAACTCGACGTCTCGCAGACCGCCGCGCCCGAGCTTCAGCTCGCGCGACGCACGCGAACGCGAGATGTTGTCTTCGACACGACGGCGCATCGCGCGCGCCGCCTCAACGAATCCTTCACGCGTCGCAGCGCTCCACACGTAGGGCTGCGCGGCCTCCTCGAAGGCACGCCCGACGGCCTCGTCTCCCGCGCAGGCGCGAGCCTTCAGCAGCGCCTGGAACTCCCACGTCTGCGCCCACTTGTCCCAGTACTGACGGTAGGACTCGACGGTGCGCACGAGCGCACCGTTGCGTCCCTCGGGGCGCAGGTTCGCGTCCACCGTCCACAGTGGGGCTTCGGTTCCGGGACCCGAACAGGCGGAAGCCGTCGCCGCCGCGAGACGGGTCGCGACCTCAAGGGTCACGCGTTCATCCCTCTCCGCCCCAGCCTCGGCGACATAGACGACATCGACGTCGGAGATGTAGTTGAGTTCGCGGGCTCCAGTCTTCCCCATCGCGATGATGGCGAAGGGGATGAGCCCGCGTGGATCGATGTCCCGCCTCGCCAGGGCCAGGCTGGCCTCAAGGGTCGCGTCGACCAGGTCGGCGATACGCCGACCGACCTGAGGCATGAGCCCTTCAGGATCGTCGCTCGTCAAGTCGTCGCCGGCCAGGTACAGCAGGACCCGGCGATACGCGCCGCGCAGATCGTCCACCCGGGCTTCCTCAGAAGCGACGAAGGCACCACTCTCCGCTCGCGTCGCCCCCACGGACGCCAGCATCACGCGCGCGGCCTCACCGGGATCCTCCCAGATCGCCCGTGCACGGGCGGGATCGGCGATGACGTAGTCGCCCAGCCACTGGCTACCACCCAGGACGGCGCACAGGCGAGCGCGCGCATGCGAATCATCGACGAGCGCACGCACGAGGTCGGGGTCGGCCTCGTGCAGACGGATCACCGCCAGCAGTGCCTGATCAGGGTCAGCGCTCGCCCCCAGGTCGACCGCCCACACCTCGGCGCCACCCGGAAGCTCCTCAAAAAAAGTGAGGGCGCGCTGCGGGTCCAGGAATCCAGTAATCCGAAGTTCGTCAGGTGTCACCGGGAAACAACCTTCAGGAATTGCTCGAGCTCCTGGCGAGTGATCTGCTGGCGGTATTCCGTCCACTCCTTGCGCTTGTTACGGATAACGTAGTCGAACACCTGCTCACCAAGCGTGGAGGCCACCAGATCGGAGCTCTTCATGGCGCGCACCGCGTCCGACAACGAGGCCGGCAGGGCATGAATGCCCATGACCTGGCGCTCGCGATCGGACAGGTCCCACACGTTATCCTCGGCCTCGGGCATGAGTTCCATCTTCTTCTCGATGCCATCGAGTCCCGCCGCGATGAGGACCGCGAACGCCAGGTAGGGGTTCGCGCTCGGGTCGGGGGCGCGGTACTCGATGCGCGCCGCCGCAGCCTTCTTGGGCTTGTAGAGCGGAACACGCACGAGAGCCGAGCGATTCAGGTGCCCCCAGCACACGTAGGAGGGTGCCTCTCCCCCACCCCACAGGCGCTTATAGGAGTTGACGTGCTGATTGGTGATGGCCGCAATCTCCTCGGCATGCGCCAGAAGGCCAGCAATGAACTGGCGCCCCGTCGTCGAGAGCCGGTACTGGCCCGCCGGGGAGAAGAACGCATTTTCTTCGCCCTCGAACAGCGACAGGTGCGTGTGCATGCCCGAGCCTGGGTGTTCAATGAAGGGCTTGGGCATAAATGTCGCAACGAGCTCCTCGCGCAGCGCGACCTCCTCGATCAGGGTGCGCGCGGTCATGATGTTATCCGCGGCGCGCACGGGGTCAACGGCGCGCAAGTCGATCTCGTTTTGTCCCGGCCCTCCCTCGTGGTGGGAGAACTCGACCGGGATCGCCATGTCCTCGAGCATGCGCACGGCACGACGGCGTAAGTCGTTCGAGTCCCCGCGTGCCACGTGATCGAAATATCCAGCCTGATCCACGGGAATCATGTGATCAGGAGTCACCGGCTGACGCAGCAGGTAGAACTCGATCTCCGGATGGATCATCACACGGAAGCCAGCATCGGCAGCGCGCTCCACCGCGCGCTCAAGGACCCCTCGGGGATCCGAAGAAGCCGGGCGGCCATCAGGCATGAGGACGTCGCAGAACATGCGAGCAACCGGGTCCTCGTTGGAACGCCACGGAAGCAACTGGAACGTCGACGCATCCGGCTTGAGCAGCATGTCCGACTCGTAAACGCGCGTGAGTCCTTCGACGGCCGAGCCGTCAAAGCCGATCCCCTCGCTGAACGCTTCCTCAAGCTCACCGGGGTCAATCGAAATCGACTTTAAGACACCCGCAACATCCGTGAACCACAAACGGATGAAACGAATATTCTTCTGCGCGACCTCGCGCAGCACGTATTCCTGATGCGAATCCACCGGTATCCTCCCGTTGAGAAAAGAACGGGCCGACCGCAGGGACTGCGGTCGGCCCGGCATAGCTTCAGTCTACTTGCCCAGGTTGAAACCCTTCGAGATGGATTCCAGTGCGCCGGTGAGATCGGAGGGAAGCATCCACAGCTTGGACGCCTGGCCGTCAGCGATCTTCGGGAGCATTTCGAGGTACTTGTAGGACAGGAGCTCGGGAGTGGCCTTGCCAGCGTTGATCGCCGCGAAGACCGTCTGGATGGCCTCAGACTCACCCTGTGCGCGCAGGATCTGCGCCTGGCGGGCACCCTCGGCCTGGAGGATCAGGGCCTCCTTCTGGCCCTTGGCCTGCAAAACCTGGGCCTCCTGCTCAGCGGAGGCGGCCAGAACGGCGGCCTGCTTGGCACCCTCGGCCTTCTTGATCTGAGCCTCACGCTCGGCCTCGGCCGTCAGAATCGTCGCGCGCTTCGTGCGCTCCGCCGTGATCTGCTGCTCCATGGCGGCCAGAACTCGCGGCGGCGGCTCGATGGACTTGAGCTCCACGCGGGTCACGCGAATGCCCCACGGGCCCGTGGCCTCGTCAAGGACGCCACGCAGCTGCTTGTTGATCGACTCACGCGAGGTCTGCGTCTGCTCCAGGTCCAGCGAACCGATCAGGTTACGCAGCGTCGTCGCGGTCAGCTGCTCGATCGCCTGCAGGAAGTTGGCGACCTCGTAAGTCGCGCTGCGAGGATCCGTGATCTGAAAATAGATGACGGAGTCGATCGACACCATCGCCTGGTCGGCGGTGATAACGGGCTGGGGCGGAAAATTCGCAACCTGCTCGCGCAGATCGATGCGGGCGGCGACGCGGTCCACGAAGGGAACCAGCAGGTGGAAGCCACCCTGCATAACCGCCTGGAAACGGCCAAGGCGCTCAACAACGTACGCCTGCGACTGCGGGACGATGCGCACTGCGCGGGCGAGCGAGACAACCACAAAAATGACGACGGCAACCACCACGATGACGGCGATGTTGCCGATGATGTCACCTGAATTCACAGCGTCTTTCCTTTCTTACGTCAGTGAAAAAACAACATATGCGGGATCAGGAGGGCGAGTCCCCGTACGGATGCGTCGGGGCGCCAGAGGCCGAGCTGAGAGCGCTCACGACGGCGGTTGCACCGTCGATGCGATCAACACGAACTTCGGCACCAACGGGCAGTGTCGGCCCCTCAGTGCGCGCACTCCACTCTCCACCGGAGAACTGGATGCGCCCGTGACGCTCTCCCACAGCCTCGGTCACGTAACCGGTCTTGCCAATCAGACCGTCAGTGTTGCTCGGAACGTAACCTCTGGAGCGTTCGATACGCCCCTTCAGGAAGGGACGCAGGATGACCAAAAGAGCGATCGAGACGCCAATGAAGACGATGGCCTGAACCGTCAGATTTGCGCCGCACGCGCCCGCGATGCCCGCGGCCAGCGCACCGATCGCAAACATGAGGAACACGAAGCTCACGCTCATGACCTCGATGATTCCGCAGACGAGGGCGCCGAGAATCCACAGCCACCAGGTACTCATCACTCAATCCCTTTCAGTCAGTCACGCCGCGTGCCCACCAGCGCCCATCGGTACTGCCGGCGAGCAGAGGCATGCCATACACCTCGGACAGGTTGACACCAGTCAGGACGTCTTCGATCGGCCCCTGATGCGTGATCGCGCCGTTCGACATGATCGCACAGTGCGTCACGCCCGCGGGAATCTCTTCGATCTGATGCGTGACCAGGATGACCTGCGGGGACTTCGAACCCGCCATGATCTCTGACAGTGCAGCGATAAGCAGCTCACGCGCGCCCAGGTCGAGGCCCGACGTCGGCTCATCGAGGATGAGCACCTCCGGGTCGGTCATGAGGGCGCGCGCTAGCAGGACGCGCTGGGCCTCACCCTCGGAGAGCGTCGAAAACTCCCGCTGGGCCAAGTACGACACACCGAAAATGTCCATGAGCGCGTGGGCACGTTCGTCGTCGACTTGCTCGTATTCCTCGTCGTGGGCGACGGCAAGGCCCCAGGCAGCGCTGCGGACCGTGTCGAGGACCGACTGAGTCGGCACGATCTTGGCCCCCACCGCTGCGGAGGAGAGTCCCACGCGCGTGGCGATCTCGGCAGGGTCGGCATGCGACAAATCGGTCTCGGAGACGGTCACCTCGCCGCTATCGGGAACGATACGACCCGAGGCCACGCGCGCCAGCGTGGTCTTGCCCGCGCCGTTAGGGCCGAGAATGACCCAGTGCTGGCGCGGACGCGTCGACCATGAGACGTCGGACAGGACCTGTGTGTTCCCGCGCTGGAGGGACACATACGAAAGATTCAGGACGTAAGTCATGTATCCAGCCTAGTCGTCTGTCGGGTGACGTGCGCCCTAAACGAGCGAACGGTAGAGCTCGGCAGTCTTCACACCGATCGCTTCCCAGGAGAAGTGATCGCGGGCCCGCGCGAGGCCTGCCTCGCCCATACGACGTCCCAGCTCCGGATCGTCGAGGACACGCACCAGGCGATCAGCCATCGCTTCCTCGAAGGCGCGAGGATCAAGCGGCGTTCCCGTGCCATCTTGCATCTGCTCGATCGGGACGAGGTAACCCGTCTCCCCATCGACGATCACGTCGGGAATGCCACCGGTCGCGGTGCCAACGACGGGCAAGCCGAGGGCCATCGCCTCCAGGTTGACGATGCCGAGAGGCTCGTAGACCGAGGGCGTAATGAAGACCTGCGCCGAGGACAGGATCGCTGCTACCTCGGGTTGGGGAAGCATCTCGGAGATGAGAACGACACCCGAGCGGCGAGCGCGCAGCTCGGCGACAAGGCCCTCCACCTCGGCGGCAATCTCGGGGGTGTCGGGCGCGCCGGCGCACAGCACGAGCTGAACGTCATCGGGCAGGAGCTGAGCCGCACGCAGGAAGTAGGGCAGGCCCTTTTGACGAGTAATGCGGCCGACGAACACGACCGTGCGACGCGACGGGTCAATACCGTGCTCGGCGAGGACGCGTGCGCGCAGCTCCTCACCAGCCTCCCCCTCGAAGGCATGCCACTTGCGCAGGTCGATGCCGTTATGAATGACGTGCACGCGCTCAGGATCAACGCTCGGGTAGCAGCGCAGGATATCGTCACGCATACCGTTCGAGACGGCAACGATCGCGCTCGCAGCTTCGTAGGCAGTCTTCTCCACGTAAGAGGACAGGCGGTAGCCGCCACCAAGCTGTTCAGCCTTCCACGGGCGCAAGGGCTCGAGCGAGTGCGCCGAGATAACGTGCGGGATATCGCCGAGAAGCGACGCAACGTGTCCAGCGAAGTTCGCGTACCAGGTGTGAGAATGGACCAGATCAGACCCCTGGCACGCAGCGGCGATCTCGAGGTCGACACCGAGGGTGCGCAAGGCGGCGTTCGCTCCGGCCAGCTGAGGCAGGTCAGAGTGTCCGGTCACGCCCGGGTCGGCTCCTTCGGTACCCGGCTCGCGCGGACCGTCAAACGCCTGGACGCGCAGGTCATCGACCAAGCCGCGCAGCACCTTCGCCAGTTCGAGTACGTGGACACCGGCTCCTCCGTAGACGTGGGGCGGGTATTCGCGGGTAAGGAGATCAACGCGCATGATGGGGTCCTTCCGACGAGAGCGACGTATGAGACTCATCGTATCCGATCTCACCTCGCCGCTGGGCGAATACGAGACGGTGTAGCAAACGAAGGATATTCGTAATACAGTGTGACCACTTCCACGGATCTGCGCCGATGCGGGTCCACTCGATCAACGAAGAGGTGCCACATGGCAAAGAACCACGTTCTGGCAATCGTTCTCGCGGGCGGTGAGGGTAAGCGACTGATGCCTCTGACGGATGACCGCGCAAAGCCGGCTGTGCCGTTCGGTGGTCACTTCCGCCTGATCGATTTCGCACTGTCGAATATCGTGAATTCCGGATACCTCAAGATTGTTGTCTTGACGCAGTACAAGTCCCATTCGCTCGACCGCCACGTTACAAAGACCTGGTACACGTCTCCCCTACTCGGCAACTTCATTGCCCCCGTGCCGGCTCAGCAGCGTCGCGGCCCGCATTGGTATCTGGGTAGCGCGGACGCCATCTACCAGTCGCTCAACATCGTCGACGACGAGCAGCCGGAGTACATCGTCATCATCGGTGCGGACAACATCTACCGCATGGACTTCTCGCAGATGGTCCAGCACCACATTGATTCGGGCCTGCCCGCCACAGTCGCCGGCATCCGTCAGCCGATCGAGCTGGCTTCCGCGCTCGGCGTCATCGACGGCAAGAATGGCGTCGTCAAGAACTTCCTCGAAAAGCCGAAGAACGCGGTGGGCCTCCCCGACGATCCGACCAAGGTGCTCGCCTCCATGGGCAACTACGTGTTCACCACGAAGGATCTGGTGAACGCTCTGCGTGAGGATGCGGCCGATCCCGATTCGAAGCACGACATGGGCGGCAACATCATCCCGTGGTTCGTTAATCGCGGCGAGTGCGGCGTCTACGACTTCCAGGATAACGACGTGCCGGGTTCGACCGACCGCGACCGCGACTATTGGCGTGACGTTGGTACGCTGGACGCCTACTACGAGGCGAACATGGACCTGATCTCGGTGCACCCGGTGTTCAACCTATACAACCGCGACTGGCCGACTATGACGATGATCGACGGCTCGCTGCCGCCGGCTAAGTTCGTCTACGGCGATGCGGATCGTCTGGGGCACGCGATCGACTCGTTCGTTTCCCCCGGCGTCATCGTTTCCGGTGGCGAGATCGTGCGCTCGATCATTTCCCCGCACACTTACGTCCACTCGTGGGCAAAGATCGAGGATTCGGTCGTTATGCATAGCTGTCGCATCGGCCGCTCGTCGCGGGTCGTGAAGACGATTCTGGATAAGAACGTCGTCGTTGAGGAAGGCGCCGTCGTCGGTGTTGATCTTGACCATGATCGCGAGCGCGGCTTCACCGTCACCGAGTCCGGCATTACGGTCGTTCCTAAGGGCGCGGTCGTCCGCAAGTGAGTATGATCCACCGTCTCGATGAGCCGGGGGCTCCGCTACTGTTTGCCAGCGGGGCACCCGGCCTCGTCGTCACCGACGTCGATTCAACGCTGATCTGCCAGGAGGTCATCGAAGAGCTGGCCGAGGCTGCAGGTACCCGTGAGAGCGTCGCCGAGATTACGGCTCGTGCGATGAATGGCGAGCTTGATTTCGCGGAGTCTTTGCGCGAGCGCGTAGCAACCCTTGCGGGCGTTCCCGAGTCTGTCTTCGGTGATGTTTTGGCTTCCATCACCCCCACAGCGGGTGCACGTGAGCTGATCGCCGCGGTGCACCGGTCCGGCGGAAAGTTCGGCGTCGTCTCGGGCGGTTTCAAGGAAGTGATCGCCCCGCTGGTGGCTTCCCTCGGCATCGATTTCTACGCGGCGAACCGCCTCGAGGTTGCCGACGGTGTTCTCACCGGCCGCGTCCTTGGGCGCATCGTGACATCCCAGGTGAAGGTCGAGTGTTTGCGTTCGTGGGCTTCGTCCCTCAGTGTCCCCCTCGAGCGCACGGTCGCGATCGGTGACGGGGCGAACGACATCCCGATGATGCACGAGGCAGGGGTTGGTATCGCGTTCTGCGCGAAGCCCGCCGTGCGCGAGCAAGTGTCGGTCCAGCTCAATGCTCCGGATTTGTCCCTGGCGATCGCTCCCCTCGGTCTCGCCTAGGAGGAAACGCTAGGGTTCGCGCGTGTCTGTGAGACGTATCATGTGCCCGTCCCATCCGTCGCGCCAGGCGCGGGCATACTCGAGGATCTGCGCGGGATAGATCTCTCCATCGATCTGGGCGGCGGCCTCGTCAATATCCCACCAAGCCTGAGTGTCGATGACTGAGCGTTCCAGCTCGGTCCATCCTTCACTGCTCAGGGCGGTCGAGGGTGCCTGCGCGATGAAGAACCACTCGTCTTGGCGGGCGGTGACCGCCAGGAAGTCGAACTCGGCGGTCCGGTAGAGGACGGGTCCCACGAGGTCGTCAGGGGCCAACTCGATGCCGGTTTCTTCGAAGACCTCACGCACTGCTGCGGCGCGCGGGTCTTCCCCTTCTTCGATGCCACCCCCGATCGTGAACCACCAGAACCGTTCCGGTTGATCTTCGTCGTGCCCCTTGGCCAAGAGGACCCGTCCACTGTCGTCAAAGAGGAGGACGCGGGCGGCCTCCCGGTGGGGATAGCCGTCCGCGTCCACAGGCCAGTCGAGTGCGCTCATGCCTCCAGGGTAGCCCGGCGGCGGCGCAGTCCCCACACGAGGAGCGCTGTGCTCACGACGAACACCGGGATTTCGATGGCACCGTAGGTCAGGTTCCACGAGTCTTCGGGAGCCACGAACCCCAGGCCGTTGGCCTGCGCGTGCAGCGCGAGCGCTCCGAAGAAGCCCACACCACCGGCGAGGATTCCACGCATCGCGCTATTGGCGCGCAGAAGCGCCCAGGCCAGAGCGTATCCAAACACGCCGGTGAAGATAGCGTGAGCGTAGGCACCAAGGATAGCGCGCACGAGGAAGGAATCCCACAGCCCACCCATGCCGTCTTCGAGGGCGCTCACGTAGTAGCCCACGTCCTCGCCCCAGGCGAAGCCGATGCCGACAAGGGCACCGAGAACGCCACCCTGCGCGGGCCGCTTGAGCAGCTGACGTGCAGCGAAAATCAACGCGAGGACGCCGAGGCCTTTACCGGTCTCCTCGATAACGGGTCCCGTCAGCACGGACGTCACACAGTCAACGGCACTGTCCGCCAGCTCAGAGTCTTCAACAGCAGTATCCAACAAGCCGTTTGCGAAGCCGGCACAAATGAGAGCACCGCCGGTTCCCCAGCCGAACGCGGCGAGCCATGCGAGAATCGAAGGCTTCATGCCCGCCCACGCATTAAGGAATACGAGTCCCACGAGTGCGCTCAGCGTCGAGGAGCCAAGCGCGAGCCATGCATCAAAGGACGAGACTCCCGCCAGGGCGTTCGACAATTCATAGAGAGCCGCCGGGATACTCACTGCGATCAGCACGGCGGAGCAGACGATCAACGCCCAGGAACGTGGACGCGTCGACAGTTCATCAGTCACTGAGGCTTCCTTTCTATCGCCCCCATCATTCCCCATGTTCCTATGCGCCACCTATGAGAGGGCGATGGAACAGCCGTGAGGAGGCGTTCACGCAAGAGAGCCCGTAGCGGAAACCACCGAGAAGCCCGATCTCGCGTCGTTGCCTCGACTCCGGCCTGTTTTCCCTGCGCAATAGTGCGCGTCAGGCAACCTGCGCGCGACCAGCCACGGCGTTTGTGACGTCCTTTTGCTGCTCCGCGATCGAGGTCAGTCGCAGGAATTCGCGCCGGTTGTCGACGGCATCAGCCAGCATCTGACGATCGTTGTCGATTCGAGAGGGATCGGCGCCGTGGCGAGCCATGAGGCGCTGGTCGAGGCCGAGGGAGGCCAGATCGGACAAGAAGGAGCGCATCGCACGTGTCGCGTCCCGACCACCCTGCGCAGCCCACTTGAAGGCGGCCTTACGCGCGCGACGATCGGTCGCCATCGACACTTCGCCGGGAAGGATCCATCCGGTGCGCACGTACGGGACCAGACCCTCGCGAATGTGGAGGGCCTCCCGGCGAGCAGCTCGCAGCAGCAGAGTCGACCAGAGGACGAACCCTGGAATACCCACCACGAGGTACATCGCGATGAAGCCCAATCCGGATCCGGTCAATGCAGCGCTTCCATTCCACACGAAGTGGATGAGCATCGCGAAGAACCAGAAGACAATGACGATAGCGGTCTTCGACCAGCCCCGCTTGAACTTTAGGAGGGCGAGCGCCAGTCCAATGCCCGTCATCGAGGTTGCCATCACGTGCAGGAAGGGTCCCAGCAGAGCACGAACGACGAATACAAAGACGAGGGTCTTTGTACCTTGTCCCTCGGTGCGCAGGAAGTACAGGATGTCCTCAAAGAAAAGGAACCCAGCCGCCGAGAATCCCGCGTACACGACACCGTCGAGCACCGAGTTGATGGAGTTGCGTCGTACAACGACGATGATGAGGACGCCGATCCCCTTGAGTGTCTCCTCTACGAGGGGCGCAATGAATGCAGCGGAAAGCGCCGCAGCACGGTCGAAGTCACCGATTATGGCGGCGATGTCCGCGCTCAGCGCCGTGTTCATAATCATCGCCGACAGCGTCGCCACGCCTCCGCCCCACAGAAACATCGCAAGCTTCGTCGTCCACGGTTCGGGCTCCCAGCGATCGATGCGCTGGAGGAAGCCAACGACGATCACGAGGGCGACGAGGGACAGCAGCGTCGTCTTCACGAATGACGTCATACTCGAAGACTCGGGTGCCAGACCGAAGATAACGATGCCTATTGTGCCCAGCACGCCGATCGTCGTCATGACGACCTCGAACCAGGGGAAGGGGTGCGCGGGCTTGGGAGGCTGCCAGACGGGAGCGACATCGTCGGGGGCCGGTGCCGAGACGCTGTCATCGGAGTCGATGGCGGCGCTGCTGATCCTGCTGAGACGATAGTCCTCGCCGGGCCCTCCCCAGTGGGTCGCGTGCATGTCAGTAACCTCGTCCGCCCGTCTGCGTGTCATCATCAAAGTCAATGGGCTCGGGAATCGGAGCATGCCCGGCCAGTCGCAGCAATTTTACCATTCGTGCGGAACGCAGGGCGCGCGCTCCCGCGACGTCCACGTTATGCACGTTGCGTGTGAGCTCGATGCGATAGCACGTCGCATCCAACGCTTCCAGGCGCGCACCGGCCCCAGGATCCGACGCAATCCGCGCCCGTTCTTCGGGGGTGAGAGTCTCACGGATTGCTCGAGACAGGGCGGATGCACGCTCCAAACGCCTCGCGACGTCGACACGATCGCCCTGGCGCTGCGCCGCAGTTCGGCGGTCGAGGCCATCGGTGGCGAGCTGGTCTCCCCCGTCCTGAATGTAGGCGCGTGCGGCGTCAGCGAGGCCAGAGCTTTCCAGCCCGGCGCTGCGGCTCAGCAGGTCTGCCTCAGAGGCCCGACGCAGCAGGAGTCGCGAGAGAGAGTCGCGCGAGGCAAGGATGCGCTGATGGAGTCGGTCCAACCTGCGCGCACGCGTCATCGCGAATCCAGCGACGACAGCCAGCGTCATGACGGCCAATACGATAGTGGCCAGCAGCCAGGGGGAGAGTGAGATCACGGGAGTTCCTCCCCTTCTTCTCCGCGGCCTCGGATCAGGTCACGTGCCCGGCGCGTTCCCGAGTCGGCGGGACTTCCCATGACGATCGCCAGCTTGTAGACCTCGAAGACCTTATCCGCGACAACTTCCCAGTCGTACTTCGCCGATGAGCGAGCCCCGGAAGCGGACAGCTCCTCAAGGCGTTCACGATCGCTGAGCAGGTCGATGAGCGTACGTGCGAGCGATTCACTGTTGCCCGTCTCAAAAAGCGCGCCGGCTTGCCCTTCCTCAAGAACGGCTCGGAACGCGGGGATATCCGACGCAACGACAGCCGTATGGGCCGCCATCGCCTCGACGAGGACGATGCCGAAAGACTCTCCGCCCGTCTGCGGAGCGACATAGATGCTGGCGCCTGCGAGCAAGGATTCTTTCTCCTCGTCGCTGATTCCCCCGAGGAACGACACGGAATCACCAAAACGCTCGACGGCCTGGCGAATCTCCGGGGCGTCTCCTCGTCCGGCGATCAGGAAACGGGCACCCGGGAAACGCGCGAGAACACCAGCGATAGCTCCAGCGAAAATGCTCAGGCCTTTGCGGGGCTCATCGAGGCGGCCAAGAAACACGATGACCGGACGTGAGTCCGTCGCTACCCACTGTTCAAGGGGCTGCGCGGTGCGGAACGAGGCCGTCTCCACGCCGTTCGGAATAATGACAGCGTCGCCGCCGTGGTGCTCGATCAGCGTTCGACGTGCCTCCGCAGACACGGCGATGCGCACTCCAATGCGTTCCATATACAGGCGCATGGGAGCCGACGCAATTTCGCGCGAGACCGACCGGCCAAGGGCTGCATGGAATGTTCCCACGAGAGGAGCACTCGATAGCATCGCGGCTGCCATGGACACCGAGGGAACGACAGGCTCATGGACGTGCACGACATCAAAATTGTTATCTGCCAACCAACGGCGAGTCCGCGCGAGCGCCTTCGGTTTCACAGAAATATTGGCCACTGATCCGTTGAAGGGAATCGACACGGACGAACCGGCGGAGGTGATCCACTCGGGCAGGTCCTGCGAGGTAGACGGCGTGAGCACGTGGACGTCGTGTCCGCGGGACCGCAGCTTCAACGCGAGGTCGCGAATATGAAAGCCTACTCCCCCGGGCACATCCCAGGAGTACGGATTGACGATTCCAATCTTCATCGATTCTTCCTCTCGTGCGCGGCCCTTGCGCGCGCCAGACGCTCGGGGTCAAGATCCTCCACATACACGCGCTGCATCATGTGCCAGTCCTGCGCCTTCGACGCCATCATGGCGGCAAATTCGTCTACCCATGCCTGTGTGAGTGCCTCGATGCGGTTCAGGCCGGGTCGTTCCTGGCCATCGGCAATGATCGGCCCAACACAACGCACGCGGACATCGGCCCCGGTCGATGTCTCGTTCTCGTACATGATGCAGGCGACGAAGAGGGGACGCTCCAGCTTGGTCGCGAGTGCAGCGGGACCCGCGGCGACGAGCGCCCGCCGAGTACCAAGGTCGGCCTCGATGCCCGAACCCGAAATATCCCGATCCGCAAGAAGCGGGACGATGACGCTACGGCCGCGCACGCGCTCGATAAGGGTGGAAAAGACCGATTCCCCCCTTGCGACGCCGATGATCTCCATGCCGAGGCCTTCGCGCAGCGCCACGAAGCGTTCGAACAGTGTGGGAGGCTCCACCTTCTCGGCCACCGTCACGATGCCACGACCGTGTGCGCACACCCATGCGCCCGCGCGATCCCAGCTGCCCGAGTGTCCAAGAGCGAGCACGACCGGGCCATCTTCGCTGGCCGCGGCCAACGCCTCGAATCCTTCGAAAGAGACTCCCCCGAGCAACGGTGCTCCGCCGCGCGATCCAAGCATCAGCTGCTCGGCATAGTTGCGGATGTGGGAGCGAACTGCGGCCCGCAGCTCGTGCGCCGACGGCTCCGTTCCAGTCAAACGCGCCATGTTGGCACGCAGTCGATCAATCATTGGGCCCCCGCGCCTGGCCGCGATCATTGCGCCCGTGTCCGCCATGCGCATGACGACGCGCAGCGGGAGGCGAGGAGCGACGGCGAAGGCGAGCGACAGGGGCGAAAAACTCACGGCGTTCCCTCGTCGATGTGACGAGCGGTGAACCAGATACGCTGGCAGACGGTCACGAAGGATGCGAACGCTACCCAGGTGAGGCCAGCCGCAAACACCCACTCGGGCAGACCAAGGCTCATAAGGATCGCCGTGCCCATGCCAATGATGAGCCGGTCGGTGCGCTCAGCGATTCCCAGCTTGGCGACGACGCCGACGGACTCCGCACGGGCGCGCGCGTAGGGAACGGCGGCAGCACCGACAATCGAGCAGATACCGGCGATGATCGCCCACGTCCGTACGACCGAGTTGTCCATCTGGAAGACCGCGTAGGCGGTGAGGGAGCCGAATACGGCTCCGTCACCCAGACGGTCGAGCGTCGAATCGAGGAAAGCCCCAAAACGGGTGCCCCCCGTGGTCATTCGCGCAAGCGTGCCGTCCACGGAGTCGCCGAACATGACGACGGCCAGGGCGATGCCACCCTGCCAGATCCATCCCTGCGGAATGCAGAAGCCCGCGATCGCGACCGTCGCAACGGTGCCAGCAAGCGTCACCATGTTGGGGGTGACGCCGAGCCGTGCAAGAACGCGAGCGAGAGGCGTAAAGATAGCCTTCGTGATGGAACGTCCGTGGTTTCCGAGCATCAGTTCTCCTTCGGCCAGGCAGCAGCGAGGCGCGCTCGAGCATCTTCGAGAAGCTCGGGCACAGCCTTCGTCTGCGCAATAATCGGCAGGAAATTGGCGTCGCCGAGCCAGCGGGGAACGACGTGCTGGTGGAGGTGGGCGGCGATGCCGGCACCGGCCACCTCACCCTGGTTCATCCCCAGGTTGAAGCCGGCCGGGGATGCCACCTCGCGCGTCACGCGCATGGCGGTCGCCGTCAGGTTGCCCAGCTCCACGCGTTCCTCGTCGGTGAGTTCCGTGTAGTCAGAGACGTGACGATACGGGCACACGAGCAGGTGCCCGGAATTGTAGGGAAACAGGTTCATGAGCACGAAGCATGTGTCTCCGCGGTAGACGATCAGTCCCGCCTGGTCGTCCTTACCGGGCACCGTGCAGAACGGGCACCCCACATCCGAGGCATCGGCAGGCTTGCCCTCCCCACGGATGTAGGCCATCCGGTAGGGGGTCCAGAAACGGCCGAAGCCGTCCGGGACGCCCGCCAGCGAGCGGGCGTCCTCGGTCGGCAACTGGGTGTTCGCGGCACCGTTCGATGGGGCACCAGCGTCGATCATGTCGCTCACGCCTCGTCGAGGCCGTCGATCTGGTCGGCGTTGTTACGCTGCTCGATGTGCGAGACGATCAGCTCGACGGCGCGATCAACGGCGACGCCGTTGTGCTGCGAGCCGTCACGCAGACGGAAGGAGACCGCGCCCGCCTCGACATCCTCGCCGCCGGCGATGAGTGTGAAGGGGATCTTGTCCTTGGAGGCGTTGCGAATCTTCTTGCCGAAGCGGTCGTCCGACAGGTCGGTCTCGACGCGCACGCCGCGCTCGCGCAGCTTGGCGGCGACGTCCTTGACGTAACCGTCGAAGGCCTCGGCGACGGGGATGAGGCGGACCTGGACGGGCGAGAGCCATGCCGGGAACGCGCCCGCGTAGTGCTCGGTGAGAACGCCGATGAAGCGTTCGACGGAGCCCAGCTTCGCGGAGTGGATCATGACGGGGCGCTGACGAGTTCCGTCTGCTGCCGTGTATTCCAGGTCGAAGCGTTCGGGCTGGTTGAAGTCGTACTGGATCGTCGACATCTGCCAGGTGCGGCCGATCGCGTCCTTGACTTGCACGGAGACCTTGGGGCCGTAGAAGGCGGCGCCGCCCGGATCGGGAACCAGGTCGAGGCCGGTCGCGGCGCAGGCGTCCTCGAGTGCCTTGGTGGCGGCTGCCCAATCCTCGTCCGAACCGATGAACTTGTCCTTCTTCTTGCCGTCCTCGTCACGCGTGGACAACTCCAGGTAGAAGTCCTTGAGGCCGAAAGCCGACAGGATCGACAGGAAGAACTCGATCTGCGAGCGGATCTCCTCCGAGGCCTGCTCCGGGGTGCAGTACGTATGCGAATCGTCCTGCGTGAAGCCGCGCATGCGGGTCAGGCCGTGGACGACGCCGCTCTTCTCGTAGCGGTAGTCGTGGCCCAGCTCGTAGAAGCGCAGGGGTAGCTCTCGGTAGGAGCGGCCGCGAGAGCGAAAAATCAGGTTGTGCATCGGGCAGTTCATGGCCTTGAGGTAGTACTCCTGGCCTGCCTTGGTCACGTTGCCTTCCTGGTCGCGCTCCTCGTCGACGAGCATGGGCGGGAACATGGTGTCCGCGTAGTAGGGCAGGTGACCCGACGTGTGGAAGAGCCCACCCTTGGAGATCTCCGGAGTGTGCACGAAATCGAAACCGGCCTTCTTGTGTCGGTCGGTGACGTAGGACTCGATCTCGTGGCGCAGGATGCCGCCCTTGGGGTGGAAGACAACGAGGCCGGGGCCGATCTCCTCGGGGAAGGAGTACAGGTCGAGCTCGACGCCGAGGCGACGGTGGTCGCGGCGCTCGGCCTCCTTGATACGCTCCTGGTACGCGACGAGGTCTTCCTTGGAGGCCCAGGCGGTACCGTAGATGCGCTGGAGCTGATCGTTCGACTGGTCGCCCTTCCAATAGGCGGCCGAGGCCTTGGTCAGCGCGAAGCCGTTACCGATGAGCTTGGTGGAGGGCAGGTGGGGACCACGGCACAGATCCTTCCAGGCCACCGAGCCGTCGCGGCGCACGTTGTCGTACATGGTGAGCGTGCTACCGCCGACCTCGACAGATGCGCCTTCGGCGCCCTTCCCCTTCGTGGCGACGAGCTCGAGCTTGTAGGGCTGCTCGGCCAGCTCGCGGGTGGCCTCCTCCTCGGAGATCTCGCGGCGCACGAAGCGCTGGCCTTCCTTGACGATGCGCTTCATGCGCTTCTCGAGGTCGCGCAGCAGCTCGGGGGTGACGGCATCGATGTTGCCGAAATCGTAGTAGAAGCCGTCGGTGATGAAGGGGCCGATACCCAGGTTCACGTCGGGGAACACGTCCTGCACGGCCTGCGCGAGTACGTGGGTGGCGCTGTGGCGCAGGATGTTCAGGCCATCCTCGCTGGCCAGCGTGATAGCCTCAACGGTCGTTCCTGCTTCAAAAGGCGTCTCGAGGTCGCGCGGTGTGCCGTCGACCTTGATGGCGACGACGTCACGGGACTTCTCGAACCACGTCGTGCCCGTGGTCCCCGCCGGTACGGTCTGTTCATGTCCGTCAATGACGAGCGAGATATCGGGCACTGTGTCTCCTAGTTTCGTTAGATACGCGAGATTGTGTTGCGAATTGAATTCTAGCCCCGTGGCGGGTCCGCTTCAGGAGCGGGCACGCCAGTCCTTCACGGCCTTCGCGGCTCTCAGGGCTCGGTAGGTGGCCTTCTTGATGGGCATGTCCCAGCCGCCGGGCACGTCTGTGAAGTGTGAGGCAAAGGCGCTCTTGTACTTTCCGACGCTGTAGAGGTCGGGGCAGCGCGGCGAGTGGGCGCCCATCAGGTCGAATTCACGCACGCCGTCGCGGGCGAGGAATTCGGCGGCCAGGAAGTCCAGGACCGGGGGCTGGCGCAGGCGACGGCCGGCCTCGGTCGAAGCGCCGTACTCGGCCTGCGCGCGGATTCCCGCGACGAGGCAGAAGTCCCAGCACAGGATGTTTCCGTCGGCATCACGCATCGAGAAGATGCGCGCGTGCTTCGGCCCCAGCGTCTGCAGCAGGATGAGGTAGTACTCCTTGGGGTGAGGACGGAAGCCGTCACGCGTGGCGGTCTCCTCCATGACGGCGTAGTACTCGTCGATGACCTGCGCCGCATGTGCGGTGTCCTCATGGAAGGTCACGCCCTCGGCCTTGCCCTTCTTGAGGCCGGAGCGGATCGAGCGCTTGCCGGCCTTGGGCATGGCGGCGAGGATCGCTTCTTCGGTCTTGCCGGTGGTGTCGATGACGACGGTGCGGTCATAGGAGATCGTCTGCAGCGGCATGCACAGGTCGGGATGCTGATAGATGGCGTGCAGGCGCACGAAGGCGACGCTCTTATCCTTTGCCTGAATCTCGCGCACAAGGTCCGCGCGCAGAGCGGCTTCACGCTCCGGGCTCGCTTCCTTGACCCACGTCGGACCCCACTTCGCCCACAGGTAGTGCACGCCGCGCACCGAATACTTGTACAGGGTGATGAACGCGATCGTGGAGTCGTCCTCGCACCAGGCGTAGCGGCCCCACACTCCGTGACCCTGGGATTCCTCAAACGCCTCCCACACGCACGTCTGTTCGATAGGAAGAGAGCGGTCCTGGAAGCCAGAGACCGCGGCGATCTTGTCGTCCTGCGAGATGGGCACGAGTGCGGTTGTCGTCATGGTGTCCTCGTTGGTCGGAAATATCGGTCGCGTAGGAAATCAGTCTATCAGGGGCTTGTTCCCCGCCGACGAGGCCAGGGCGGGGAAAGGCAACGTCAGTAGGACGTCTCGGTGGGCTCCGGGTAGTATCGGGCGAACTTACGCCTGTGGTTCTGCTTCTGGAGCCACACGATGAGGTTACGGCGCAGGTTTTTCTCCGTCGGGTTCAGGAGCAGATCGAAACGACGGCCCTCACGAATGATGCGCTTCACGCGCGCACGCAGAACCTCATCGGTGATGTAGTGCAGCAGCAGGGAGTCCGGGACGAGGGTGTAGAGAATCTCGTCAGTCGCCTGGGTCTGCTCGCAGGCCTTGCCGTCGATAAGGTCCGCGACCATCGGGATCATCGGGTTCGCGCCGGCTGCGGCCATGTACCAGTTGTTACGGCCGATGCGCGGGTTCACCTCAAAGAACAGCGCTCGCCCATCGCGAGGATCGATCTTCACGTCGAAGTTCGCGAAGCCGCGGTAGCCGTTCTCGGTCAGCAGGGCGCAGGCATCGCGCCACAGCGCCGGGAAGTCCTCAGTGATCATGGCGACGGGGTTGCCGATCATCGTCGGCGCGTGGTCTTCGAGGAGGACGCGCGCCGATCCGATCAGCGTGACCTCACCGCGCGAGTCCACGTAGGCCGTGATCGAACGCATCGCCGTGTTATCGCCGGGGATCAGCTCCTGCACCAGGAAGGTATCGCGGAAACCCGCAGCCTTCAAGGTCCCCCACAGCTGGGTGAGTTCCTCAGCCGTGTCGATGAACCAGATCTTGCGCTTGCCCTCAAATTCCAGGACATCGTAGGGCTCACCCTTCGCGGACTTGGCAACCACCGGAAAACTGAAGGGAATCTCGGGAGCCTCCCAGGCCTCGTCGTCCACCGTGGAGAAATCAACCTCGACGGTCCCGGGGGTGGCAATACCGGCTCGCTCGCAGGCTCGAGCGAACTCAGCCTTATCGGTCAGCCGATCCATGACCTCCTCGGTGGGGAATGGCAACGCATAGTGGCGCGACAGCGTCTCCATGTTTCGGGCGACGAATGCTGAGAAGATATCGTGGTTGGCCATCAGAATCAGCTTCTTATCCGAATGCTCAGCCGCGATCGTCATCAGGACATCCAGAAGCTGCGCGTCGCTCGCATGAGCGCTCACGTGGCGGACATCGAAGAAATGTGAGCGTGTGATCGACTCGGTCGGCTGCGACCCGACACAGATGCAGCGACAACCGAACGCTTCGTTGAAACAGCGGCCAATTCCGTACACTCCGAAGTCTCCTCCGATAATGACAGGCAGGATGTCTTGGCGGGAACTCAGCGGTCGCGTCTGAGTCAGATAGTCGATCGTCATGCCATAAGCCTAGCGCTTGGTAGGATACAGATTGTTACCTGAGACCTCTCTCACCAACACGGAAATACATGATGAGCTCGCCCTATTCTCCTGAGAATGAGCAGCCCTACCACCCCCAGCAGGGTGGATACCCCCAGCAGGGCGGCTATGGGCAGCAACCCACCCAGCAGATGCCCGTCGTCGGCGGCTACGGGCAGCAGCAGACTCAGCAGATGCCCGTAGCAGGCGGCTACGGGCAGCCTCAGGGCTACGGTCAGCAGGCTCAGCAGGGCTACTATGCTCAGGGTCAGTTCCAGGGCGCCCCGGGTGCCGCGCAGCCGCCAAAGAAGAAGACCGGCCTGATTATCGGCATCATCGCTGCCGTCTTGGTCATTGCACTCATCGCTGGCGTCGCAGTCTGGGCGCTGTTCAAGGATCATTCCTCCAGCGACGAGGCATCGGCCTCGCCGAGCGCTCCGAGCACCGCAGCGCCCACGTCCGCTCCTTCCGCGGCCCCCAGCCCGTCATCTCCCACGGCTTCCGCCCCTGCGCCAACCCGGTCCGCACCGCCCGTGGACTCGAAGCCCAGTCTTGCACCGACTCAGGGGACGGGTTCTTCCGGGAACGTCAGCGCCGATGAGGAATACGGCGTGAAGAACGAATGCAAGTCGGCGCTGTCGCAGACGGTCCAGCAGGGCAAGCTCGAGAACTGGACGGTCCAGCGCGACGGGGTGGATTCTAGCGGGCGTCCTCAGTACCAGTCGAAGGGCCAGTTCAACGGCACTCTTCTCACGGGCAAGAGGGGCACCTTCAACTTCACGTGCACAGCCGTCTACCACCAGGACAAGGGCGTGTACGAGGCCTGGACTTCTATCGACGCCTACTAAACCGAACAACCGACACGCGCGATGATCATCCACCCCGAGCTACTTCCTGGCGAGCGCTACGCAGCGCAGCCCTGGTGGAAGAACGCCGTGCTGTACCAGGTCTATCCCCGTTCGTTCCAGGATACGAACGGGGATG
>CABKMD010000013.1 GCA_902373435.1 uncultured Actinomyces sp.
GCCCACGAGGCCCTCATCCCAGCCGGGGATGACCATGCCGACGCCGATCTGGAAGGACAGCGCACCGCCGCGGTCGAAGGAGTTATCGAAGTCCACGTCGGACCCGAAGACCACGCCGTAGTAGTGGCACGTGATCGTATCGCCGGCCTCGACCTCCTGGCCGTCGCCAGCGTGGAGGACCTCGACGACGAGCTCGTCAGAGGGGGTGCCGTCGAAGGACAGGGCGGGCTTGCGACCGAATTCGCCGGCGACAGAGATGTTTTCCATGGTGTTTTTCCTTAGGGTCGGTGAAGCGGCGCGTCAGTCGCGGCGCATGAAGTAGGACAGGATCTTGAGGATCTCGAGGTAGATCCAGATGACGTCGGTCATGATGGCGAAGGTGCACAGCCACGAGTACTTCTCAGGCACGTTGTTGGCGACGCCGACCTTGACGGCATCGAAGTCGCGCACGAGGCACAGGACGCCGATGAAGACCGCGAAGACGCCGATGATGACGCCGAGCGGGATACCGAAGATGGTGATGTTGTTGACGGCCTGCATGTTCACGATACCGGTCATCGACAGCACAAAGCTGACGAGGTAGTAGGTAAAGAAAGCGAACGAACCGATGCCAGCGACGCGGGTCAGCGTCGAGGAGTTGCGCACGAAGCCCATCGTGAAGGCTCCCAGGGTGACGCCGATGACAACGAGAGTTGCCAGAACGGCGCTCACCACGATGCCCGGGTAGATCAATTCGAAGACGAAGGACAGCGCACCGAGGATAAAGCCCTCGATCAGCGAGTAGGCGATGATCGCGGCGGGGCGAACCTTCTTCGAGTACTGGATGAACAGACCCAGACCCAGCGTCACCGCGCACGCGGCGAGAGCCACGATCACAGCTGCGCCGCGCGTCACGATGCCGCTCATCCAACCGGCCACCGCGCCCATGAGCAGCAGGCCGAAGCAGATGAGCGACTTGACCACGACGTCGTCGTACGTCATCGTTCCGCGATCCACCGCGTCGGCCGCGGGAGCGTTCATCATCGCCTCGTACGAGGCCATCTGCTCCTCGTAACCGGACGGAGCCGGGTATCCGGTGGGGCTCCCCTGCGGGGCACCGTAAACCGGCTGTCCCGAGTAGTCCATGCCCTGCTGGACGCCGTACGGGTTAGTCGCACCCGCGTAGGGGTTCTGCGCCTGCGCGGAAGCGGGCTGGTATCCCGGCATCTCGGGGTAACCGGCGGGAGTCGTCGACTGGGTGGACCAGTCCTTGACGATCGAATTCATCACCGGGTTGGCCATTTTTCCTCCTCATTCAGTGATGCACTGCCTCTAGTGTCGCACGAGGCATCCACGGGTGGGAAACGTACCATTATGCGCGCAGCGCAACGCGGCGTCCACACACGCGCCGAGTTCCATGAACTGGCCACGGCCTCGTCAATGACACCGCTGGTCGGTACCCCCGGTGGGACTCGAACCCACAACACACCGATTTTAAGTCGGTCGCCTCTGCCAATTGGGCCACGGGGGCATCCACGCGCACGTCCAGCCTACGGGAGGCGGGCGCGCACCTCAAGCTCCGCTCAGATCATCGCCTGTGCGATGCCGTCGAGGATGTCGTGCTCGGAGGTGACGACCTGCTCGATCGGGTGCCCCGCCGCCTCGGCGTGAGCCAGCACGCGCGTGACGATACGGCTCCAGATGAGCGCGCCCGCCGCGATGACGTCCTCGCGCCCCTCGGGCATGAAGCCCAGGGAGGCCTTCACGGAGGTCGGCTGATCGACCATGAAGCGCACGGCCTCCTCGAACTGGAGGGCGCTCAGACGCGCGCCGTGGATGCGCTCGGGCTGATACGAGGTGAGGCCCAGCGCCTGAGCCGTCAGGGTGGTCACCGTGCCCGCAACGCCCACGAGGGAGCGCACACGCGCCAGGTCCACGGACTTTTCCGCGCCGTCCAGCTGCTCATCGATCCATGCGATCGCGCGCTCCTGGTCGGCCGCGGGCACTCCGCCTGCCGGATCCACGTGGGAGAAGAACTTTTCGGTGACACGCACGGCACCCATGTCGATCGAGATCGCCTGCTCAACGTGGGTCGATCCGAGCACCAGCTCCGTCGACCCGCCGCCGATATCGACGACCAGCATCGGGGCGCGCACGGATTCACCCAGGCCGCTCACCGCGCCATTGAAGGACAGGGAGGCTTCCTCCGTGCCGACAACGACCTCGGGCTCCACGCCGATGACAGCCTTGATCTGACACACGAAGTCCGCGCTGTTGGACGCGTCGCGCGTCGCAGAGGTCGCCACGAAACGGGTACTCGTCGCTCCCAGGGCCTCGATCATGCGCTGGTATTCGACCGTGGCCTCCACCGTACGCTCGATCGCCGCAGGATCCAGGTAGCCGCGTGCATCCACGCCCTGCCCCAGGCGCACGATGCGCATCTGGCGGGTCAGGTCGGACAGATGGGGGCGGCCGTCCTCGCCGATATGCCCATCGGCGACGAGCAGTCGGATCGAATTGGTTCCACAGTCAATGGCGGCTATGCGGGTCATCGCTTCGTTTCTACAGGGGTAAGTCCCGGACGAGGCCGGGGCGGGCACGGGCAAAACGCGCTCAGCAGGAGCAACGGGAGGTGGAGAATAGGCCTCGCTCGTCGAGCATCGCGAGCGCACGGTCCCCGATCGGATTCACGCCGGGGCCGGCGGCCAAAGAGTGGCCGATGAGGGCGTGCAGACACTTGACGCGCGTGGGCATTCCGCCGGCGCTCACGCCCGAAATCTCCGGAACGTCACCCAGGGTCAGGCGTGCCTGAAGGTAGGCCTCGTGGGCGCGCGCATAGGCGGCGCGCAGCTCCTCATCGGCGGCAAGTTCCTCGTTGAGGGTCTCCATGACATGCTCGGCCTCAAGCGTAGAAGCGCCCTTCACGACCGCCGGGTGCGTCAGGTAGTAGGTCGTGGGGAACGGCGTCCCGTCAGGCAGGCGCGGCGCGGTGGCCACAACGGTGGGCCGACCGCACACGCAGCGCGCGGCGATACCAACGACCCCTCGGGGCACGCGGCCCAGCTGGGAACGCAGGACCTCCAGGTCCTCTTCAGTGGCGTCGGTGGTGTTAACGAGGCTCATTCTCCGCTTTCTTGACTGGTTGTCGAGGCCTGGCCCGACTGACTGGTCTCAGCCGACGGGATAGGCGTCGCGCTCGGCGGCTGATCCGCCTTCCCCACTAGGATACCGAGCTGCTGCACCCAGGGGCGCGCCGGTCCGGTGGACGCGGCTGCGGCCGCCAGCGCCGAGTCCTGGTATTGCGGCCCCGGATCGACAACCGTGTATTGGGTCTCACCGGGTCGAACGAATCCGAGCCGCTCGCGCGCCTGGGTGGAGATGTAGTCGGGGTCATTCCACAGGTCGAGCTGACGCTGCATGTCGGCGTTCTTCTGCTGTTGCTCGGCCACGTGGGTCTTGATCTGAGCGAGTTCACGCTCCTGCTGCCACCACTGGTAGAGGCTGGGCACCAACATGACCGACAGGATCGCGGCGACAATCAGGACGACGAAAAGTCGCGTGGACACGTCGAGGCCACCGATGGACAGGACCTGCGAGCCATCCGCGGCGGGACGCACAAACGAAGAACGCGACGAGCCCTTGTCGCTGCCCTTAGTCCTGCGGAAAAAGCTGCGCTTTGTACCCTCCTCCTTCCGGCCGCCCCGCGCCGACTTCTGACGCTTCGCCGAGGCATCGGCACTCGTCGAGGACTTCGAAGCCTTCGCGGCTGCCCTGCGCTGGCGCGATTTTTCCGCGTTAATCTCACGCGTCGTACGAGCGGCCTCCGAACCGGAGGAGCGACGACGTGGGGAGGGTCGGGAAGAAGGACGACGGCTAGCCATTCTTCTATCGTGCCCTAAGTTGGCTTCTTTGGCTCAGCCCCACGCCGAAAAAGCTCCGCGCGGACCCTCGCGGGCCCGCGCGGAGCTATGCGGCTAGTTCCCTCGGCTCACTTGAAGCGGGGGAAGGAAGAGCGGCCGGCGTAAACGGCGGCCTCGCCCAGCTGCTCCTCGATGCGCAGCAGCTGGTTGTACTTGGCGACGCGCTCGGAACGAGCAGGGGCACCGGTCTTGATCTGGCCGGAGTTGGTGGCGACGGCCAGGTCGGCGATCGTGGTGTCCTCGGTCTCGCCGGAGCGGTGCGAGGTCATCGAGCGGTAGCCGTTGCGGTGCGCTTCCTCGACGGCGTCGAGGGTCTCGGTCAGCGAACCGATCTGGTTCACCTTGACGAGCAGCGCGTTCGCGGCGCCCAGCTCAATGCCCTTCTTCAGGCGGGCGGGGTTGGTGACGAACAGGTCGTCGCCGACCAGCTGGACGCGGCCACCGATCTCGGAGGTCAGGGCCTTCCAGGCATCCCACTCGTCCTCGGACAGCGGGTCCTCGATGGAGACCAGCGGGTAGTTCGAGATGAGCTTCTCGTAGTAGTCAACCATGTAGTCGGTCGAGCGGCCTTCGCCCTCGAACTGGTACAGGCCGTCCTTGAAGAACTCAGAGGAGGCAACGTCCAGGGCCAGGGCGACGTCCTCGCCCGGCTTCAGGCCGGCCTTCTCAATCGCGGAGACGATCAGGTCGAGGGCCTCAGCGTTGGAGTCCAGGTTGGGGGCGAAGCCGCCCTCGTCGCCCAGACCGGTGGACAGGCCGCGCTCCTTCACGACGCTCTTGAGCGTGTGGTAGACCTCGGCGCCCCAGCGCAGAGCCTCACGGAAGGAGGGAGCGCCGATGGGGGCGATCATGAACTCCTGGATGTCAACGTTGGAGTCCGCGTGGGAGCCACCGTTGAGGATGTTCATCATGGGGACGGGCAGGACGTGAGCGTTCGGGCCGCCCAGGTACTTGTAGAGGGGCAGGTCCGCGTACTTCGCGGCAGCCTTGGCGACGGCGAGGGAGACACCGAGGATGGCGTTCGCGCCGAGCTTACCCTTGTTGGGGGTGCCGTCCAGGTCGATCATGGCCTGGTCGATGTAGCGCTGGTCGTCAGCTTCCTCGCCGATGAGCTCGGGAGCGATCTGCTCGACGACGGCGTCAACGGCGTCCTGGACGCCCTTGCCGAGGTAGCGGCCCTTGTCGCCGTCGCGACGCTCAACGGCCTCGAACGCGCCGGTGGACGCGCCGGAGGGAACGGACGCGCGCGCAGCAGTGCCGTCCTCGAGGACGACCTCAACCTCAACGGTCGGGTTACCGCGCGAGTCGAGGATCTCGCGTGCACCAATGCCTTCAATAACTGCCACGTCATTCTCCAATCGATGTTGTTGCGTGGAAGCGGTCAGTACAACGGTAATACGAACCGCCATATGTGGTCACCCCCGGCGAGGGGGACGTTGTGGTTTTTGGGGCTTTCACCCCCGTTTATGCGCCCGGACAAGCGACATTGGTCCCTGCCGGCGACGCTGTGAGCGAATACTCACAAGGCTCACTGGGCGCTGCCACCCCGGAGGGCTGCCGTGGGATCATCCTTGGCTCCAGATACGGCGTCACCGAACAGGGGCATGGTCGGGGCCTGGCCTCCCCCCAGGGTCGGCTGGGGAAAACGCGGGTTGATCTGGGCGTTCGCTGCGGCGCGGGCCTGCTCGAAGGCCTCGTTCATGGCTGACACGGCCGCCGGGTTCGCCTGAGCGAACTGGCTGAGCTGCTGATTGAGAAGCGCGGAGCGCACGGTCGCACGCGTGGCGCGCCCAATCGTCACGGCCTGCCCACCGGTCTGCGCTGCGGTCTGTTCGATGGCCTGGTCGATCTGCTCGTCGGTCACACCGACGCCCACCGAATCGGCCACGGCCGCGAGCTGAGGCTCGTTGATCAGGCTGGCGCGCACCTGTTGCGCGCCGATGGAGGACTGTCCACCCGTCACTGCGGCGAGCTGGCTCACCGCCTCGTCAACGTCCGCAATGCTGTAGTCGCCGTTCTTGGTGCTGACTGCCGCGCCGGGATGGGCGGAGCACGCCCCCATTCCCAGTCCTGCGGCCACAATCAGGGCGGCGGTGGCGAGCTGGCGTGTGTAGCGCACGAGCATTCCTTCCTCAGATGTGTTGCGACGCAATAGGACCAGTGTATTCCACCACAGGCACTACTCGCCAAAAGGCACAAGAATCTTGGTCACGAGAGTCTCCACCCACTCCAGGAGCGGGCCGTCGGTGAGCGGGGAACCGCCGACTCGCGAGGTGAGTGGCAGGGGCACGAGGACCTGGCGAACGGCGGCTTTGATGACCGTTCCGGGGTGCAAACGCTTGAGGCGCATGACCTGGGAATCACGCAGTTCGACGGGCGAGACGCGCAGGTACTTGCCCTGCGTGACGATCTCGGCGATTCCGGCGCGGCGTACGATCTCGCGCAGCCGTGCGACAGCGAACAGCAGGTCGACCTGGGGCGGGATCGGACCGTAGCGGTCGACGAGTTCCTCGCGCACGTCTGCTTCCTGTTCGGGCGTGGAGATGGCCGCGATCTTGGCGTAGACCTCGAGGCGCAGGCGCTCACCGCGCACGTAGCCGTCGGGGATGTGCGCGTCGACCTGCAGGTCCATGCGCACGTCGGTCTTTTCGGTGGGGGCGTCGCCTCGGTAGGCGGCGACCGCGTCGGAGACCATGCGCACGTAGAGGTCGAATCCGACGCCCTCGACGTGGCCGGACTGGGCCCCACCCAGGAGGTTGCCGGCGCCTCGGATCTCGAGGTCGCGCTGAGCGACAGCCAGGCCAGCGCCCAGCTCGGTGTTCGCAGCGATCGTCTTGAGGCGCTCATGCGCGGTCTCGGTGAGCGCCTTGTCGCCCGGGTAGAAGAAGTACGCGTAGGCGCGTTCTCGGCCTCGTCCGACGCGGCCGCGTAGCTGGTGCAGCTGGGACAGGCCGAAGGTATCCGCGCGATCCACGATGAGGGTATTCGCGTTGGAGATATCCAGGCCGGTCTCGACGATGGTCGTGCACACGAGAACGTCGAACTCGTGGTTCCAGAAGTCCTGGATGACAGCCTCGAGCTGGTGCTCATTCATCTTGCCGTGGGCGGTGCGCACGCGCGCCTCGGGCACCAGCTCCGCAATGTGGGCGGCGACCGAGGAGATCGAATCGACGCGGTTGTGCACGTAGAAGACCTGGCCATCGCGCAGGAGCTCGCGCCGGATCGCGGCGCTGACCTGGGCGTCCGTGTAGGTGCCAACGAAGGTCAGGACGGGCTGGCGTTCCTCGGGCGGGGTCTGGAGGATCGACATCTCGCGGATACCGGAGATCGCCATCTCGAGGGTACGCGGGATGGGGGTGGCAGACATCGACAGGACGTCCACGTCGGTGCGCAGGGCCTTGAGGGTTTCCTTGTGCTCGACGCCGAAGCGCTGCTCCTCGTCGATGATGACGAGGCCCAGCTTCTTGAACGAAACCGTGCCGGTCAGCAGTGAGTGGGTACCAATCACTAGGTCAACCTCACCCGAGGCCAACCCCGCCTTGACCTCCTCGGTTTCTTTCGGCGTCGAGAAGCGCGAGAGCGTGCCGATGCGCACGGGGAAGCCCGCGTAGCGCTCGGCGAACGTCTCCGCGTGCTGGGTGACCAGCAGGGTCGTGGGCACGAGGACGGCGGCCTGATAGCCATCCTGGATGGCCTTGAAGGCCGCGCGCACGGCGATCTCGGTCTTGCCGTAGCCGACGTCGCCGGTGAGCAGGCGGTCCATGGGCACGGGCTTTTCCATGTCAGCCTTGACCTCGTCGATCGTGACGAGCTGGTCGGGGGTCTCGACGTAGGGGAAGGCGTCCTCAAGTTCGCGCTGCCAAGGCGTGTCAGGGCCGAAAGCGTGGCCCTTGGTCTGCTGGCGCACCGCGTACAGGCGGATGAGCTCCTTGGCGACCTCGTTGACGGCCTTCTTGGCGCGTGCCTTGGTCTTGGCCCAGTCGGCACCGCCCATCTTGGTCAGGGAGGGCTCATCGGAGCCGGTGTACTTCGAGATCTGGTCTAGCGCATCGGTGGGCACGAAGAGCCGGTCGGCGGGCTGTCCGCGCTTGGAGGGCGCGTATTCGATGACCAGGTAGTCGCGCGTTGAGGCAGCGTCGCCACGCCCGATCGACCGGGAGACAAGCTCGACGAAGCGTCCGATGCCGTGCTGGTCGTGGACGATATAGTCCCCGGGGTGCAGGGTCAGCGGGTCGACCCCCTTGCGCCTGCGCGACGGCATGCGGCGCATGTCGCGCGTGGACGCGCCCGCGCGCCCGGTGAGGTCGCCCTCGGTGAGGATCGCGACCTTGAGATGGGGAGCGACGAAACCGACGCCGGCCTGCGCGGTCGTAATGGTCACGAGGCCGGGCTCGGGGCGCGCTTCCACGTTGTCCGCGAGCGCGGCCGGGCAAGAGGCGTCGGTGAGGATGGAGCGGATGCGCCGGCCAGGGCCGGGGCCTTCGGTGGTGACGACGATGCGCCAGCCGTCGCGGGCCAGGTCGGTGAGGTCGACGGCTGCGCGAGCGAAGTCTCCGCGGTAGGGGTGCACGTCGCGGGCGCCCACGCGCATGAGGGTGGGTGAGACGACGACGGGCGCGGGGCCATCCACTGAGGGCGAGTCGGCCTCGTCGATCGTGGAAGCGAGGTCGGCGGGCGGCAGGTCGGTGAGCTCCCACCAGGGGCGGGCCCCGCTCCCCCACAGGTCGCCCAGGTCGAGGAACGATGCCTTGGAGGCCTCGAGCGGGGTGTCCGCTCCACCGGCGGCGGCGCTCCACGCGGCGGCGAGGAACTCCTCGGTCGTGGCGACGAGGTCGGCGGCGCGGGCGCGGATCCGTTCGGGGTCGGAGGCGAGGATCGGCGAGCTCGCGGGCAGCAGGTCGAGGAGGGACTCCATGCCGCTCACGAGGATAGGTGCCAGGGATTCGATGCCCGGGGCTGCGATTCCTTCGGCGGCGAGGCTGAGCATCTCTGCGGCGCCGGGCAGGCGGTCGGCGGCCTCACGTGCGCGGGCGCGCACGGCCTGGGTGAGGAGGAGCTCGCGGCAGGGGACGGCCCACAGACCGTCGGTGGCCTCGCCGAGGGTTCGCTGGTCGGAGACGGAGAAGGCGCGGATGTCGTCGACCTCGTCGCCCCACAGCTCCACGCGCAGGGTGTGGGGTTCCTGGGGCGGGAAGACGTCGAGGATGCCGCCGCGCACGCTCATCTGGCCGCGGCCTTCGACCATGTCGACGCGCTCGTAGCCGAGCTCGGCCAGGCGGTTGGTGACGTCGGTGAGGTCCAGGATGTCGCCGGTGCGCACGCGCACGGGTTCGAGGTCCGCCAGGCCGGAGATGATCGGCTGGAGGAAGGCGCGGATGGGGACGACGAGGACCGAAATCGGACCGGCGCTATCGTCTCCCTCGATCGGGTGGGCGAGGCGGCGCAGGACGGCGATACGACGCGCCATCGTGTCAACCTGGGGCGAGAGGCGCTCGTGGGGCAGGGTCTCCCACGCGGGCAGCATGGCGACGCCCGGGATCCACGAGGCCAGGGCGTTGGTCAGCGATTCGGCGTCGCGCCCCGTAGCCGTGAGAACGACGAGGGGCGTGGCCGCGCGCGAGGCGACGGCCGCGAGCAGGGGCGGCCGGATGCCGACGGGCGCGACGATCGTGCCAGAACGGCCGGCTTCGACGGAGTCGGTGGCCGTCTCAATCGCGGGATCGGTGGTGATGTCCGGGAGGAGTCCGGTGAGTAGCACGCGCTGCCTTTCGCGGTGAGGGTGCGCGGCGACGCCTAAGGGTCGCCGCCTCGATCAGGACCCGGTGTGCAGGGCCATCTGGGTGGGGGCAAAACCCTTGGTCACGATGTCTTCGACGACGTCGGCGGCCTGCTCGAAGGTAACGTCCCAGTCGGGGCGCTCCTTAGAGGGCAGGGTCGCGAGCACGTAGTCGGCGGGGTCCATACGCCCCGGCGGGCGGCCCACGCCGATGCGCAGGCGAGCGTAGTCGCGCGTGCCCAAGTGTTGGCTGAGGGACTTCAGGCCGTTGTGGCCACCCTCTCCCCCGCCGATTTTGAGGCGCAGCGTGTGCGCGGGCAGATCCATGTCGTCGTGGATGACGAGGATCCGCGAGGGGTCGATCTTGTGGAAGCTGGCGAGCGCGCTGATTGGGCCACCGGAGGTGTTCATGTAGCTGTCGGAGCGCGCGAGAATCACGCGAGGCCCGGGCACGCCGCCGGGGCCGATCCCTAAGCGAACGTCAGCGGTGTGCGTGCGCGAGCGGTGCGAGGTCAGGGTCGCACCGCCGCGCGAGGCGAGCACGTCAAGGGTTAAGTACCCGACGTTGTGTCGGGTGGAGGCATACTGCGCGCCGGGGTTACCTAACCCGACGACGAGCCACGGTCCGTCAGTCGTCATACTCCGATTGTGCCACCCGTGCCGAGAGCATGTCCCACTGGGGGGCGTCCTCGACGACGGGGGCTGCCTCACGTCGAGACGTGGCCCACGCGTCAGCGAAGAGCTGTGCCCACTTGGTGTAGGCCGCCGAATTCGGGTGGAAGAAGTCCGCAGCGTGGTAGGCGAAGGTATAGGTCGGCAGGGAGAATTCCAGGGTGAGGGAACGCAGGTCGACGAGGTGCGCGTCGCTGTCGGCAACGGCGGCCACGATGCGGTCGGACATATCCTGCGCGCGGCTTTCCTGGGGCATGATGCCGAAAGAGGGGATCGTGGAGACGAGGGCGTTGCTGGGCAGGGAGGCGAGGACGCGACGCAGGCGCTCCTCGAACTGACCGGGTGCCATGTCCTCGGCCATGACGTCGTTGCCGCCGATGGTGAGCGTCACCAGGTCGGGGCTGTAGGGGCCGTCCAGGAGGCCCAGGCCGCGCATCTGCGGGATCTGGGTGAGTTCGACGGACTCAATGGTGGCTCCCGACAGGGACAGGTTGAGCAGGACGACCTCGCGGTCCATCTGCGCGGCGATAGAGGAGGCGAGGCGGGCCGGGTAGGACTCGGTGATGCGCGAGGCACCCATTCCCTGCACGGAGGAGTCGCCGAGGGAGACGATCATGTAGGGACGCTCACCCTCGGGGTGCTCGTCGAGCTGACGCAGGCGGTCCAGGGTCGCCAGATTGTGGTTCTCCCAGGCCTTGCGGTAGTCACCGCGCTGGGAATCCAACCGCAGGAGGCGTCCGATCGCCAGGCCGCCACCAAAGAGGCTCGCGCCGCCGGCTGCTGCGCCCGCTACCTGCCATGCTCGTTTGCTGATCCCCATCGGAATGTCCTTCCCTCGTGTCTGCTGGTCTTCAGTGTAACGAGGCCGGGGCCGGTGCTTCAAATGCTGAAGCACCGGCCCCTCGGTTTGTCTCCGATCACTCAGCCCAGGCGTCCGGCTGGAGCTCCCGGGAGGGATCGGATGAAGTGGGGAGGCTCCCAGCCTCGCTCCGCGTACGCGGCCGCGACGGCTCCCGCCACGCCCTCCACGGCATGCGCGTCGACGAGCGCGATCGCGCTGCCACCGAAGCCGCCGCCCGTCATGCGGGCACCATGCGCGCCCGCGGCGCGGGCGGCCTCCACGGCCACATCCAGTTCCTCGCAGGACACCTCGTAGTCGTCGCGCAGCGAGTCGTGCGAATCGTTCAGGAGAGCGCCCGCGACCGCCAGGCGTATGCCTTCCAGCGGCCCCTCGTCAAGAAGCTCGATGAAAGCGCGCGTCCGCGCGATTTCGGAGACGACATGGCGCGTGCGGGCGGCCAAGCGCTCGTTGCCCAGCGCGGCCGTGGCCTCATCCAGGTCCTCAACGTCCACGAGCTGGCCCACACCCACGATGCGCGCCGACTCCTCGCAGTCCGCGCGGCGCGATCCGTACTGGCCGTCCGCCAGCGAATGTTTGGCGCGCGTGTCGATAACGAGAAGCTCCAGGCCGACCGCGCTCAAGTCAAAGGGGACCAGGCGCGTCGACATGTCGCGACAGTCGAGGGCCAGCGCATGACCCTCGCGGCAGCGCAGGGACGCGGTCTGATCCAGACCGCCCGTGTTCGCGCCCGCCACCTGATTTTCCGCGGCGCGCGCGGCCTCCACGAGCACCTTGCGCCCCTCGTCGTTGGGAGCCTTGATCGTGCCCGCCAGACCCAGCGAGCACACCTCATCGAGGGCAACCGCGGTCGCACACTCGAGCGCGGCACTCGACGACAAGCCACCTCCCAGAGGCACGCACGACCACAGGGCCGCATCAAAACCGGGCAGCGGTCCGTATCCAGCCTGCTCGAGAGCCCACGCAACGCCCGCGAGATACGCCGTCCAATGATTCGTCACCTCTCCGGGGGTCCCCTTCGGGCCGATCACGTCGAGATCGAGGACGTCGATCGCCTCGCGCGTCTGCGGCGAAATCAGGCGAATCGTCCGATCCTTGCGAGGCGACAGCGCCACGTATGCGCGGTGCGGTAGAGCGATTGGAACGCACGGGCCACCGTTGTAGTCCACGTGCTCGCCGATAATATTGACGCGCCCGGGCGCACTCCACACGCCCCGAGGCTCGTAGCCAAACGCGTCACGGAACAGGTCTGCGGCCTGCGCGGCCCCTTCATCGGGGGTAGCGGCGTCGGCCCACACAAGATCAGTCACAAGGTCCTCCTTGGTCTCACTTCCCCAAGGCTACGTGAACGCCCTCACACCCTTCAAGCGCGACGGCCTCATCGCACGCGCCCCGACACCCGGTACAGTGGAGCCACCACAACCGCGACACAGGCAGGCCCCATGTTCCTCCCCCAACGACTCCCCGGCCAGGACTGGCTCGGCGTCGTCGTCGCGATTCCCGAACCGTGGGTCACACAGCTCACCGACCTGCGCCTGCGCCTGGGAGACCTGGCAGGATCGCGCATCCCCGCGCACATCACGCTGATGCCGCCCACGCCCGTCGCACGCGAGGCTCGCGCCGAAGTCATCGACCACCTGCGCTCCATCGCCTCGCGCCACGCCCCCTTCCGCGTCACCCTGTCTGGCACGGATTCCTTCCGTCCCGTCTCCAACGTCGCGTTCATGACGCTGGCCGAAGGAGCCTCCGCCTGCATCGACCTCGCCGAGGAGATTCGCTCCGGCCCCCTCGACCACGAGACGCGCTTTCCATATCACCCGCACGTCACACTGGCACAGGACGTCGATGACATCACCCTGGACATGGCCCTTGACATCGGCGCGACCGTCGAGGCCTCCTGGATCGTTCCCGGCTTCCGCCTGGACCGCATCGACCCCTCGGGCATTTACTCCTCGATGGCACTGTTCGACTTCGACGCCTCCGGACACTGAGGCCCTGCTCGCCACCTTTCGCGGCTCTTTTCGCTGCTACTTTCCGCGCGGCACGATCCCTGTCGGCCTCTCATCACCCGCTCATCACCCGCTGATGTTCCGGGTGCCGGAGGCCCCGGCCGCCCGCGAGACTTGGCGACCTCACTCCGTTCGGCGCCGCGTCTCGAAGCCCGCCCAGGCCCTCCGGCCCCTCCGGCGCCCTCCACACCGGCGCTCTCGTTACTGCGAGTAGCCAGCCCAAGCCACACCACCATCTGCGAGCACCGCCAGGACCCACAGCCCCATCTTCGGGGCATTATCCGGATAGGTTGCGCGCACACGGATAGGTTATGCGCATCCGGATAGGAAATTGACCTATCCAGATGTTCGTTACCTATCCGGATACGTATCGGCCCCGAGGACAGCCATCATCATTGACGAGCGCGGCAGGCAGTCCCCACCAATGTCGCATGCAATTCCCCCGCATCTGTTTCACGCCATGAATCCACATCCTTGGAATTGCAACGTTTTCAGACTTCATTGAACCTTCATCCAATCAAATTGCATGCGAGATTGTGGGGCAGGTGACGGCGACGACCGCCGGTACGCCACAGATAACATGCACACCGCATACGCGAAAGGCCGTGGCCACCCAGGAAACCTTCGCTCCCAGGCCAGCCACGACCTCGTCGACGACACGTCAGATGTCGTAGGTCACGCTCACCGGCGCATGATCGGAGAAACGCTCCGCATACTCGTCGGCGCGACCAATCGCAAAGGAGCGCGCACGCTCACCCAAGGCGTGCGTCGCGTACTGGTAGTCGATGCGCCAGCCGGCGTTGTTCACGAAGGCCTGCCCTCGCCACGACCACCACGAGTAGGGGCCCTGCACGTCGCCGGCCAGATCGCGCACGGTGTCACGCCAGCCTTCCTCCACCCACTGATTGAGGAAAGCGATCTCCTCATCGAGGACGCCGGCGCGCTTGTTGTGGTTCGGCTTCCAGTTCTTGATGTCGGCCTCACAGCGCACGACATTGAAATCACCGCACACAAGCGAGGAGATACCCCCGGCAGCCTCCTCGGCGAGCAGCTCAGCCATGCGGGCACCGATGCGCGGCAGGTGCGCCATCTTGGCCGCCTGCTTGGGAGTATCCTTCTCACCCGAGTGGAAGTAGGCGGAAACCACCCGCACGGAAGTCTCGCCGCCCTCGGGACGCACGATGACCTCGAGCCAGCGGCCCGAATCCACGTCCGTCTCAGCGTCGTCGAGAACCAGACGGGGCTCGCCTTCCAGGACCGCTCGCCCGCGTCGCACCGATACGCCCACGCCCGCGCGCCCCTTGATGCGGCAGGGAACCCACACGCTGTCCCAGGCCTCTCCCATGATCTCGCGGGAGATCTCCTCGGGCGCGCGCACCTCCTGCATGAGCAGCACATCCGTGTCGGCCCCCTCCAGCCAGTCGAGGAAGCCGCGCTTGTGGGCGGCGCGGATGCCGTTCAGGTTCACGGTGGTCACCGTCAGAGTCATCATTTTCTCCTTAACAAGAGCTATCTTCAGTCTAGATGAACGAGGAGGCGCTGCGAGGAATGGATATCCTCACCGCGCCTCCGCAGTGTTCGTGCGCGACCTCCACATGTGCCGAGGCCACGCGCACCTGTCAGTTCACGCTGATTCCCGCCTGGCGTTCGGCAGCCTCAACGACGTTCGTCACGAGGAGCGCACGGGTCATCGGTCCCACGCCGCCGGGGTTGGGGCTGAGCCAGCTGGCCACCTCGTCCACGCCGTCCGCGACGTCGCCCATCAGACGAGCCTTGCCGTCCTCGCCCTGCACGCGGCTCACGCCGACGTCAAGGACGATGGCGCCGGGGGCCACCATGTCGCGAGTGACGATCCCAGCGCAACCAGCGGCAGCCACGATGACGTCCGCACGACGCACGTGATCGGCCAGGTTGGTCGTGCCCGTGTGGCACACATCGACCGACGCGTTCACTTCCTTGCGCATGAGCAGCAAACCAATCGAGCGACCCACGGTCACGCCTCGACCAATGACGCACACGTTCTTGCCGGCCAGGTCGATCCCATGTCGTTCCATGAGCTCGATGACCGCGCGTGGCGTACAAGGCAGAGGCGAATCGATGGGACCCGAGCCTCGCAACACGAGGCGTCCAAGGTTCATCGGATGCAGGCCGTCCGCGTCCTTCGCGGGGTCGATACGCTCCAGGACGGCGTTCGTATCGATTCCGCGCGGCAGCGGCAGCTGCACGATGTAGCCCGTGCAGGCAGGGTCTGCGTTGAGCTGATCAATCGCAGCCTCCACCTGCTCCTGCGTCGCATCTGCGGGCAGGTCCACACGAATTGACTCGGCGCCGATCTGCGAGCAATCACGGTGCTTGCCGGCGACGTAGGCAACGGACCCGGGGTCCTCGCCGACGAGGATAGTGCCGAGGCCCGGGACAACCCCGGCCTCACGCAGACGATCAACGCGTTCCTTCAGCTCCGCCTTAATGGCGGCAGCGGTCGCCTTTCCATCCAAGACCCCCGCGGGGCCCTCCCAGGGAGCCCTCACGATCAGAGTCCTGCGTACAGCGGATGCTTGTCCGTCAGCTTCTTGACGCGAGCGCGCAGGGCGTCCACCTCAACATTGCCGCCGGACGCACCCTGGGACAGGGTCGTGCCGATGATGTCGGCGACCTCGGCAAAGTCCTCGGCATCGAAGCCGCGCGTCGCGAGGGCGGGAGTGCCGATACGCAGGCCCGAGGTGACGGCCGGCGGACGGGGGTCGAAGGGGACGGCGTTACGGTTAACGGTAATGCCGACCTCGTGCAGCAGGTCCTCGGCCTGCTGACCGTTGAGCTCGGAATCGACCAGGTCAACGAGGACGAGGTGCACATCGGTACCGCCCGTGACCAGCTTGATGCCAGCCTTCTGTGCATCATCAGCGCCCAGGCGCTCAGCGAGGATCTGCGCACCCTCGAGGGTGCGGCGCTGGCGGTCCTTGAATTCGTCGGTCTGCGCGACCTTCATGGCGATGGCCTTCGCGGCAATCGCATGCATGAGGGGGCCGCCCTGCTGGCCAGGGAACACGGAAGAGTTCAGCTTCTTGCTCCACTGCTCGCCGCGTGAGGACAGGATCATGCCGGAACGAGGACCACCCAAGGTCTTGTGGACCGTCGTCGTCACCACGTCGGCGAAGGGGACAGGGTTCGGGTGCAGGCCCGCAGCCACGAGGCCAGCGAAGTGAGCCATGTCAACCCAGAGGGCGGCGCCAACCTCGTCCGCGATGTCACGGAAGGCCTGGAAGTCGAGGTGACGCGGATAGGCTGACCAGCCGGCGATAATGACGCGCGGACGCTCCGCAAGGGCAGCTTCGCGAACCTTGTCAGGCTCGATGCGCATGGTCCCGCGGTCAACCTCGTAAGCAACGGCCTTGTAGTTCTTGCCCGAGAAGTTCAGGCGCATGCCGTGGGTCAGGTGACCACCGTGGGCCAGCGACAGACCGAGGATCGGGTCGCCGATGTTCGCCATGGCCATGAGCGCAGCAGCGTTGGCCTGCGCACCGGCGTGGGGCTGAACGTTCACGTAGTCACCACCGAAGACCTGCTTCGCTCGTTCGATGGCGAGAGACTCCGCGACGTCCACGAACTCGCAGCCACCGTAGTAGCGACGGCCCGGGTAACCCTCGGCGTACTTGTTGGTGAGGACCGAGCCCTGCGCCTCGAGGACGGCGCGCGGCACGAAGTTCTCCGAGGCGATCATCTCGAGGGTTTCACGCTGACGACCAAGCTCGGCGTCCAAAACTGCCTGAATCTCAGGATCCAGCTGCGCAAGTGTCATGTCATTGAGGGAATCCATGGGGTTCTCCTATTGATCATCTGATGATGGTTGGCAGTGGCCTCTAGCCCAGGCGGGCGGCTATCGATGCCGATGCGTCGCTCCCCGGTGGTGGCCCACCTGTTCGCCAGTCACGACACGCTGACCAGTCTATCGCTCGGTGGTTTCCCGCGCATTCTGCCAAGGTGTCAGCAAGCTACCAGCCGGTCACGCCATGTTCAGATTGAACCTGCATAACTCATCATATCTACGAAATCACAGCCCATTTTTGCTTGTTCTTAACCCTTTGGTTAGCAACCAAGCTAACCATATGGATAGACTAGGGTTAACACCTGACGGTGACTGAGTTGTGGAAGGGATCTTTACCCCCTACATATCCCAGTTCAGAGCGGCTTTTTCGCCTCTAACCGCCATGCAGCATTTGAGTTTTATAAAGTAGAAGGAAAACGCACAGATGACAACCTTGACGAACCCCACCGCACGAGCCGCATCCACGACTCTTGCATTCGAGCACGCGTCGGATCTTGCTGCCTCCGCCAACAACGCCATCAAGCGCATGTGCGACATGTTCGCAGCTCTATTCGGCATTATCCTGCTGACTCCACTGTGGATCATCGTCGCTGCGATGGTGCGTCTAAACGACGGCGGCCCCGCTTTCTTCACTCAGGAACGCGTCGGCCTCAATGGCAAGACTTTTACCATGTTTAAGTTCCGCACCATGCGCGTGGACGCCGAAGAGCTCAAGGCATCCCTTATGGAGGCCAACGAGGCCGACTCCTCGGCCGGAAATTCGATCATGTTCAAAATGGCCAACGATCCGCGCATTACGCGCATCGGAGCCTTCCTGCGCAAGACGTCGATCGACGAGCTGCCTCAGCTGTTCAACGTCCTGCGTGGCGACATGTCGCTTGTGGGCCCTCGCCCCCCGCTCCCCAGCGAGGTCGCGCAGTACGAGCCCCGCGTGATGGGCAAGTTCGCCGTCCGCCCGGGCATCACCGGCCTCTGGCAGATCTCCGGCCGCTCAAACCTTTCCTGGGATGAGACCGTCCACCTGGACCTCTCTTACGCCCAGCATTGCTCCCTCACCCTTGACGCGTGGATCATGCTCCAGACCGTTCCCGCCCTCCTACGTCACGAGGGCGCCTACTAAGCCTTTTCTTTCTGTGTGCGATTGGGTGTGGCCCGAGCCGATTGGCTCGGGCCACACCCTTACTGTCAACGCTCTACCAAGCGCTCAACGGCCCAGCAGAGTACGAACAACCGCACGCACATGATGAGATCGAGGCGCCAACCAAAGACCGTGTCATAGCGATCGATTCGCATCGCACAACAGCGGGCACCTAATCGCCAGCTCACAAGTCCCACGAAAGTGTGACACCCACACATAGGCACCAGTGTCATCACCGGTTTCACAGCGAGCCATCAGCCTCTCACAGTGTTGTGTGTAGGCGGTGTCATTCACTGCGTAATCCTTTCTCAGCATCCATCTGGAAGCGTTGTGAGACACGTTCAGCGCCACCCACTCCCCCACCGTCACACCCAATTTTTCGCGGCCAAAAGCAGACCACAGCGTATGCGCGAAAGAGGGGCTGACCTGTGGGTTCGAAGATCACGCGGACCCTACTGGTACCCACTTTTCGAGACGCAGGACTGACCGATAACGGTCCTGCTGCCGATCTCCTCCGCGAGAAGCCGGAAACACGCGCAGAGCCACTCAGCGGCGCCAGAGCGCGCTATCCGCAGTTCCTTCTATCTGCCCATCAACACATCGGAGGAAAAACTGCTGGCACCAGGGTCGCGAGCCGCCGCAGCAAACCAACAATCGTCCTCCCATAGCGACGTGCAGCAACTCAGCAGTCACATCAAACACCGGTCCCAGACGAGAGCACCGATGCGTTGGGGTCGCCGGAGCAACCTCGCTGATCGATAGCCTGCGCGGGTACCTTATGACGATACGGATAGGTTATTGGCTTGCGGATAGATTAATAAGCTATCCGCATACGCATAACCTATCCGCATGCTCGTAACCTATCCGCGTGCATGCGCAGCCCCTCGTCGTTTGAGGACATTTGAAAGACCGGAGAACCGTACCGCAAACTGGATAGGAAACGACGATCGGGATACGTTGTAACGATCTGAATAGGAAGGTAAGCGATCCAGAACAGCCGTTCCTATTCGGAACATAACTTCCCATCCAGAACAGCCCGTTGCAGCCGCCTGGAGCGCACGTGGCCACGCTCGAGGGCCCGGCCGCACTAGCCGCACACAATGCGAAGCGACAGCAGGAGCGAGCAATCGTCCGACGCGTCAGCATCCGTCACCACCCACCAGCGGGCAGCGCCCGCCCATCTGGAGACACGAAGGAGGCCGGCCCCCCGCAGGGACCGGCCTCCTTCACAACGATGAGCATCAACCTCGGTCAGCGAAGCGTGACGCCTCCAACCAGCCCGAGATCGTCGAAGCTCCCCATCGCCTCGAGCCGAGAAATCAGTTCGGGCGCGTGAGCGACGAAGTCGAGGGCTTCGACGGTGTAGCGCTTCGTGAGGCGCTTGGGCTCGTGCGCGATGCGCCAGACCCACCCAAGGCGGGCGGCATGCACCCAGTTCGGGAAATAGTCGTCGGCAGCGCGCGCGTACTGGTCGATCCAACCGCCCGCAGTGCACACGGAGGCCTCGGGCAGGAGGTCGAGCACGAAGGATGCGACGACTTCCTGGAGGCCCGCCCCCAAGCCCACGATCACAAGGCGCGGATCGAAGGCGGTGAGAACCGAAGGATCGGCCTTCAAGCGGCGAAGCCCCTTGTACCCGTCAATGACCTGGACGTCGAAGCGGTGCAGGCGCTCGGCAGCAGCCTGACCAGCCTCGAGCACGGCCCCGATGAGGGTGATGCGGGTGCCGTCCTCGAGGCGTTCAAAGACATGCGGCAGGACGAGGTCCGCGGAGGTGCGGGTAACCTCGTGGCCTGCTGCGCGCAGACGCACCTGCAGGAGGGTCCCGTCGAAGCCGACAGCGTTCATGCGAGCAAGCGCACGGAAGTCGGCGTGCAGGAGGGACCAGTGGTTCAGCCACGTGGTCGTGTGCCCTCGAGTGAGCACGCGCTGCGCCATCGCGTCGAACGCGGGGTCGGTCGAAGGAGCACCGACCGCGCGGGCGGCTTCGGGTTCAGCCTCGCCGCCGGCGGGGGTTGACGTCGCGGTCATGGAGATCACCTCAGCAGGCTTGCCGTGAGATCGAAGGTCACGGATGCTGCGTTCGCGTAGTTGGCGTGAGACTCAACAGCGATACGGTTGACGCCATCCTTGAGCAGCTTGCGAGGCACCGTGACGCGCACGGTCTTGTTCTTCGCCGCAGTGAGGCCCACGTTGGAGGAGGCCCGCGTATTGGCGTCGATCGTGCCCTCGGGCATGTTCACGCGCTTCACTTCAGTGCCGTTGACGTAGATGACTGCACCATCGTCAACGCGGACGTTGAGGACGAGCTCGAAGTCTGTGCTGAGGGTACCGAAGTTAACGTCACGCACGAAGTAGTTCGTAACGGCTCGGTCCGCTGCCGGCATCGTGAAGGGCGTGCCGGCGTCACGGTCGCCCCAACCAAGCGGGCTGGCGCCGTGCTTCCACGAGGACAGGTCGGCGGTGGAGTTCCACGCCGGGTCCGGCGATTCCTTGGAATTCCAGTAGTTCCAGTACGTGCCGGAGTACAGGAAAATACCGAAGTTCACCGCGGACACGTCAAGCACCTCGAGGGGCTTGTCCGGGTCAGGCGTGAGCGGGGGCTCGGGATCAGGCTGGGGCGCCGGATCCGGCTGCGGATTGGGCGCAGGAGCGGGTGCCGGCTCGTTGCCCTTGGTGACGACCTGGACCGTGCCATCGATGGTCATCGACGAGCTGGAGCGGTAGTTCAGGTGCGTTTCGACGGCCAGTGTGTTCGTGCCGGCGACCAGCTTGTCCGCGGGAACGAAAACGATCTGTCGGTCGGCTCGCGCAGAGGGCGTCGAGACAGAGCTGGACGCGAATGTAGACGCGTCGACGCTTCCCTCGGCCATGCGCTGGCGAACGACCTCGGTACCGTTCACGTACACCACGGAACCATCGTCAGCCGTCACGGAGACGTTGACACCGCCAATCGAGGTGGGATCAGCAACCGTGAAGTTGATGCGCGCGTATGTGGTGACGGGGCGAGTCTTGGCCGCGCCCGGGGTCAGCTTCGTGTTGATTCCGGGGCCGCCGTAGCCGATCGGCGAGGCACCGTGGCTCCATGCGGAGTCGTCAAACGAGGTCTGGGCCCAGTTGTCGGCGACCGGATCGGTGGACCAGTGGTACGCCCAGGTGTCGTCCTCATTCACGAGCAGCGCGGCATCGTCGGACTGGTTGGGCTTGCCGTTGGAGTCAACCACATAGGCATGAGTCGAGGCGCCGCGCAGCCCATCGGAGGCCGCCGCGCGCACGAAGAAGCGGTTCTTGCCGCCCAGGGGCAGGGTCACGGAGTTCGAGGTCGTGGTAGCGATCGTACGATCGTCACGCAGGATGTCGTAGGAGACGGCACCGGGTACGGAGGACCACTTGAGGGTGACTTCCTTGGAGTTACCGCCGGAGGCACGCAGGTTCGCGGGGACCGCGGGGCCGGTAGCGTTGCGAGCGGGCATGCGCACGAAGCCACCGGACCATTGACCTGCCGTCAGGGACGTGTAGGAGTAGTTGAAGTCACCGCCGGCCCACAGGGCACCGTCGTCAGCCATTTCGAGGGCCCACGCGCCGGTGGAGCGCAGGGAAGCGAGGCGATAGGGTGTCCAACCAATCTGGTGGCCCGTGGCCTCATCCCAGCCGCCGACCCACTGGATCTCGTCGGCTCGCGTCCAGGTATTACCCAGCGCCAGGTACTGGTAGGCATCCTGGAAAGCGAAGTCGGAGCAGTGGCAGGAGGCGTAGACGACACCGGTGGCGGAGCTGGTGGAGGCCTGGACGTCGCCACCGTTCTGCATGGTGATGGAGCCGGAGGTGCGCGTCATCGAGTCGGAGTTGTATCCGAAGAGCGAGTGCTGCGAGCCGCCAAAGTAGACGCGGCCATGGGCCGCGGTGACGGTCTGCTGGTACTTGCCGATCAGGTAGGAGTGGCGGAAGGTCCAAGACTGATCCAGCGCAGCGCCAGCCGCGGTGGACAGACGACCCGCATTTTCAACAACTCGGTTGTGGGCGCGGGTAAAGTAGCCAGCCGCGTAGTAGTAGGCCTCGTTCTCGTCGACGTCAATATCGATGACGGAGCCGTTGAACTCGGGGTTCCACGTGCGGTCGGGCGTGCCGTTGATATCGAGGCGGGCGCCGTTACGGGTGTAGGTCCACGACGCGCCATTGCCCTTGAAGTGGGTGAAGATACCGCCCAGGTAGATGTGGTCGTTGATGATCTTGATGGACTTCACCGAGACACGGCCACCGGTCGTGCCGGTGCGCGCCTGCAGGGTCCACGAGGGATCGATCTGGCCGGTCGCAGGATCGATGAGGACCGTGCCGACATGGGTTTCCCCGTTGACCTTCGTGAAGTCACCGGCAACGAGCAGCTTGCCGTTAGGAAGCTCGGCGAGGTCTTTGACCTGATTGTTGAAGGAGAACGTCTGGCCGTTCCATTCCCCCGTCGTCGCGTCGAAGCCGGCGAGGCCGCTGGAGGCAATTTCCCGGCCGTTCTTGCCCTTCTGCACGCCGGTGAAGTTGCCACCCACGTACATGGTCGAGCCGATCTGCTCGAATGCCTGGACCTGAATATTGCCTTCCTGGACAGAGCCGTTGAGATTGCCCGTCACGCCCCACGACATCGGAGAGGCGAACTCGGACACGGAGGCCTTCTGCTTTTCGGCGGCTGTGCCGCCATCACCGATGGCTTGGAAGCTGGAGTCCGTGGAGCGCAGCTGCGGACGCACGTAGGCCTCGGCGTAGGGGTTGATGATCGAGCCGTTGCGATGGAAGAACGACCTCGAGGAGGACGTGTCGTACCAGGAGGTGGCGTGGGGGCCGTAGCCCCAGCCCATCGTGTACTTGTTTTGCGCGGATGCGATGAGGTTGACGTATCCCCAGCCAGTGTTCGTGCCAAATCCTGCCCAGACGATGCCACCGTTCACCCACCATTCGCGGTTAAACTTCACGTCCACCGGATGAGCGCTCTTGAAGGGCCAGATGAAGTCGCGCATCTTCGGGAAGCGCATACGCACGGTCTGGTAGGCGGTACCGTTGTGGTTCCAGGCGCGCTGGACCATGAGGCCGTCCTCAAGGTCGGACACGGAGGTGCCGCCGAGCAGACCGTTAACGGTTTCGTGCGAGGCCTGGACGACGTCGAAGTCACCGGCGCTACGCGGGCGGGTCTTGAGTTTCTCCTGGTCACCCTTACCCTGGCTCCAGGTCTCCCAGCCTTCGCGGCCGCGACCGATCATGACCCAGCCGCCACCGTCCGTGGTCTGATCGCAGAAGAACTGGCCGGGGGCCTCCATGGTGGAGGTCTGTAGCCAGTACGTTCCGTCCTGGGAACGCGGGTCATTCTGTTTGATTTCCCAGCACGAGGCCGCAGCCGTGGCCTCGCTCAGGCCGTCATGAAGCGGGTCGGCGGCTGCGTGCGCGGCCGGGGAAAATGCAAGCATGCTCAGGCCGGTCACCGATGACAGTCCGACCGCCAAGCAACGGCGGATAAAACTCATGGGGTCCTCACAGGTATTGCGTAAATGGTTACCTCTATAGTGTCACGATAATTGCTACCGCTCAACCACTTGGTTAGGACGAGGTGGGAGTCGTCTACCACATGCAGGTACAACCCCCGCCAAAATGGTAGGGGCTGTACCTGTCAGCACGGTTCACGAGCTGGATCAAACCGTTTTCATGAGTTCAAACCTCGCACGAACTCGAGCACAGAAAGACGATTCTTTCCTTATTTTGCAAGAGTCGCGTTCAGGTCGAAGGTCATCGAGGGCGTGCCCTTGTAGTTGAGATGCTCCTCGACACCGATGCGGTTCACGCCGCTCGTCAGGAGGCTCGCGGGGATGGTGACCTCGAGCAGATCCGAAGCTGCCTTGCTGGCGTTCACGGGCGAGTTCGCATACGTAGTGTGAGTAATGTTTCCACCCGACATACGTTTCGTGTCGACGATCGTGCCATTCACTCGCAGGACAACACCATCATCCGCGCGTACCTTCACCGTCAGCGAGGTGTTCGGGGAGATCGTGCCCAAGTCGATGTCACGCGCGAAGTAGTACGTAATCGCACGGTCCTTCTTGGCAATATCGAGGGCGGTCACAGCACCGGAGTCTCCCCAGCCGATCGGGCCGGAGCCTCGGTTCCAGCTCTGGAGGGAACCGGTCGTCGCCCAGTCGGAGGCGGGGGCCTGGGTCGAGGTCCAGTAGTTCCACTCGTCGCCGGTCTGGATGACAGTGCCGGACTTGACGGAAGCCGCGTTGATCGGCTGCGTCGCGTCAGTCGGCTCTGCGCTGTGCCCGTCGGGAACAGAGCTGTCGCCATCCGGGGTGCCCTCCACGCGGACGATGGAGGCCTGCATCGAGACGGTCGCGGTGCGCAGGTAGTTGACGTGGGTTTCCACGGCGATCACGTTGTCACCGGTCTTCAGCGCCGATGCGGGGACGAAGATTTCGGACTGGGAGGCGGATGCCGCGGCGAAGTTGGGCGCGCCGTCGGCGCGGGTCGTGTAGCTGACCGTGCCGGTACCCATGCGGGTGCGGTCCACCTCGACGCCGTTGATGTAGACGACGGTGCCATCGTCGGCCAGGTACTTGACATTGATGCCCTTGATGGCCTTCGCGTCGGCCACCTGGAAGTGCGTGCGGTAGTAGGTCGTCACGAGGCGCGAGCCCTTGGTGGCGATCTGGGTCGCGATCGCGGAGTCGCCGTAGCCCAGGGGGGCTGCGCCGGTCGGCCACGCGGAGTCGTCGAACGAGGCCTGGGCCCAGTTGTCGGGGGCGGCGCTGGCATCCGCGCGGTAGTTCCACGTCGCACCGGCTTCGAGGAGGACCGGGTTGGAGGCGTCCGCCTGGCCGGGGGCCGGAGCGGTGTAGACCGCGGTGGTCGCCGAGCGGTTACCCTCGGCATCAACGGCGCGCACAAAGTAGCGGTTTTCGCCGCCGCGCGGCACCTCGACGCTGGTGGTTGTGGAGGTGGCGATCGGACGATCGTCGCGCAGGATCTCGTAGGAGACTGCGTCGGAGACGCCTTCCCAGGTGAGGGTCACGGTGGAATTGTTCGACGCAGAGGCGCGCAGGAGGGAGGGGGCCTCGGGCGCGACGTTGTCACGGTTGTCGTAGCGGGCGAAGCCACCGTTCCACTGGGTGCGCGTGGCGTCGGTGTGGGAGAGGGTGAAGTCGCCGCCGACCCACAGGTTGCCGTAGTTATCGGTCGTCAGTGCCCAGGCACCGGTCTTGCGACGCGAGGAGAGCTCGAAGGGGGTCCACTTCAGGCTCTTGCCAGTGGCGGCGTCCCACGCGCCAACCCACTTGATCTCGTCAACACGCGACCAGGAGTCCTTCATCGACCAGACGTACATGTCCTGGTAGGCGCTGTCGGAGCAGTGGCAGGATCCGTAGATAACACCCTTGGCAGACACGGTCGTGGCCTGCAGATCGCCGCCATTGCTGAACATCATCGCACCGGATAGGCGCTGGTTGCTGGCAGCGTCGTAGCCGAACAGGGAGTGCTCGGAGCCGCCGATGTAGACGCGGTTTCCGGCCGTGGCGATGGTCTGCTGATACTTACCGGCATTGGCGCTGGACGGCTCGAAGTTGAAGTCCGTATCCAGGGCAGCGCCCGGCTGGGTGGAGAACTTGGCGGCGTACCAGGCGCGCTGGTTACCGTGCGCCGTGGTGAAGTGACCGCCCGCGTAGAAGGCGCTGTTCGCCTCGGAAACACCAACTGCCTGCACGGAACCGCTGATCTCGGGGTTCCACGAACGGTCCGGGCGCGCATCGAGGCTAACGCGGCCAGCGTTACGGGCATACACCTTGGTGCGGCCGTCGCCAGAGAGGTGGGTGAACGCTCCGCCCATGTAGACGTAGCCGTCGTAGTAGGTCAGGGCGCGCACGCTCACCGCGCCGCCGCGCAGCGCGTCGGTGATCTGCAGATTCCACGAGGGGTCGATCTGCCCGGTCGAGGGGTTGATGACGACGGTGCCGACGTGGACCTCGCCGTTGACGCGAGTGAAGTCACCACCGACGAGCAGGCGGCCGTCAGGCAGGGCGAGGAGCGCCTTCACCTGCGCGTTAAAGTCGAAGGTCTGGCCGGTGAAGTTGCCGCCCACGTACATGGTCGAGCCGACCTGGGCAAAGGCCTGGACCTGGATGTTGCCCTCGGCGTAGGAGCCGTTGATGTTACCGCTCACACCCCACGAGGTCTTGGCTGCGTACTGCGAAACGGTACTGGAGACCGTCGAGGCACCAAGGCCCTCGTCGGGGATGCGGGCGAAGTCAGCCGAATCGGAGGAAATGCGCGGGCGCACGTAGGCCTCGGCGTAGGGGAAAACCGTCAGTCCCGACTTGTGGAAGTAGGAGGTGGAGGAGGTGACGTCACCGGTCCAGTTGGAGGTGAGAGCGCCAAAGCCCCAGCCCATCTGCCAGCCCGTGGTGCGGGCCGAGGGGTAGGTCTGCAGGCCGTTCCACTCGTTGTCATAGCCGGTCAGGCTCCACATGAGGCCGGATCGCCAGCCTCCGTTATTCAGCTGGACGTTGACCGGGTGGGCCATCTTGAAAGGCCACACGAAGTCGGTCATCTTCGGGAAGTGAAGATCCATGGTCTGGTAGTAGCGGCCCGATGCGCTCCAGGAGCGCATGACGCGCACGCCGTCAGCCTGATCCTTGACCGGCTCATTGTTCAGGAGCTCGGTGACGGCCTTGTTGGAGAGCTGAACGACATCAAAGTCATCGGAGGTGCGCGAGCGAGAGGTCAGCTTCGCAGGATCGCCCTTGCCGCCGCTCCAGGATTCCCATC
>CABKMD010000014.1 GCA_902373435.1 uncultured Actinomyces sp.
AGATGGGACTCGAACCCACACGTCAAAGACACTGGAACCTAAATCCAGCGCGTCTGCCAATTCCGCCACTCGCGCGCGCCCCCAGTCTAACCGATGTACCGCGGAGCGTCTGCATGCCCTCGCCCACGTCTCTAGGCGGCGCGCACACCCGAGACCTTCAGCGCCCGGTCGCGTCGATTGTCCCCTCGCCAAGAACGCGGGTTCCGCGGTAGACGACCATCGACTGGCCCCGCGCGACGCCGCGCGCGCTGTCCTCGAGCACGACGCTGATGGTTCCGGCCGACTCGTCGCGCGTCAGCGAGGCCAGGGGAACGGGGGCGCCGTGCGCGCGCAGCTGGACGAAGAGCTCGGTGGCGTCGGAGCCGTCGTCGTCGAAGGCGAGCCAGACGGCGTCCGTGGCCGCGATGCGCGAGATCGACAGGAGTTCAGAAGCCCCAACGACGACCTGATTGCTCTCCGGCCGCGTCTCAAGGACGTAGCGGGGCCGCCCGTCGGGTGCGGGCGCGCCAATACCGAGGCCCTTGCGCTGGCCGACCGTGTAGTTCCAGTAGCCCTCGTGGCGTCCCAACACCTCGCCGTCGGGCGTGACGATCTCGCCCTCAGAGGCACCAAGGTGAGCGCGCAAGAAGCCCTGCGTGTCCCCGTCGGGGATGAAGCAGATGTCGTAGGAGTCGGGCTTATTGGACACGCCCAGGCCGAGGCGCTCGGCCTCGGAGCGTACCCACGCCTTGTTGGGCGCGTCGCCCAGCGGCAGGACGACGCGAGAGAGTTCCTCGGGGCCCATGACCGCCAGCACGTACGACTGGTCCTTGAGGTTATCAGCGCCGCGGTGCAGCTCGGGCCCGGCCTCGCCGTCGACGATAGCCGCGTAGTGGCCCGTGCACACTGCGTCAAAGCCGAGCGCGCGTGCACGACTGGCCAGCTCGCGGAACTTCACGAACTCGTTGCAGCGCACGCAGGGGTTGGGGGTGCGCCCGGCCTTGTACTGGGCGACGAAGTCGGTGATGACGGTCTGCTCGAATTCCTCGGCGAGGTCCCAGACGTAGAAGGGGATGCCGATGATTTCGGCGGCACGCGCAGCGTCCCCTGCGTCCTCGATCGAGCAGCAGCCGCGCGAGCCGATGCGGCACTCCTGGGGCTGGGAGGACAGGGCCATGTGGACGCCGACGACGACGTGTCCGGCCTCGACGGCCTTCGCGGCGGCGACGGCGGAGTCCACGCCGCCCGACAGTGCTGCCAGAACTCGCATCTAGCGTTCCTCGTTTCGTTCGTTGCGTACGTGGGCGACGCCATCCAGGGCGGTACCCGCGCGAATAGCCACGGGCAGGGCGGCCAGGAAGGCGTCAATATCATCGCGGGTCGTCTCGTGGCCGAGCGAGACGCGCAGGACGCCGAGCGCCTGCTCCTCGCTGCGTCCCATCGCCATGACGATCTCGGAGGGACGCGTCACCCCCGCGTGACAGGCGGACCCCGCAGACACGGCGATCCCGGCCATGTCAAAAGCCATGAGGACGGCCTCGGGGCGGGCGGTGGGCAGGGACAAGTGGATGATCGCGCTCGACGAGGCCGACTCCCCCACCGTCAGAAAAGTTCCCTCCGGCAGGTGGGACAGCAGGTGCGCGCGCAGGTCGGTCGCACGGGCGGCAAAAGCGGAGCGCTCAGCGACGACCTCGGTCAGGGCGGCAGCGAGAGCGCAGGCGCCCGCGACGTCAGGCGTGCCCGAGCGAATTGATCGCTCGTGGCCGCCGCCGGGTCGGTCGGTCGTCATGGGGATTCCGCGCCGAGCGAAGAGTACACCGATGCCGGCGGGCGCACCGACCTTGTGTCCGCCGACGCTCATGAGGTCCAGGCCGAGGCCGGAAAAGGACACGTCCAGCGTGGGGATGGCTTGGGCGGCATCGGAGTGGACGAGGCCCCCGCTGGCGTGCACGAGTTCGGCGAAGTCTGCGACCGGCTGGATCGTGCCGATCTCGGAGGAGACGAGGGTCATGGATCCAAGCGCGAGGCGACCGTCCCACGAAGCGGGCGTATCCTCACCGGATTCGCGAGGCAAGATGGACACGCCGCCCGCATCCACGCGCAGGACCTCCCAGGAGAAGCCCTCACGAGAGGCAACCTCGCGCTGATGGGCGACCGCATCGTGCTCAAGGCTCGAGACAACAATGAGGTCGCGCGCGCCGTCACGCCCGCGCATTCCTCGAGCGGTAGCCATGACGCCGAGGGCGTCGGATTCGGTAGCGCCGGACGTGAAGATGACCTCGTGAATGTCGGCTCCGAGGGCGGCTGCGACCTGCTCGCGTGCATCATCGAGCATGCGACGGGCCCGCCGCCCTCCGAAGTGGAGGGCGGCGGGATTGCCGGGGTCTGCGGACAGGTCACGCTGGGCGCGAGTCCACGCCTCGAGGGCGCACTCGCGCAGCGGCGTGGTGGCCGCGTGGTCGAGGTAGACGCTCACGCCTGAGAGCGCGCCTCCTCGATAGCGGCCAGGGCCGCGGGCACGACCTCGGTCACGTCGCCGACGACGCCGAAGTCCGCGATCTCGAAGATCGGGGCGTCCGGATCATCACACACCGCGACGATGTGGGCGGAGGACTGCATACCCACCGTGTGGTGGATCGCGCCCGAGACGCCCAGACCGATGTACAGGTTCGGGGTGACGGTCAGACCGGTCTGGCCGATCTGCTCGGATCGCGGGGCCCATCCCTCGTCGCATGCGACGCGGGTCGCGCCCACAGCACCACCGAGCGCCTGAGCAACGGAGCGCACCAGCTCGAAGTCGCCGTCCACGCCGCGGCCACCGCACACGACGGTGGAGGCGTCACTCAGGGACACGCCTTCCTCCTCGTCGGGCACGGACGAGACGACCTGAATCGCGCTAGCCTCAGTGCTCAGCTCGACGGCCAGGGCCTGCGGGGTGAGGGCGACGGGAGAGGCCACCGGAGCCTCGTCAATGACGCCGGAAGCGATGCCGACGATCGGAGTCTGACCCTCGAGCACGATGCGCATCGACCAGGAGCCGCCCAGGGCGGTCTTGCCAATCTGGAGCACGCCACCGTCGAAGCCGACGGAGGACGCACCGGAGACCACGCCGGCCTCGGTGAGAGCGCCAACACGGCCGGCGATTTCGCGACCTCGGTAGTCCGAGCACAGGAGCACCAAGCCAAAGCTGCCGGTCGCCAGCGCGGAGACAAGCGCGTCGGAGGCGACCACCGAGGAGCGCGCCGCGTCACCCAGGTCGGCGTGCAGGAGCTGGGTCGCGCCCAGCTCGGACAGCGCAGCCACATCGGGGGTGGCGGCCAGGGACAGCGCGACAATGTCGGCGGAGGTCAGGGACGCGGCCAGGGTCACAGCCTGTCGGGCCAGGGGCGTCAGGTGCTCGCCCGCCTGGTCGGCCAGAACGAGAATCGGGGAACTCATCTGCTGCGTCATGTCACTTCACCACCGAAAGGATGTAGTCGGCCAGAGCGCGCCCGCCCTCGCCGGCGTCCTGAATGATCGTGCCGGAACCGTCGCGGGTCTTCTCCTCGCCGTGGGTGACGGCGGTGAGCGCGCGGCGCATAACAAGCGCCTCGCCACCGGGAACCTCGACGAGGTCGTCGATGCCCCACTGGTCCAGCGGCTTCTTGCGGGCTGCCTTCATGGCGGCGAAGGCTGGGTAACGCGGCTCGTTGATCTGGTCGGTCACGGAGACGACGGCGGGCAGAGCGGCGCGCATGGTCTCGGTGTAGCCGTCGACGGCGCGCTCGATGGTCACGGCACGACCGTCAACGCTCAGGGAGCGCGCCAGGCCCAGCAGCGGCATGTGGGCCTTGGCGGCCAGGGCAGCGGGCAGCATGGAGGTCATCGCGTCCAGCGAGGCCATGCCGGTGAGCACCAGGTCGACGGGGCCGCACTCCTGCGCGATCTTTGCGATCGCGACGGACAGAACGGAGGCGGTCGTGATGACGTCGGAGCCCTCGAGGAACTCGTCGGAGACGATGTAGGCGCAGTCTGCCCCCATCTGCAGGGCGCGCATGAGGGAGTCCTCAGCGTCCTCGGGGCCCATCGTCAGCGCGACGACCTCGGCCTCGCGACCCGCATCCTCTTCGGATTCCTTCAGCTGGACGGCAGCCTCGATGGCGTTCTCGTCCAGTTCGTTGAGCACATCGTCCTCACCGCGCACCAGGCGGCCGCCCTCAAAACGGCGTTCGGACTGCATGTCGGGAACATGCTTCACACACACGACAATTCTCATGACTTCTAGCGTGCCACATTCCGCGCGTCACGCCCATATATATGAGGGTTGCCTCACCAGTTCGTGCTGCTGTTCATACCCTCAGCCTGCGCCCTAATCCGACCGCTTAATAAACGGTCACGTATGATAGACGATGGCTGCGTCTATCAGGCTATGGTGCAGCCAATAAACTGGAAGAAAGAGGCACTGTTTTATGTCCGAGCGTTCCGGCTCGTCCAGCGTCCCCATCGTGCGCGTCACCGAACCTAATCCCGTTCCTACCCGTCTGGGGGTTGTCCCGTCGGGCGACGGGCTCGATGTCGCCGTGGTCGCCAGGGCCGCCTCCGGCGTGGACATGTGCATCTTCGACGAGGCCGGGGCTGAGACCCGCTTCGCACTGCTCGGCCCGAAGACGGGCATCTGGCACGGCCACATCCCCGGATACGGTGCGGGCACCCGCTACGGTTTCCGCGTACACGGCACCTGGGATCCGGACGGCGGCCAGTTCTACAACTCGCATAAGCTCCTCCTCGACCCCTACGGCCGAGGCGTGGACGGCGTCGTGGACATGAAGCCTGCGGTCTACGCGCACTGCGTGGATGAGGACCTCTACCCCTCGGAGTACCCGCTGCGCCGCTCCCCCATCGACTCCGCGCCGTATATGCCGCGCTCGGTCGTCGTGGAGCCCTCCTTCCCGATCGCGCCGCAGCCTCACACTCCGTGGGAGACCACCGTCATCTATGAGATCCATGTCAAGGGCTTCACGAAGAACATGCCCGGCGTGCCTTCGGAGCTGCGCGGCACCTACGCGGGCCTCGCTCACCCGGCCTCCGTGTCCTACCTGAAGGATCTGGGAGTCACCGCCGTCGAGTTACTGCCCGTCCACGCCAAGTGCGACGAGCCGTTCCTCACCGAACGCGGCCTGACGAACTACTGGGGATACTCAACCCTCTCCTTCTTCTCCCCCGAACCCTCCTACGCGACCGAGGTCTCGCGCGAGCGCGGTGCCCAGGCGGTCGTCGACGAGTTCCGCGGCATGGTCTCGCTCCTCCATCAGGCGGGTATCGAGGTCATTCTCGACGTCGTCTACAACCACACGTGCGAGGGCGGCGACGCCGGTCCGTCCCTGTCCTGGCGCGGCCTCGACTCCGACATGTACTACCGTCACACCACCTCGCGTCCGGTCCAGATGATCGACGTGACCGGCACGGGCAACACGGTCAACATGGATCATCCAAAGTCCATCCAGATGGTGATGGACTCGCTGCGCTACTGGGTGCGCGAGATGGGCGTGGATGGCTTCCGCTTCGACCTGGCGGCCACGCTCGGCCGCTTCTCGACGGGCTTCAGCCCCATGCACCCGCTCCTCATCGCGATGGCGACGGACGAGGTCTTGGCCCACGCAAAGCTCATCGCCGAGCCGTGGGATGTGGGCCCGGGCGGCTGGCAGACGGGCAACTTCCCCGTCCCCTTCTCCGAGTGGAATGACCATTACCGTGGTGCCCTGCGCAACTTCTGGCTGGCGGACGTGCGCGCCCAGGCCTCGGGCCATGTCGTCTCTGGTCCGAACGATCTGGCGACCCGCCTGTCCGGCTCCCAGGACGTCTTCGAACACGGACTGGGCCGTCTGCGCGGCCCCCGCGCCTCGATCAACTTCGTGACCGCCCACGACGGCTTCACTCTCGCGGATCTGACTGCCTACGACCGCAAGCACAACACGGCGAACCTGGAGAACAACCGCGACGGGTCGGACGACAACCGCTCGTGGAACCACGGCGTGGAGGGCACGCTTGCTTCGAACGGCACGCACCCGAACGCCGACACCCCCTACGCGATTCTCTCCGACATGACGATCGCCGACCTGCGGGCGCGCTCGCAGCGCAACATCCTGGCGACCATGTTCGTCTCTTCGGGCACACCGATGCTGACGGGCGGGGACGAGTTCGGTCGTAGCCAGTACGGCAACAACAACGCCTACTGCCAGGACGACCCGATCTCCTGGGTCGACTGGGACCTAGCCGAGAGTCAGCACGCACAGATTGACGCCGTCTCCTGGCTGATCGCCCTGCGCAAGGCCCACCCCGTTCTGCGTCCCGACCGCTTCGCGACCGGCACCCCTCACAACGGTGATACGATCGCCGACCTGTCCTGGTACACCGCCCAGGGCACGCCCATGCCGGACTACGGTTGGACGGACTGGCACCACCGCACATTCCAGATGCTGCGCTCGGGCGTGACGTGGGGCGACCGCGACGTGCTCATCATCATCAACGCCAACCTGGATAGCGCCGAGGTCACCCTGCCCGCAGGCCACGACCTGGACTGGCTCGTCGCCTACTCGACCGTGTGGGCCACGCCCTCCGAAGGCGGCGTCGGCTCCACGCTCGACCCTGCCGAGCTTTCTCTCGAGGTTGAGCACGTGACCCCGCGTTCGACGCTGACGATCGAACCCCTTTCCGTCACCATCCTGCTCTCCGACGTGGCATTCCAGCCCGAGAGCTGACCACTCTTCCATTCCCCCGTCACTCACACATTGGATAGGATTCACGCATGACTCACAGTGAAGATGCCCTGGAAACCGCAACCTCCGATGCCTCGCTGGCCCGCTCGAAGGCCCGCAGCGCCGAGATCGACCTGGCGATCGACCAGGACCCCTCGCGTTTCCGCATCCTCACGGGTGACCGCCCGACCGGCCACCTGCACCTGGGCCACTACTTCGGCACGCTGCGTAACCGCGTGCTGCTGCAGAACCGCGGCGTTGAGACCTGGGTTCTGGTCGCCGACTACCAGGTGATCACCGACCGCGACGGCGTGGGCCCGATCCGTGAGCGCGTCCTCGGCCTCGTCGCCGACTACCTGGCCGCGGGCATCGACCCCGAGCGTTCCACGATCTTCAACCACTCGGCGGTTCCGGCCCTTAACCAGCTGATGCTGCCTTTCCTCTCCCTTGTCACCGAGTCGGAGCTGCACCGCAACCCGACCGTGAAGGCCGAGCTGGAGGCGACCGAGGGCCGCGCGATGACGGGCCTCATGCTGACCTACCCGGTCCACCAGGCCGCCGACATCCTCTTCTGCAAGGCGAACATCGTGCCCGTGGGCCAGGACCAGCTCCCCCACCTCGAGCAGGCTCGCCTGATCGCTCAGCGCTTCGACAAGCGCTACGGCCGCGCCACCCCCGAGCGCCCCGTGTTCCCCCGCCCCGAGGCCCTCCTCTCCGAGGTCCCGCTGCTGCTGGGCACGGACGGCCAGAAGATGTCCAAGTCGCGCGGCAACACGATCGAGCTGCGCATGAGCGCCGACGAGACCGCGAAGATCCTCAAGAAGGCGAAGACCGACGCCGAGCGCCGCATTACTTTCGATCCCGAGGGTCGCCCCGAGGTCTCCAACCTCCTCATGCTGGCCTCCCTGGCCACCGGTGAGGCCCCCGAGGCGATCGCGGATCGCATCGGAGACGCGGGTGCCGGCACGCTCAAGTCACTCGTCACCGACTCTCTCAACGAGATGCTCGCTCCCCTGCGTGAGCGTCGCGCCGAGCTCATCGCAAACGAGGACTACCTGCTGTCCATCCTGCACGCCGGCAACGAGCGCGCGAACGAACAGGCCGATCAGACCCTGTCCGAGGTCCGCACGGCCATGCAGATGAACTACTGAACCCACACCTTTCTGGAGATACTCATGGCGTACAACCAGTTCCCCGAGCACCCCGACGACTCCGTCGGCGCATGGATGCTCACCCTGTTCCTGGCGGGCATCCCGGTGGTCGGCTTCATCTATCTGCTGGTGCTCGCACTCGGTTCGGGTGCCTCGCCTGCAAAGCGGAATTTCGCGCGCGCCATGTTTATCTGGCAGATCATCGGGGTCGTCGCGGCGATCTTGATCATCGTGCTGTTCGGCGGCGCGCTGTTCGCCGGACTGCAAGGCAGCGGCAGCTGAGCATCTCGTTTATTGATGGAGGGTAGTTCCTGGACATCCGGGGACTGCCCTCCATTGTTTGCGTTGAATGTCCGCCCTTTCGCACGACAGTGGAAATCTTGGCAGATCATATGGACAACGGTTCCAACGCCGAGGCTTGGGCCTAACTTTCATGCGCGCACATCCATAGGCTAGTGTGGGTCTCGTGAGCGAGAAACTGTTGCCCCGTATCCCGATCATCGAAGTGTTCCCCGTCATCGAAGACGGAACGCTTCCCGCCAAGGCGACCGAAGGCGAGCCTTTCCCCATTCGCGCGACCGTGTTCCGCGAAGGACACGACGCATTCGCCGCGGAGGCCGTCCTGCTGCGCCCGGACGGAGGTGAATACTCCTGCACACGCATGGTGGACATTGCCCCAGGCCTCGACAGGTACGAGGCCTGGGTGGCCGCCGACGTCCCCGGCACGTGGTCTTTCCGCGTGGATTCCTGGTCGGACCCCTACGCAACCTGGCGTCATGACGCCACCGTGAAGATCGGCGCCGGCGTCGACGTCGAACTCATGCTGGAGGAAGGCGCCCTCCTCATGGAGCGCGCAGCCGAAGGCACCGCCTACGGTAACCCCTCCCAGAAGCGGCCCCCTGCCTCCGACATGAGCGTCCTGACCGACGCGGCGCGCCGCCTGCGCGACACCAGCCATTCCGCCCAGCAGCGCCTCTCCGCGGGCATCTCCTCGCGCGTACGCCTGATCTTCCGCGACCACCCGCTGCGCGACCTGCTGGACTCCTCCCGCGTCTACCCGCTCGACGTGGCCCGCGCCAAGGCCCTGGCGGGCGCGTGGTACGAGATCTTCCCGCGCTCGGAGGGTGCCTTCCAGCGCCCCGACGGCACGTGGGTCTCCGGTACGCTCGCAGGCGCCGCCGAGGACCTGCCACGCATCGCCGATATGGGCTTCGACGTCGTCTATCTGACCCCGATTCACCCGATCGGCACGACGCACCGCAAGGGCAAGAACAACGCTCTGGAGGCTGCTCCCGGCGACCCGGGTTCGCCCTACGGCATTGGCTCCCCCGAGGGTGGCCACGACGCCATCCATCCCGAGCTTGGCGACTTCGCCGACTTCGACCGCTTCGTCGAGCGCGCCCGAGGCCTCGGCCTGGAGGTTGCTCTCGACCTGGCCCTCCAGTGCTCGCCCGACCACCCGTGGGTGAAGGAACACCCGCAGTGGTTCACGACGCGCGCCGATGGCACCATCGCGTACGCGGAGAACCCGCCGAAGAAGTACCAGGACATCTACCCTCTGAACTTCGACAACGACCCGGAGGGCATCTACCAGGCCGTGCGCGACGTCATCGAGCTGTGGATCAACCACGGCGTGACGATCTTCCGCGTCGACAACCCGCACACGAAGCCCATCCCCTTCTGGGAGCGCCTCCTGGCTGACATCAAGGCGCAGTATCCGGGCACGCTCTTCCTGGCCGAGGCCTTCACGCGCCCCGCCATGATGCGCACGCTCGGCGCAATCGGCTTCGATCAGTCCTACACCTACTTCGCGTGGAGGACCGCCAAGCAGGAGATCGAAGAGTACCTGCGTGAGGTCTCCGAGAAGACGGCGCACCTCATACGCCCGGCCTTCTGGCCCACGACGCACGACATCCTCACCCCGCAGATGTGGGACGGCGGCACCGCGATCTTCGCTATCCGCGCGATGCTTGCTGCCCTGGGCGCGCCCACGTGGGGCATCTACTCCGGCTACGAATTCGTGGAGAACGAGCCGCGCGGCACCTACCAGGAGCCCAACGACAACGAGAAGTACGAGTTCCGCCCGCGCCGCTGGGAGCATGCCGAGCCGATCGGCATCTCGCGCCTGTTCACGCTGCTCAACGCAGCGCGAGCCAAGCACCCCGCGCTGCGCCAGCTCCACCAGATCCGCATCCACCCGACCTCCTCGGATCGCCTCATCGCGTTCTCGCGTCAGGTGCCCGGCAAGTTCACGTCGGACGGCAAGCCCGACACCGTCATCTGCGTGATCTCCCTGGATCCGCACGAGGGTGTGGATGCCTCGGTCGAGCTCGATGTGGGGGCGATGGGTCTGGCTACCCCGGGTGGTCACATTACGGTCGTCGACGAGCTGGACGGACGCTCCTACGTGTGGGGCTCGTCCAACTGGGTGTCGCTGTCCCCCGTGACGCGGCTGGGCCACGTCTTCAAGGTCGAGCCCGCCCACTCCTCGCCCTGGGCACAGGCCTAACGAGGCTCGTGCGCCCGGCGCTACCATGTCACCGCGCCGGGTACACGACACCCCTCCATAACCCCCGTCAATATGAGACCCGGCTCCCTTTTTTGCCTGTCAGACGTTAGACTTATCAACATCAGTGAACTGAGCGGTTCACCCTTCTGGAGTAAGGAACATCCATGAGCTTCGAACTTACGCCGATCCCGGTCAATGACGACATTCTCGACGCCGTTGCCTCAGGCTCCTACTACTCGCCCCACTCTGTGCTGGGCGCCCACCTCGGTGACGAGGGCGTCACCATTCGCGTCGTCGCACACCTGGCCGACGCGGTGGACATCATCACCCCCACCGGCACCTACACTGCCACGCACGAGCGCGGCGGCATCTGGGTCGCGGCCCTGCCCGGCAAGGAGATCACCGCCTACCGCGTGTCCGTCACCTACGGCGAGGACACGACCGTGCGCGACGATCCCTACCGTTACCTGCCCACCCTGGGTGAGATGGACACCTACCTGATCTCCGAGGGACGCCACGAGGACCTGTGGAAGGTCCTGGGCGCGCACGTGAAGACCTACACCGACGAGATGGGCGAGACCACCGGTACCGCCTTCGCCGTGTGGGCCCCGAACGCCCGCGCCGTGCGCGTTGTCGGCGAGTTCAACTACTGGGACGGCACGCAGACTTCCATGCGCTCGCTGGGTTCGTCCGGCGTGTGGGAAATTTTCGTTCCCGAGGTTGGCGTCGGCACCCGCTACAAGTTCGAGATCCAGGGCCCCGGCGGCAACTGGTTCCAGAAGGCCGACCCGATGGCCCGTGCCACCGAGATTCCCCCAGCCACGGCATCGGTCGTCACCGACTACTTCCACGAGTGGACCGACCAGGAGTGGATGCAGGCGCGCCGTGAGCGCAACGTCCACGACGGCCCCATGTCCATCTACGAGGTCCACGCGGGTTCTTGGCGTCAGGGCCTGGGCTACCGCGAGCTGGCCGACGAGCTGGTCCCCTACGTCAAGCAGATGGGCTTCACGCACGTGGAGTTCATGCCGCTGGCCGAGCACCCCTTCGGCGGCTCGTGGGGCTACCAGGTGACCTCCTACTACGCGCCCTCCTCGCGCTACGGCACCCCGGACGACTTCCGCTACCTGGTGGATGCCTTCCACCGCGAGGGTATCGGCGTCATCCTGGACTGGGTCCCCGCACACTTCCCCAAGGACGACTTCGCGCTGGCCCGCTTCGACGGCACCCCGCTGTACGAGGATCCGGATCCGCTGCGCGGTGAGCACCCGGACTGGGGCACCTACGTCTTCAACTTCGGCCGCCGCGAGGTGCGTAACTTCCTGGTCGCCAACGCCCTGTACTGGCTCGAGGACTTCCACGTCGATGGCCTGCGCGTCGACGCTGTGGCCTCGATGCTGTACCTGGATTACTCGCGCAAGGATGGCCAGTGGCGCCCCAACCAGTATGGTGGCCGTGAGAACCTGGAGGCCATCGAGTTCATCCAGGAAGCCAACGCGACCGCGTACCGTCGTCACCCCGGCATCGTCATGATCGCCGAGGAGTCCACGGCGTGGCCCGGCGTGACCGCCCCAACTTCCGGCGGCGGCCTCGGCTACGGCATGAAGTGGAACATGGGCTGGATGAACGACACCCTGCGCTACCTGAGCGAGGATCCGGTCAACCGGCGCTGGCACCACGGCGAGCTCACCTTCTCGCTGGTCTATGCATTCTCCGAGAACTACGTGCTGCCGCTCTCGCACGACGAGGTCGTGCACGGAAAGGGCTCGCTGATCTCGAAGATGCCCGGTGACAAGTGGCAGCGCCTCGCGGGCCTGCGTTCCCTGTACGCCTACCAGTGGAGCCACCCGGGCAAGCAGCTCCTCTTCATGGGCCAGGAGATCGGCCAGGAGCAGGAGTGGAACGAATCCTACTCCCTCGACTGGTGGCTGCTGGATCAGGAGGGCCACGCAGGCGTCGCTGCTCTGGTGGAGCGCCTCAACAAGATCTACGCCTCCTCCCCCGCCATGTGGGACGACGACTACACGGGCTTCGAGTGGATCGACGCCTCGGACGGCGACCACAACCTCATCTCCTACCTGCGCAAGGGTTCGGACGATGCGGGTAACCGCGAGGTGGTTGTGTGCATTTCGAACTTCGCCGGCAACCCGCACGAGGGCTACCGCGTGGGCCTGCCGTTCGGAGGCGAGTGGGTCGAGATTCTGAACACCGACTCCGAGGAGTTCGACGGCTCGGGTGTCGTCAACGTCGGCACCATCATCGCCGAGGACACCCCGTGGAATGGCCGTCCGGTCTCCGCGTCACTACGCGTGCCGCCGCTGGGCGCCGTGTGGCTGGTGCCGGCCCCGCAGGTGCGCTGACGCCGTAGGCTGATACGGAGGAGGCCGGAGCAGGGATTCGCGCTCCGGCCTCCTCCGTTGCCTAGTCGTCGTCTACCTGTCGGGCTGCGACGCGCGGCGGGACGTACGGGTGTCTAGAAGCCTGCCCTCCCCCGGTCTATCTGGCCCTGCAGTTTGATCAGTTCGCGCCTGGCCTCCGGGTCAGTCTCGCGGTTGATCTTCTTCGTCAGTTCGTTGTGCGTGGAATGGCATCCGTACCAGACAACGACGCAGACGAACACGATACCGACGACGACCCACGCTGTCATGGCTTGTACCCTCTCGCATCTGTGCGTTGGGGCGACGATATCACATGAGAAGCATCGCCAGGTGCGTGCGTGCCTTGGAGACCTCGGGGGACGATCCCGCGACCCGGAAGAGGTCCAGGAGACGCAGGCGCAGCGCGTCGCGCTCCTCGTCGTCCTTCGTAGCGGCCAGCAGATCGAGCAGCACGTCGAAGGCTCCAGCGGCGTCGCCCGCAGCGAACAGTGCATCCGCGCGGGCGGCAGGATCGGTGGCGTCGGCCTGTGCGCTGCGGGCCGCCAGGCGCACGCGAGACAGATGAGACTTCGCGGCCTCGTCGCGCGGATTCAGCTCGATCACTTTCTCCCAGCCGGCGATGGCCTCGTCGAGGCTCCCGGTGGCCTCGGCGGCCAGGGGCGCCTCGTGCTCAGGCGGGGTCGGGGCAACGGTGTCCTCTGCGGCCACGGCAATACGCGCCGTGACGCCCATCTGCGCGGCGGCCTCGAGAACCTGCGTGACGATGGGGAGCACCTGTTCCTTCGCGGCCGCGCCCTGGAAAAGCGGGACGGGGCGCCCGCCAACGAGAGCGACGACCGTGGGCACGCCCTGGATCTGGAACGCCTGGGCGATTGCGGGCGCCTTGTCGATGTCGACCTCGACCAGCTGGAACTTACCCGCCTGCTCGCGCGCGATCTCCTCAAGCATGGCCAGTGCCGGTTTGGATTCGAGCGAGCGCGGAGACCACATGGCCATGATGACCGGCACGGCCTGGGAGGTGGACATGACGTCCTGGAAGTTCTCCTCGTCCGCGGTTGTGATCAGCTGGATGTGCAAGCCCTCCGCCGCTGCGGGAGTCTCAGACTGGTCGGAGGCAGGCGCACTCGCGCGTGCTGATAGGTCGATAGCTCCGTGCGAGTCTGCGGGCATGGGCGTCGCCTCGGATGTGGGACGAGGGTCAGGCGTAGTCATTGTATCCTCTTCGTCAAGACAGTTGTACTCAGAACGATGATATGCGTCGTCCCCACGACTCTAAGCCGCAGGGACGACGTGTGCGCTGTGGGTGAAAATCAGCCCGGGCTCGACGAGGGATCGAGCGTCACGGACACGATGGCGTACTCGCCACCAATGATCTGGGGAATTCCCCCCGCAGTCGTCGACGGTATACGCATGAGGATCGTGGCCAGGTACTCCGCGGTGGCGGTTCCCTCGACAGTCGTGCCGTTCGCACTCATCGTTGCCGTCTTACCACCCAGGTTCATGGTCGCGCCCGCGACCGTGCGCTGGTAGGTCAGTGTGTACTTGAAGTTGGCCGCAACGAGAGCCGAGCCATCCTGGAGAACCAGGCCGGAGATCGGGTAGTCAGTCGCGGTCACCGCGGCGGTCACACTACCGGCCGCGCTCACGGAGGAGTTCAGATCGCTGACGTTCGACAGGTAGGTCTTCGTGAAGTCGTCGGCCACAAACTGCGAGGTGTCCTGGCTGCCCGAGTTGAGCATCGTAATGTACTGCGCGATCGCTGCCTCGGGGCTTACCGTGAAGCCCTCGGACGTACCGGTGACGTAGGCCGAGCCGGTTCCGACGGGAGGCAGGGTCAGCTGGGTGCCGCCCAGGAGGCGCGCGTAGTTCGTCAGCTGGTAGTCCGAACGAGCGGAATCCTGCACATAGACCTGCAGCACGGGCAGGGCCGTCGAGGAGGACGCGGAGATGTTGAAGATTGCGCGCGGCCACGAGTCAGAGTTCGTGATGGCCAGCGAGGCGGGCGTGAAGTCCAGTGCCTGCGGGGTCTGGCCCGAAGCCTTGGCGTACGCGTACTGAGCCGTGCGGTACACAAGGCCCCCCTGCGAGACGCGTCCCGCCAGTTCCTGGGCGTCCAGCGACGCATCCGCTGTGGTCATGGCCGTACCAGTCGAGTCGAGCACGGAGGAGATGCGCTCGAGGTCGAGGTTGGCGGCACTCTGCGCCTCCTCACCCGACTGGGCGACGATCTCGTTCGAGCAGGCGCTCAACCCCAGAGCGGAGGTCATGAGCAGGGCGGCCGCAGCGGCGGCGAGCGTGCGTCGTTTCATCACTTACCTTCCGGGCGATCCTTCAGCCAGCCGGACATGATCGAGGTCCAGCCGCCCGTCGAGGACGCGTCATCATCGGGTGCCGACGTCGGCGCGGGAGCCTGCTCAGCGCCGCGCGGACGCGTCACCGGGATCAGACCCGTATTAAATTCCTGACCGTCGACCACAACGACCTGCTCGCCGTTGTTGCGGGCCTCGCGCAGCGCGCGGCGCGACGGCAGCGTACGACCACCGCGAATGCCCGACAGGTCGATGACGCCGGTGTCTGTCGTGGCGCGCTCCGGCGGATCCTGGTCGATCACGCCATTGTCGAGGCCGTGGCGACCACGGCGCTCGAACGTGTCAGTCAGCGGGTCCGGGACGTATTCCTCGGAGGAGTCCATGGAGGACTGCGCCTGCGCGACGTTGTCATCCGAGGCATCGACGGACTCCACGGGTGCCTCGTCGCGGCGAGCATCCTCAGTGCGCTCCTCGGCCTCGGCTTCGGCGGTCTCTTCACCGGGAGCTTCGCCGTCCTCGGTCTCGTTCTGGCCGGACGCGAAGGCGGCGGCACCCCACCTGGGAGCGGTGTCTGCGGGCTTCTCGTCGGCGTCAGCCTCACGCTGCTCCGTCTCATCCACGGACGGCTCGTGGGCCTTTGTCGGCTCGGACGCCGGTGCGGTTACCGGGGCAGCCTCGCGGGCGGCGGCAATGCGCTCGGCAACGGCGGCGGAGTTGATCGAGGAGGTCTCAAGAGAGTCGGCCTTACGGCGCTCTTCGATGCGGGCCGCGCGAATCTTGCGCAGACGCAGGAGCTGCCAGCGCGTGAGGAACAGCGCAAGGGCAATCAGCGCGAAGACGCAGGCTGCGAGGAACGCAATGATCGCAAGCGTGTTGGTCTGCTCGACCTTCCAGGTCAGCGTCAGCGTCAGGTCACCGGGGCCAGCGGCCGACGCGGCGAGAGCGGAACGACCCGACGGAACGTTTTCGAGGTCCAGGCTCACGGTGCCATCACCGCTGGCCTGCTTGAACCACATGTCGGAGGAGGCGAGCTGCTGTATCAGATCAGCGGAGGACGGCTCGGCGAGGGGTTGCCCACCTGACTTGACGCCCGACTGAGCACCGGACTGAGCCGGGGTGGGCGATGGGACGCGAGACGGGCCGATCGCATCGTGCGACTCGGCCTTCAGCTTCGTGCGGTCCGACTCAACACCGATCACCTCGGTGTAGGCGGCGTCGCCGATCCAACCCTTGACGTCCTGCGTAGTGCCGACAGTCAGCGTCACAGGCGCGCCCGACTTCGACGTCACGGTGACCGTCACGTCGTCCTTCACGATCGACAGCACGTTGCCGCGCGTCATGATCAGATCGGTCGCAGAGGTGACCGACGAGACCTGATGCGTCGGCGGCCGCAGCACGGTCACACCGAGCAGCCCGACGAGCACGCATACGAGAGCCACAACGCCCATCGACGATGCCGCCACGTATCGCTTAAAGAGTTCCACGGTTGCTCCTCACGTCCAACACCCATACTGCGGGCATTCTTCAGGCTTCACTTTACGTGCTCACCCCGTTGACGGCCGAATTCGCACGCGGGGCAGTGATGCATCACATCCGCGCGTCACAGGGGACGCAGTCTCCTCCGCCAGCACTCCGAGTGCCAGTGACGGCGTCCCTCAACGCCCTGGGGCAGACCAAACGCCACTTCTTCGGGCCATGCGACGATGTGTGCCGTTCCCACGGGTATCGGACGCAAGCAGGCGGGACAGGTGTATTCCTTTGCCGAACCGGACAGGCGGCGCACCTGATAATCGCCACCGTCGGGGCCGCGTTCTGTACGCGGCACGGAGGCGAGGCGATCCATCTGCAACGGACGCGCCTCGCCCCACGGTCGTTTCTTGCTTCGTTTGCCTCTCACGCAACCACAGTGCCACGTCGCCAGACGCGGCGCACGGCGAGGTCAGAGTCAACCTCGACGATGTCGGCTCTCTTCCCGGCCGCGAGCGATCCGATCGTGTCGTCGCCCAGGATAGCGGCTCCCTGAACGGAGGCCATGTACACCGCATCGACGAGCGGAATCCCGCCCTTGGTGACGGCGACACGCACGCAGTCCATGAGGTGTGCCGTACCGCCGGCGATGGAGTTGCCGTGAGCCAGGCGCGCAACGCCATCCTTGACAATGACGTCCTGGGGGCCGAGCGTGTACTCTCCGTCGGTCATGCCTGCGGCCGCCATAGCATCGGTGATGAGCACGACGTGTTCGCGGCCGACGAGCTCGTACACGTCGCGCACGAGCGAGGGGTCGACGTGGATCGAGTCGCAGATCAGCTCGGCGACGGCGCCGCCGCGCGCAGCATCCGACAGGAACTCGGCGATCGGGCCGGTATCGCGGTGGTGCAGCGGGCGCATGCCGTTGAACAAGTGGGTGATCGTCGCGCGCGGGCCACGCTTGGTCTCCACCTGCGCGAAACGCTCGCGCGAGTAGGCCAAAGCCTCGCGTGCCTTCACCGAGTTGGAATCCGTGTGTCCCCACGACGGCACCGCTCCCCCGTCGATGAGGGCCTGCGCGACCGAACCGGGGCCGTAGGCATTCGGCTTCTCGGGAGCCAGCGTCATGGACAGTGCATATCCCTCACAGTCCGCGATGAGGGTGCGCGTCAGGTCCGCGTCGGGATCGACAATATAGGTTGGATCCTGGGCGCCGCAGCGCGCGTGGGAGACGAAGGGGCCCTCGAAGTGGATGCCGGCGAGCTCACCGGCCTTCGCCAGCCCAGCCAGTGTCTTCGCGCGCGCACGCAGCACCTTGGCGGAGGCGGTCACGCAGGATGCGACCAGGGAGGTCGTGCCGTGACGGCGATGCTCGAGGACGGCCACGAGGGCTTGCTCGGCGGTCTCGGCGTTGGGGAAGGACTGCCCGCCGCCGCCGTGGCAGTGCACATCGACGAGGCCGGGCAGGTAGGTCGCATCACTGGCCTCGGGAGCCTCGCCCTCATACTCGGAAATGGGACACACGCGGGTAATAGTCGCGCCGTCGAACTCGATAATTCCGTCCTCAACGACGGTATCTTCCAGAACCAGACGGCCACGCAACACAGAAGTAGTCATGAATTAATTGTGGCACACATGACACTTCATTGCTATGTCTCGGACAACCATTTCGCCCAGTCGTCCAACGCACGCGCAGCAGGTCGTTGCCTGGACTCGTATCCCTCCACCGGCACAATCTCACGCCCCGGTGCTCTCACGGCCACCACTCGACCACCCTCGACGACGATCGGACGGAACATGCCGTTCTTCGCCGGACAGATCAACGCCTCCCCGGCCTCGTCCGTGAGACAGGAGCGGTCCCTATAGCCGACATGTAACTCATCGAATGGTGGAAGCGCACGCATTTTCTCCGCCTCGACGCGGTAGTCTTCCACGAGATCTGCGAGGTCTGCGCGAGCCAGACCACCCTCAAATTTTGCAAGAGGATGGCCTAGGCTCTCCCCTGCCGCGCGCGCTCCGGCCAACGCTCGATGCGCTTCGGTGAGAGCCAACCCAGTCCATCTAGCCAAGTCAGCCTCGTCGATGGGACCGTGCCCCCAGGCGTAACGTGCTGCGAGGGCAGCGAGGGCTTCTTCGTGCCCGGCCTCTCCCTTCGCGACCCCGGGAGCGGCCGGAAGCGAGCGCGCGTCGACAATCAGGTGTTCGCCCGCGCGCAAAGGCCCCGCGGTGAGCACACCATCCAGATGGAGGCGCATGATGAGGTGGCGACGCCTTAGCCCTTGCTGCGAGGAAGAAGCGGTCACTGTATCGATCCCATGACTGCCCCACGCCTCGACGAGCGCGGTGCGGCTCACTCCCAGGGGCGAAATCTCCAGCAGATCACAGGCAACCTGCGCCGCACGCTCGATGAGAGCATCATCCAGGCCCAGAGAAATGGCCTGTCGTTCCCACGCCGCACGCCGGTGGCGCAGCAGGCGGCGCAGCCAATGGTGGTCGCGGGCGCTCGTGACGTGAATGGTGCCACGCATCGGCCAGGAGCGAACCAGCTCGCCTCGCGTGAACGACTCCTCGACGCGAGCGCGCGACACTCCCGTGGAGCGCACGCCAATCGCCCACGGGATCGCGCTCGCCTGCTGACCTTGCAGAGCCGCCAGATTCTCAACAGCATCCAGCGGTGAACGAGCCTGGGTCGCAGGCACGAGTCCTTGGGCGATGATTCTCCCCAGACTCACCCTCAGGGATGCCTCCATCAGAACAGTCGAGACTCGGGGTCATCCACCCCGCGCATCGCGTCGTAGTCCAGGACCACGCAGCGGATACCGCGATCCTCGGCGAGAGTGCGCGCCTGTTTCGTGATCTCCTGGGCCGCGAAAATACCGGTCACGTCACCCAGGAGGGCATCACGCCCCAGCAGCGACAGGTAGCGCGTCAGCTGTTCGACACCGTCGATGCCGCCGCGGCGCTTCACTTCGATTGCCACGTTGTTGCCGTCGGCGTCGCGCACCATGAGGTCCACCGGGCCCACAGGCGTGGGGAACTCGCGGCGCACCAGCTCCCAGCCCTCGCCGAGGATCTGGGGCACCTGCTCCGCAAGAAGCTCCTGCAGGTGCGCCTCGACACCATCCTTGACGAGGCCGGGGTCCACGCCCAGGTCCTCGGAGACATCCGCTATCACGTCGTGGATGCGAATGATCAGCTTGTCGTCGGTCTTGTCGGCCTGAACCGTCCAGACCTGCTCGACACCCTCCTCGTCCTCACCGGACTCCCCCACGGACACCGTGCAGGGCGCCGTCATCCAGTTGAGCGGCTTGTAGGAACCGCCCTCGGAATGGATGAGGACCGAGCCGTCACCTTTCAGCATGATGACGCGCTTGGCGGGGTCCAGGTGGGCGCTCAGACGACCGGAATAATCAACGGTGCAGGTAGCAATAACAATACGCACCCCGTGAGCTTACCAATCCTGCTCACACGAGGCGCGGAGGACCGGACTCCACCCAGGAGACCAGTCCGTTATATGTCAAGCGTTCGACGGCCACCTCGTAACGATGGTCACCATACACCAGGCGCACCTCGACGACGGAACCGTCGGCCGAGTGCGTAATCGGGGCGGAGACCTCCATGCCCCGACGCGGGATCGAATACACCGGCTTGAAGGACAGCCCCACAAGCCGATACCAGGACAGCTCCTCGACGCCGTACACGCCGATGCCTGCCGTCCATCCCGAATGAACGTCCGGGCGCGACCAGCAGCGGAAGGCCCCCAAACGCGAAACGATCCTGCGGGCGCGCACATTCATGTACGTCCACAGGATCGCCCCGCCGCACGCGAGGAGGACCGCGCACCAGATCACAATCGTCATCAGGCTCATGAGATCCTCCTCGCGTTGCGTCGAATTACTGTTCTGCCACTGTAGCGTGATCGGCCACGACCGTGACGAAATCCGAGTCAACTGAGGCGAATCCCCCAGTGACCTGGAAGGACACGACTTCGTCCGCGCGCGACACAGCCACGGTCCCCTCGCTCAGCTGAGCGAGGAGAGGCTGACGACCCGGCAGCACGCCGAGGCCTCCGTCGACCGTCGGGAACTGGACGGACGCGGCCGCACCGTGCCATAGGCGTCCCTCGTGGGAGACGACCTCGACCTGCAAGGACTTGCCCGATGCCATCAGGCTTCCTTGGCCAGCTCGTGAGCGTTACGCTCCAGGTCGTCGATGCCACCGCAGTTGTAGAAGGCCTGCTCCGGAACGTCGTCGTAGTAGCCCTCGGCGATGCGCTTGAACGCCTCGATGGTCTCCGACAGCGGCACGGTCGAGCCAGGCACGCCCGTGAACTTCTCGGCCATGTACATGTTCTGCGAGAGGAACTGCTCAATGCGGCGTGCGCGCGCGACGGTGACCTTGTCATCCTCGCTCAGCTCGTCGACGCCGAGAATCGCGATGATGTCCTGCAGTTCCTTGTTCTTCTGCAGGATGGCCTTGACGTGCGTGGCGACGTCGTAGTGCTCACGGCCGACGAGGGCCGGGTCAAGGATACGCGAGGTCGAGGCCATCGGGTCCACGGCGGGATAAATACCCTTCGCCGCGATCTCACGGGAGAGCTCGGTCGTCGCATCCAGGTGAGCGAAGGTCGTCGCCGGAGCGGGGTCGGTGTAGTCGTCGGCGGGAACGTAGATCGCCTGCAGCGAGGTAATCGAGTGGCCACCGGCGGAGGTGATGCGCTCCTGGAGCAGACCCATCTCGTCAGCCAGGTTGGGCTGGTAGCCCACGGCCGAGGGCATACGGCCCAGCAGCGTGGAGACCTCGGAGCCCGCCTGGGTGAAGCGGAAGATGTTGTCGATGAACAGGAGGACGTCCTGGTGCTGGACATCGCGGAAGTACTCCGCCATGGTCAGGCCGGTCAGGGCGATGCGCAGACGCGTGCCCGGCGGCTCGTCCATCTGGCCGAAGACGAGGGCGGTCTTGTCGAAGACGCCAGCCTCTTCCATTTCACCGATGAGGTCGTTGCCCTCACGGGTACGCTCGCCGACGCCGGCGAACACGGAGACGCCGCCGTGGTCCTGGGCCACGCGCTGGATCATCTCCTGGATGAGGACGGTCTTGCCGACGCCCGCACCACCGAAGAGGCCGATCTTGCCGCCCTGCACGTAGGGGGTCAGCAGGTCGATGACCTTGATGCCGGTCTCGAACATCTTGGTGCGCGCCTCGAGCTGGTCGAAGGCCGGGGGCTGGCGGTGGATCGGCCAGCGCTCGGTAACCTCGAGGGTCTCGCCCTCTTCGAGGTTGAGCACGTCGCCGGTCACGTTGAAGACGTGGCCCTTGGTGACGTCGCCGACAGGCACGCTGATCGGGGCACCGGTGTCGGTGACGGGAGCGCCGCGCACGAGGCCGTCGGTCGGCTTCAGCGCGATGGTACGCACGAGGTTGTCACCGAGGTGCTGGGCGACCTCGAGGGTCATCGTGAAGGTCGACTCGCCCTCACCCTGGCCGGCGAGGTTCACCTCGACGGTCAGTGCGTTGTACAGCGGCGGGATGCGGTCCGGGGGAAACTCGACATCGACGACAGGGCCGACGACGCGGGCGACGCGCCCCTCGGCGATTGCATGTGTATCAGTCATGGTGTTACTCCGTGTCTCGAAGGGCTTAGCTCGCGTTAAGAGCGTCGGCCCCGCCCACGATTTCGGTGATTTCCTGGGTAATTTCCGCCTGGCGGGCCGAGTTCGCCAGGCGCGTGTACTTGGTGATGAGCTCGTTCGCGTTGTCCGTCGCGGTGTGCATGGCGCGCTGGCGCGATGCGAGCTCGGACGCCGCCGATTGAAGGAGCACGTTATGGATGCGGGCCTCCACGTACAGGGGAAGCAGCGTGTCCAGAACCGCCTCCGCAGACGGAATGAACTCGTACTCCGGCTGGGCCGAGGAAGGATCATCCGCGAATCCGCGTTCGGTCGCACGTTCCTCGTCCGATTCAGGGGCATCCACGACCGTCAGCGGCAGCATCTGGCGCACCTCGGGAAGCTGGCTCATGACAGTCTTGAAGCGCGTGTACACAAGGTGCAGAGCGCAAACACCCGCATCGGGGTCCTTGTCCAAGAAACGCTCGAGCATCACGGTTGCCATCTCGCGCGCGGTTTCGGGAGACGGAGAATCCGACTCGCCTTCCCACTCGCGCTCGATGGAAACGCCGCGGAATCGGAAGTACGCCGAGGCCCTGCGTCCAAAGGTGTAGACAACGGGCTCGTAACCGTCCTCGCGCAGCTCCGCGATGAGCTTCTCCGACTCGCGCAGAATGGTCGCAGAGTAGGCTCCGGCCATACCGCGATCCGATGCCACGACCAGGATGGCCACGCGGTTAGTATCCTCGCGTTCCTCGGTCAGCGGGTGGTGAAGGTCCGTGTGGACCGCGACCGCCGCGACCGCCTGGGTCAGGGCCTTTTCGTAAGGTCCTGCCTCGGTGGCAGCGCGCCGCGCCGCGCCAATGCGAGACGCAGCAATCATCTCCATGGCGCGGAAGACCTTCGCGAGCGTCGTCGTCGAGGCGATGCGCTGCTTGTAGATCCTCTGCTGTCCACCCATCGCTTAGGCCTTCTCGCTCGTGCGACCGCGCGAGATCTCCTCGCGGGTGCGCTCAGCCACGACCTCGCCGTCCTCGAGTCCGGCGGCGCCACGTCCGGCGCTGATCCACTGATGGTGGAACTCCTCGACGGCGTTCTTCAGCGCCTCCTCAGTCTCAGAGGTCAGGTCGCCGCTCGCCGCGATCGTGTCGAGCACGGTGGAGTTCGCGTGGAGGTGGTCGAGCAGACCGTGTTCGAAGCGCAGAACGTCCTCAACCTCGATGTCGTCGAGGTAGCCCTTGGTGCCCATCCAGATCGAGGCAACCTGGTCTTCCATCGAGTAAGGCGTGGACTGTGGCTGCTTGAGCAGCTCCATCAGACGCTCACCACGGGTCAGCTGGCGACGACTCGCCGCATCCAGGTCGGAGGCGAACATGGCGAAGGCAGCCATCGAGCGATACTGCGCGAGCGTCAGCTTGAGCGTACCGGCGACCTTCTTCATCGCCTTGGGCTGGGCCGCGCCACCGACACGGGACACGGAAATACCCACGTCGACGGCGGGACGCTGGTTCGAGTTGAACAGGTCGGACTGCAGGAAGATCTGGCCGTCGGTGATCGAAATGACGTTGGTCGGAATGTAGGCCGACACGTCGTTCGCCTTGGTCTCGATGATCGGCAGGCCGGTCATCGAACCGCCGCCGAGGGCATCCGAGAGCTTGGCACAACGCTCCAGCAGGCGCGAGTGCAAGTAGAAGACGTCGCCGGGGTAAGCCTCGCGGCCCGGCGGGCGACGCAGCAGCAGCGACACCGCGCGGTAGGCCTCGGCCTGCTTGGACAGGTCGTCGAAGACGATGAGGACGTGCTTGCCCTGGTACATCCAGTGCTGGCCGATGGCGGAACCCGTGTAGGGGGCCATGTACTTGTAGCCGGCGGGATCCGAGGCCGGGGAGGCGACGATGGTCGTGTACTCCATGGCACCGGCGTCCTCGAGCGTCGAGCGCACCGATGCAATGGTCGAGCCCTTCTGGCCGATCGCCACGTAGATGCAACGCACCTGCTTATTCGGGTCGCCGCTCTTCCAGTTCTCACGCTGGTTGAGGATCGTGTCGAGGGCGATCGCGGTCTTACCGGTCTTGCGGTCACCAATAATGAGCTGACGCTGGCCGCGGCCAACCGGGATCATCGAGTCGATGGCCTTCAGACCGGTGGCAAGGGGCTCGTGGACGCTCTTACGCGCCATAACGCCGGGGGCCTGCAGCTCGAGCGCGCGACGCCCGTCCAGGTCCGTGATGTCGCCGAGGCCGTCAATCGGGCGGCCGAGCGGGTCGACCGTGCGGCCCAGGTAGCCGTCACCAACGGGAACCGAGAGAACCTCGCCCGTGCGGTGCACGACCTGACCCTCTTCGATGCCGCCGAAGTCACCGAGGACGACGGCGCCGATCTCGCGCTGGTCGAGGTTCATGGCCAGGCCCAGCGTCCCGTCCTCGAAACGCAGCAGCTCGTTCGCCATGGTGCCGGGCAGGCCCTCGACGTGCGCGATACCATCGGCCGTTTCGATGACGTGGCCCACCTCTTCGGTGGCCACGTCCGCCGGACGGTAGGACTCCATAAAGGAGTCCAGTGCTCCTCGGATTTCCTCCGGGGAGATGCTGAGGTCAGCCATGAGGATTCCTAACTAGGTAAAAGAAACTAATGTGTGTACGAGAAGTGCTAGCTGGCGATCGCGTCGCGCGCTGCACTGATGCGGCTGGCCAACGAGGCGTCGATCGCGGTCATGCCCGCGCGCAGGCGGAAGCCGCCCACGACCGTGGGATCGATCGAGATCGCCAGGTCAACGTCCGTGCCGTAGCGCTTCGAAAGGATGGAACGAAGGCGCTCGACCTGAGCCTCGCTCATCGGGGTCGCCGTGGCGACCGTGACGAAGAGACGGTCCTGCATGGTCGCTGCCCACTGGGCGTAGCGGCGCAGGTTATGCAGCAGACGACCGTGGTTCGAGCGTCCGACCGCCCGACGCACGAGACGCATTGTCCAGGTGCTGACGCGCTGCGCGAAGAGCTTCGACGCGACATCGCCGCGCTCGTGTGCGTTGCCCTTGGACTTGTCCGACAGGCGCACGCGGACCTCGCGCTGGTGTGCCAGGAAGTAGCGGACCTGGAACAGTTCCTCACGGACCTGCTCGAGAGCGCCCTGGGCACCGGCGGCATTAAGCACGCCGAGGATGCCGAGTACCTCGAGTGTGTCCGCAACGTCCGCCGGGTGACGCCAGTGGTCGGCGACGACCGTGTTCAGGACGGACATCGTCGCGGCGCTCACGTGCGAACCGAACGCGCTGGAGACGAGCCCCTGCTTATCTGCGACCGACCGCGCCGGGTCGGTCACTGCACGCGCGAGGCGAGCATTCTCCTTGAACAGGTCGGCCAGGCCGAAAAAATCCTCGGCAACCCGCATTGCGTCGGTGCCGGGCGTGGCCAGGGCCGACGCCAGCTCCTTCGCAAAGGGGACGGACTCGATCGTGCGCATCTGAGTCATCGCTTCTCCTCGACCCGGGCGCTGTCGGCCTCGAGTTCGTCAAGGAAGCGATCGACCACGCGAGAGGTCAGAGCCGTGTCGGTGAGGTGCTCACCGATGATCTTCTCTGCCAGCTCGGAGGCGAGCAGACCCACCTCGGAACGCAGGGAGATCTGCGCCGCCTGCTTCTCGGCGAGGATCTGACGCTCGGAGGCCTCGAGAATACGGTTGGCCTCGCTGGTTGCCTCTTGACGGGCGGCAGCCACGATGGCCTTCGCTTCGTCGTTGGCGCGCTCACGGATGGTGTGCGCTTCAGCGTGAGCCTCGCGAATAATCTCCTCGCGCTTGAGTGCAGCGGCGGCCTGATCGGCCTTCGCTTGCTCGGCGGCGCCGAGACCCTCCTCGATCTTCGCGGCGCGCTCATCCATCGTCTTGTAGATACGAGGCAGCGCGTAGCGTCCGACGAGGAGCAGGACGATAAGCAGAACGAGAGCCGACCAGAAAATCTCGTACAGCGGCGGCAGGATGACGGCGAGGCCGCCGACCTCCTGGTCCGACGCGGCGACAATCTGGTGCATGGCGATCACTTAACGATGAGCGGCAGAACGAAGCCGATGAGGCCGAGGGCCTCGACCATGCCGGCGCCGATGATCATATTGGTGAAGAGACGGCCAGCAACCTCGGGCTGACGGGCGGTCGCTTCCTGGGTCTTGCCGACCATGAGGCCGATGCCAAGGCCCGGGCCCAGGGTGGCGAGGCCGTAGCCGATGTAGGCGAATGCTGCGGTTCCCATAGTGGTTTCCTTCTGTTAGTAACGCCGGGTGGCGTTGGGGGTCAGTGATGTTCGATGGAAAGCTTGATGTACACGGTCGACAGGATCGTGAAGATGTACGCCTGCAGGAAGGCCACGAAGACCTCGAAGCCAGTCATGACGAACATGGCGGCACCAGTGAGCGCCGACGCTGCGGACAGGACGGAAAGTTCGTGGAGCAGAATCGCCGTACCGAAGTAGGTCATGCCCAGCAGGAGGTGGCCCGAGATCATGTTGCACAGGAGACGCAGCGTCAGCGTGACGAGGCGAACAATGAAGTTTGAGAGGAACTCGATGGGCGTGATGAGAAGGTAC
>CABKMD010000015.1 GCA_902373435.1 uncultured Actinomyces sp.
GGGGCCGCGCGGTTCGTCATGGTGACGGCAACGCACCCGCTCGCGGACGCGCGGAGCGGGTTTACAGGAAGGCCATCGGGTCGAAGTCGTCGATGTCGATGATGTGGAGCCTGGGCAGACGCACCTGGAAGGCGTGCACGTCGTATTCGAGGTCGATGATCTCCAGGCCTCGCTCCTCCAGCTCGTGGAGCTGGGAGGAGAGGAACTCCTTGAAGCACATGACCGCGACGCGGTGACCCTGGTCGAGGAGAGTCTCGATTTGGGGCAGGAAGTCCGCGTCATGGCTGGCCAGGATGACGTCGCCCGAGCCGAGCTGCGCGATCGCATCCATCGTGCGCTGGAGGCCGACGTCGACGACCTTCACGTCGGCCGGACCCGACAGGGGGATGACCGAGTAGTCCATGGCCGTGAGCGCCTGCACGAAACCCATCGGGAGGAAGCCGGAGAAGCTATTCAGGAAGAACAGGCCCTTGGCCTTGTGCCCCCAGCGGGCGTGCGCGCACTCGAGAACGCGGTCCCAGCGGGGGCGCTCCTCGGGGTTCGGACGCCGATCAAGAACGGACAGCCCCAGCGTGGCATCGATATTTTCGCCGTCTACGACGAGATACGTTGTTTCATTATTAGGATTTTCCATGGGATTAGAGTAACCGACGATTGTCTGGACCTAGTCAGCCTTGAGTCCTATGTACAACGAGATAGAGCGAGGCCGGGACTGCTCAGCGCAGCCCCGGCCTCGTCAATTTCTAGGGACGACAATCACTTCACGTCGTCGTCAACCCAGTCGAGCGTACGCGTGACGGCCTTCTTCCACAGGCGGTAGGTGCGGTCGCGCTCGGCCGGCTCCATTGACGGCGTCCAGCGCTTGCCTTCCTGCCAGTTGGCCACGACGTCCTCGGTGCCCGACCAGTAGCCCACCGCCATACCGGCGGCGTAGGCGGCACCCAGGGCGGTCGTCTCGATGACCTTCGGGCGAACGACGTCGACGCCGCACAGGTCGGCCTGGAACTGCATGACTAGGTCGTCGTGCGTCATGCCGCCGTCAACCTTGAGCTCCTTGAGCGGCACGCCGGAGTCGGCGTTCATCGCGTCGAGGACCTCGGCGCTCTGGAACGCGGTCGACTCCTCGACGGCGCGGGCGATGTGGCCCTTGTTGACGTAGCGGGTCAGGCCCACGATCGCGCCGCGGGCATCCGAACGCCAGTAGGGGGCGAAGAGGCCAGAGAAGGCAGGGACGAAGTAGACGCCACCGTTGTCCTCGACCGTGCTGGCCAGCGCGCCAATATCCGAGGACTTGACGATCATGCCCAGGTTGTCGCGCAGCCACTGGACCAGCGAACCGGCGACGGCAATCGAGCCCTCGAGGGCGTAGACGGCCGGCTGGTCGCCGATCTTGTAGGCCACGGTGGTGAGCAGGCCATTGTTGGAGAAGACGGGCTCGGTGCCGGTGTTCATGAGCATGAAGCAGCCGGTGCCGTAGGTGTTCTTCGCCATACCCTTCTCGAAGCAGGCCTGGCCGAAGGTGGCCGCCTGCTGGTCGCCGAGGATACCGGCGATCGGGGTGTCGACGAGCAGACCGTTCTTGCGGCCGTAGCCGTAGATCTCGGAGGAGGACTTGATCTCGGGGAGCATCGACATGGGGATGCCGAAGATCTCGCAGACGTCCTCGCGCCACTGCAACGTGCGGATATCCATAAGCATGGTGCGCGAGGCGTTGGTGACGTCGGTGCAGTGCACGCCGCCGTTGACGCCGCCTGTCAGGTTCCACAGGACCCAGCAGTCGGTGTTGCCGAAGAGCAGGTCGCCGGCCTCGGCGCGCTCACGGGCACCCTCGACGTTGTCGAGGATCCACTTGATCTTAGAGCCGGAGAAGTAAGGGGACAGACCGAGGCCACAGATCTGGCGGAAGCGGTCCGGGCCTTCGTCACCCTCGAGTTCCTTGACGATGTCGGAGGTACGCATGTCCTGCCAGACGATCGCGTTGTAGACGGGCTCGCCGGTGTTCTTGTCCCACACGACGGTGGTCTCACGCTGGTTGGTGATGCCGACGGCGGCGAGGCTGTGGCGGTTGATCTCCGCCTTCTGCAGGGCCTCGGCGACGACGGTGCGGGTGGTGTCCCAGATTTCGACGGGGTTGTGCTCCACCCAGCCCGGGTTCGGGAAGATCTGGGTGAATTCCTTCTGTCCGACGGAGACGATCTCGCCGGAGTGGTTGAAGATGATCGCACGGGTCGAGGTAGTGCCCTGATCGATGGCGAGAACGAACTTATCGGTGGTCATGAGTGTCCTTTCGGAGGCGTTATCACGTCGTTGTGTGTGCCGCGCCTAGCCACCTGCGCGGCAAGCGGAACTTCGCAGTCCCACAAAATGTCACCCCGGCGGCGGGGTATGACGCGGGCGAGGCCGCGGAGGCCTCGCCCGCGCACTCACTCTCAGGCGAGGGTGAGGAAGTAGATGACGGTACCGACGATGGCACCGATGATCGGGCCGACGACGGGGACCCAGGAGTAGCCCCAGTCGGAGCCACCCTTGCCCTTGATCGGCAGGATCGCGTGGGCAATACGGGGACCGAGGTCACGAGCCGGGTTGATGGCGTAACCGGTGGGGCCACCGAGCGAGTTACCGATGACGACGATGATCAGGGCGACGCCGAGCGGGCCGATTGCAGTCTCGGTGTAGCCGGAGACGTAGACCCACAGGACCAGCACGGCGGTACCGATGGCCTCAGTGAGGCAGTTCCAACCGTAGGAGCGGATCTCGGGGCCGGTGGAGAAGACGCCGAGCTTGAGAGCGGGATCGCAATCCTCGTCGAAGTGCTTCTTGAAGGTCAGCCAGCACAGAACGGCGCCGACGAAAGCACCGAGGAACTGGGCGACGAAGTAGATGAGGATGTTGGTGGCGTTGACCGCGACGCCGGGGGCGAGTTCAACGGAGGAGTCGAAGGCGTGGCCGACAGCCTTAGCGATCGTCACGGCGGGGTTCAGGTGACCGCCGGAGCGGAATGCAACGTACACGCCGGCGAAGACCGCGAGGCCCCATCCCCAGTTGATGAGCAGCCAGCCGCCGTCCTTTCCCTTGGACTTGGGGAGCAGGTTCGTGGCGACGACGCCGCCACCGAGGAGCAACAGCACGGCCGTGCCGAGGAATTCGGACCAGAACAGCTGGGCCGCCGTGATAGCAGTCGTATCAGCGGCTGCCGGGAGCAGTGTTGTGAGCATGTTTCCCTATCTTTCTCCAGCGCGTCTTCGCGCCAGTCATCGGTGGTTCCCCACCGCGAATAATGTGCCAGCGGACACTATCCGCTGAGATAGCGATCCGTGGGTCACACCCAGTATGTCACTTGTTGCACGTTAGCCCAAACTGAGTGCACATTTGTGCACACGTACAGGTGTGACCCTGACCATCTGACGATGCTTAATCTACTCACCCGTGCACATAAGTCAATGTTCAAACACACACATCTGCACGCTTGTGCATGGCACACTAGAAAACGTGACAATACGTGACGAACAGGCACATGAGGCCGCCTCAATGTACTACCTCCAGGGGCAGACGATGGAAACAATCGCCCGCCACCTGCAGATATCACGCTCCTCAGTCTCGCGACTTCTCGCCCACGCGCGAGAGGTCGGCCTGGTGCGCATCTCAGTGTCCGCCTCCCCCGGCCTCAAGGGCACCCTCGCAGGACAAATCGCCGACCTCTTCGGCGTCCAGGTCTCCGTCGTCCCCGTCCACGACGTCCACACCGAGGTCAACCGCCTACACAACGTTGCACTCGTCGCGGCAGAACACCTCATCGATATGCTCTCCCCCGGCATCACCCTCGGCATCGCCTGGGGAAATACCACCGCAGAAGTGACGCGGGCCATGCCCCACGTGTCTTTTCCAGGTTCCACCGTCGTCCAGCTCAACGGTGCGGCCGCCGCCACCGAGTCGGGCATGCCCTACGCCGAGGCAATCATCGCCCGCGCCGCGAAGGCCATCGGCGGACGCATCGTCAACTTCCCCGTGCCAGCATTCTTCGACTACGCGGACACCAAAGAGGCACTCTGGCGCGAACGCTCCGTTCAATCGGTCCTCAACACGATCGACAGCGCGGACGTCGCCCTCTTCGGCGTCGGCTCCATGTCTGCCAGCCTGCCCTCCCACGTCTATTCGGGCGGATTCCTCGACCCCAACGAAATCGCGGCGGCACAGAACGACGGGGTCGTCGGCGACGTGTGCACCGTCCTCATCCGCGAGGACGGCTCCACAAACATGCACCTCAACGAGCGCGCCTCCGGCCCTAGCCCAGCCACTCTCAAGAAGATCCCGCGCCGCCTCTGCGTCGTGTCCGGCGCTTCCAAGGCGCTCCCGCTCCTCGGGGCGCTGCGCGCGGGGGTCGCCACCGACCTCGTTCTCGACGACGGGGCCGCGCACGAGCTCCTCGACCTCATGCACACGCGCATGTCGCCCCGACGCTCCTACATCTAAGTCCGAAGGGACACCGACGCACAAGAAAGGGCCCTGGCCTCGTCCATGATGAGAACGAGGCCAGGGCCCTTTATCTGCTCAGATCAGCCCAGGCGCTTGACCAGCGGGAACGGAATCGTCTCGCGGATGCCCTGGCCGGTGAGGACCATGAGCAGACGGTCGATGCCCATGCCCATGCCACCGCACGGCGGGAAGCCCTGCTCCATGGCGACGAGGAAGTCCTCATCCATGACCATGGCCTCGGGGTCGCCGTTGGCAGCCGCGAGGGCCTGCGCCTCGAAGCGCTCGCGCTGGACGACCGGGTCGGCCAGCTCGGAGTAGGCGGTGCCCGTCTCGAAGCCGCGCACGTACAGGTCCCACTTTTCGGTGAGGCCGGGGCGCGAGCGGTGGTAGCGGGTCAGCGGAGAGGTATCCTCCGGGAAGTCGTAGACGAAGGTCGGCGCCCACAGCTTGGAGGCGACGAGCTCCTCGAAGATGTCCTCGACGATCTTGCCGGACACGGCGTAGTCGTCGACCTCCAGGCCGATGCGCTCCGCGTGCTTGACGAGGGTCTCGCGCGGCGTCTCCACCGTGATCTCCTCACCCAGGGCCTCGGAGGTCGAACCGTACAGGTCGATGCGATCCCACTGCCCCGACAGGTCGTACTCGGTACCGTCGGCCAGGCGCACGATTTCCTCGCCCTCGGACAGGTCGAAGGCGTCGCGCGCAGCCTGCTGGATGAGGTCGCGGGTCAGGTCAGCCATGCCGTTGTAGTCCGAGTATGCCTCGTAGGCCTCCAGGGACGTGAACTCGGGGCTGTGCGAAGAATCCATGCCCTCGTTGCGGAAGTTGCGGTTCATCTCGAAGACGCGATCCACGCCGCCGACGACCGCGCGCTTGAGGTAGATCTCCGTGGCGATGCGCAGGTAGAGATCGGTATCGAGCGCATTCATGTGCGTCGTGAAGGGGCGGGCAGCCGCACCGCCGTGGATCATCTGCAACATCGGCGTCTCGAGCTCGATGTAGTCGCGGCGGAAGAAGTTCTCGCGGATCGAGCGGTTGACGGCCGCGCGGATGCGGACCATGTCGCGCGCTGCGGGGCGCGTGATCAGGTCGAGCTCGCGGCGACGGATGCGTTGGTCCTCGGACAGGGTGATCTCTTCGCCGTCCTCGGTGGTCCAGGTCTTCGGCAGGGGGCGCAGCGCCTTGGAGGCAATGGCCCACGACGCGTCGGGGGCGGGCAGCGCGGTGGGCGCGGCGTCGTACTCAGCCTGAGCTTCGGGCGTGACCTCGGCGGGGGTCGCGAAGATCGACAGCTCGCCGCGGCGCGAGGAGATCACGCGGCCGTGGACGAAGAGGTGATCGCCCAGGTCGACGTCGTTCTTGTAGGCTGCCAGGGACTCGGCGCCGACGGAGGCCGCGGAGAGCATGACCTGGATCTTGTTGCCCTCACCATCCATGAGGGTCGAGAAGCAGAGCTTGCCGCCGTTGCGCGCGAGGATCACGCGGCCCGCCAGGCCCACGTAGTCCTCGGTCTCTTCGCCGGCCTCGAGGTGCGCGTACTTCTCACGCACCGCCTTGATGGTAGTCGTGATCGGCAGGCGCACGGGGTATGCAGGGATGCCGGCCTCCATGAGGCGGGCGCGCTTAGCCGCGCGGATCTTCACCTGCTCCGGGGTGTCGTCTGCGGGAGAGGGCGTGGGCGTGGAAGAAGAATCGGTCATGCGCCTATCGTACCGGGATTTGGCCCCGCGACGAGGCGGGGGCCCGGTTGGGCAGGTCACGAAGCCACCGGGACCCCCGCGCATACGAGGGAGCGCCCACTCGGATGAGTGGACGCTCCTGTCGGCGTGTCAATCAGACGCCGGAGCTCTTGAGCCCCAGCTCGCGGGCACGCGCGCAGTCTTCGGGGACGGAACCCGCGTGGTCGCCGGCGCTCACGATTGTGTTGGCCTCGTCGACGAAGACGACGGACGGCTTCACCTGACGCACGAGGGATTCGGGCACCTGGGCGTAGGCCATGATGATGACGAGGTCGCCGACACTCACCTTGTGGGCGGCCGCGCCGTTGAGCTGAATCGTGCCGCTGCCTCGTTTGCCCGCGATCGTGTAGGTCGAGAGGCGCTCGCCGTTGTTGACGTCGACGATGTCAACCTTCTGGCCGGGTACGATGTTCGCGGCGTCCAGCAGGTCCTCGTCCACCGTGATCGAGCCGACGTAATTCAAATCGGCGCCGGTGACGACGGCGCGGTGGATCTTACCGATCGCCATCTCGCGGGTCATTTCCATCATGCGTTCTCCCCCCGAGCGCTCGACGAGACGGCCGTCAGGGGCGCAGGCGTCGCGCAGCGGCACCTGCATGTTGTCGATGAGGCGGGTCGTGCCCACCTTGGCGGCGATGAGAATGCGCGCTTCACGCGAGCCGTCGGACAGGATCGTGGGCGCGGCCGCGCCTTCGCCGACGGGTACGGACTCGGTGCCCGCAAGAATCTCGAAGGTCCCCGCGTCCACGAGCGCAATGTAGTCCAGGTCGATGCCGCCCTCGGCCTCGATCACCGAGCGACACTCGGCGACGATCTGCGCGGGCTTGGCCCCAGCCTCGGCGGCCTCGGAGCCGCGACGAAGCGCGCGCGAGAGTCCGCGGGCGCGGATGCGCTCGTCGTCGCTCAGGTACTGGTTGCGGCTGGACAGGGCGACGCCGTCCTCGGCGCGCACGATCGGCACGGGGTGGACGCGCACGGGGATGTCCAGCTGCGAGAAAACGGTGCGCAGGACGGCCAGCTGCTGGGCGTCCTTCTGGCCGTACAGGGCCACGTCCGGACGCACGAGGTTGACGACCTTGGTGCACACGAGGGCGACACCCGCGAAGTGCGTGGGGCGCGTCTTGCCCTCGAGGACGCGCGCGATCGGACCCGGATCAATCGTCACGGTCGCGGGCGTGGGGTACACATCCTGGGGTGCGGGAGCCCACACGAGGTCCGCCCCCACCGTCTCGAGCGCGTCCATGTCCGCGTCCAGGGTGCGCGGGTAGGCGTCGAAGTCCTCGCCGGGGGCGAACTGCGTCGGGTTGACGAAGATCGTGACGATCACGTGATCGGCCAGTTCGCGGGCTTCGCGCACGAGCTGCAGGTGCCCGGAGTGGAGGGCACCCATGGTCATCACGAGGGCCTTGGTGCCGGGCAGGCGCGACAGGGCATCGGCCAACTCGGCACGCGTGTGGGTCAGGACAGGACGGTGAGTCATAGTTCTATTCTTGCAACTTCGGCCCGCCGGTGCGTCATCGAGTCGCTTTCCTCACGCCGAGCGCTGAATAACGAGGCCGGTGTTACTCGCACACTCGCTCGCACCTTTCGGGGGCGCTGGATGCGTAGTAGTCAGGCACCCGGGTCGAGAAGGGCGGCCTCGACGCTGGTGGCGGCCCGTTCGTCGAGGAGACGAGCGTCGCGCAGCAGGCGGGTCAGGGCGCGGGTCATGTCCGCGTAGGTGTCGCGTTCGCCCGCGAGGCCCTCCCGGGCCCCGAGGCAGCGCGCGTGCGCGGCGATCGTTCCCGCGTCCCCGCGGGCGGCGGGCCCGGAGATGCCCGCGACACCCTCGGTGAGAGCCCGGTCGAGGGCAGCCTCGAGGAGCGGGCGCACGTACAGGGCAGGGTTCTCGATGCCAGCCTCGGCGAGAATCCGCGTCGTCTGCACGGTGATGCCGGCGATGAAGTTGGCACCGTGAGCGAGACCCGCGTGGTAGAGGGGCCGGTCGTCCTCGGCGACGACGACGGGCTCGCCGCCCATCTCGACGACGAGGGCCTGGGCGATCGGCAGGAAGGGGGCCGCAGCCGTCACCGCGAAGGGCGTGCCCACGAGGCGCGCCACGTCGACGCTGGTGCCGGTAAACGTCATCGCCGGGTGGATGGCCAGCGGGATCGCCCCCGCGCCCGCGGCGGCGGCGAGCAGCCCAACGCCGGAGGCACCCGACAGGTGAATGACGATGTGTCCGCTCTGCCAGGCGCCCAGGTCGGCCAGGCCGCCCACGAGGGGACCGATCTGGTCGTCAGGAACGGCCACGATGACCACCTCGGAACGTCGCACGACCTCCTCGGGCGTGGCGATCGGCACGCCCGGGAGCATCGCGTCGGCGCGCTCTCGCGAGGCGTCCGACGACGCGGCGACGGCAACGATCTGGTGGCCGACCGCGCGCAGCGCAGAGCCAATGACGGGGCCCACGTGGCCCATGCCGATGATGCCGATTCCGAGGCGTCCGGGGGTACTCATGGCTCCATTGTCGCCGATCATCGGACTACTTGTCGCCCTCCGCGCGCTGCGAGGTCGCCTCGACGATCTCGGTGACGCGCGAGAGCCAGCGCTCGGGAGCCTCGGCCTCGCGGCGCACCTTCGAGGCCTGCGACAGGCGCGCCCACAGCTCCACGGAGCGGCCCGCCTCGACGTGCTCGGCCATGGACGCCACCGGCCCGGGGACGAGGTCGGCGCGCACCGAGGCGACGCGGCGCCAGCGCTGAATGGGACCCTGGCGCAGCGACACCGACTGGATGCGTGTCAGAGGAATAATCGAGAAACGCAGGTTGAAGAAGCCGTCGCGGATCGCGAACACGGCGTCGGTCAGGCCGAAGGCACGGCGGCCGTACACCACCGGATCCAGGATTTTCGCGCTAGGCGGGATGGGTGTCAGCCACCGGTCCTCGCCCGTGCCGGCGCGGAGAGACTCCAGGAAGCCGTCGGGATCCTCGACCCCCAGGTCGGGGATCGCCATCGCGATCGCCTGGATGACCTCCACGCGGCTACCAACGGGCAGCAGCACGTCGGAGGCCACGTCGACCTGCATGCCCTTGTTCTTCTCGTCCGTCGTGTGCGCCGAGTTGCCGGCCTGAGTGATCTCCACGCGATACCAGCCGAACAGTCGCCAGACCAGCGGCTGGGTGACCTCGATGGCGTGAATACGCCCCGGAGGGATCGTCACGTGACGGCGAGCCGTCAGGCCACGGTCGATGCGCACGCCGTCGGCCGCGATCGCCGCCCTAAAACCGAACTCTCGATCGAAACGCGCCCAGACGCCCGCCAGGAGGCTGAACGCGCCCACCAGGATGCCCATGAAACTCATGATCGACGTCACCCCGACGACACCCACGAGGAAGCCGTTGAGGCCCAGGAGGAAGATGCCGAAGAACAGGGCGATCACGTTGTCGATGGTCGCCAGCATCGAGACCAGGAGTTTGATGAATCCGACCTTGAACACGGGACGCTCCGGGGCCTCCAGCGGGGAGGCACCCGTGCGGGTCCCCAGCGTCGCGGCCACAGATTCAGCGGAAGGATCCACGACCTCGTCGATCGCACCCGAAGCGAGGGCCAGGAGGAGGGCGCGCAGCTCCTCGAGGCGCTGCGCGGGCAGCAGACCCAGCTTGATGCTCGAATCCTCACCGCCTGCGACCTCAATGTCCAGATACCCCAGGCGCAGGATGCGCCCCACGAGCGAGTAGGACACGTTGATCGTCTGAATGCGCGTCAGCCGCGCGTGACGCTGCGTGCGCCCCAGGATGCCGGCACGGTACCAGATCGCCGTATTGCTCACCGCGTAGCGAGTCTTCGTCCACGACAGGTAGCAGTACGCACCCGCGATGGCGAGGACAATGCCCGCGATAAACACCAGACCGAGGAAGATGCCGCTGGTTTCCAACCACTGCGGCGTCTCACCGTTGAGCATGCGCCCAATAGCGGCCGCATTGCTCAGGGACACCAGGCCGACAACACCCGTGACGCTTCCCACGACGCGGGGAACGTAGGTGAGCGGGTGAAGCGGCTTCCAGTCCTCGGGGGCGATGCCGTCAGAGGAGAGGTCCGCGCTCATAGGCCCATCAGCTCCGCCGAGCCGCGCTCCGCCAAGACGTCGCGCAGGCGGGCCGCGTCTGCGACGGGCACACCGCTGAGCGTCGCGTCGGTCTTCGCACTCGCGGTCGACAGCTTGATCGTGGAGATACCGAACAGGCGCAGCACGGGACCCTGGTAGATGTCGACGTACTGAATGCGGCCGTAGGGCACGAGGGTCAGCGAGCGATTGAAGACGCCTCGGCGGATGACGAAGTCCGTGTCGGCCAAGGCGTAGCGCAGGGCACGCACCTGGGCGGGCACGAGCCACAGGCACAACAGTGCGATGGCGGCAGGCACGAGCATCAGCCACCACAGCACCGGGATGTCGACGATGAGGACGAGGCCAGAGATCGCACCGCACAGGGCACCGCAAGCCGCGAGCGCGTTACCGAGGCGCAGGGTGGCAAGTTTGGGGGACACGTGCAGGAATTCGACGCCGTCGGGAGACATGACGTCCGCTGAGTTCTTGGATGACATTCTTCAATTCTTGCATATCTTTTCCACACCTTATCTGTCCTCTATTCCCGCATTGCCACCCGAGGTGGCGAAGCAAACTGACACAGCACCCATTGCTCCCATCTACCTCACAGGAAACATTCAGAAAGATAGGTGAAACTAGTTGCATGAGCACCCCGGGAACTGAAGCAAAGCTCCTCGTCGTCGACGACGAGCCCAACATCCGCGACCTCCTCGCCTCGTCCCTGCGCTTCGCCGGCTTCGATGTCGTCACCGCCGAGGACGGCAGTGGCGCATTCCACGAAGCCCAGGCCTCGCGCCCCGACCTCATCGTCCTCGACGTCATGCTCCCCGACATGGACGGCTTCACCGTCACCAGGCGCCTGCGCGACGCCGGCATTACCACCCCGGTCCTCTTCCTCACCGCGCGCGACGACATGCGCGACAAGATCCAGGGCCTGACCGTCGGCGGCGACGACTACGTCACCAAGCCATTCGGCCTCGAAGAGGTCGTCGCCCGCATCCGCGCCATCCTGCGCCGCACCATGGGCTCCGAAGAAGACGACGCATTCCTGCGCGTCGGAGACCTCGTCATCGACGAGGACGCCCACGAAGTCACGCGCGCCGGCGTCCCCATCGACTTGTCCCCCACCGAGTTCAAGCTCCTGCGCTACCTCGTCATCAACGCCGGCCGCGTCGTCTCCAAGATGCAGATTCTCGACCACGTATGGGAATACGACTGGGACGGCGAAGTCGCCATCGTCGAGTCCTACATCTCCTACCTGCGACGTAAGCTCGCCGTTGAGGGGGCCTCCGGGGAGCTGATCCACACCAAGCGCGGCGTCGGCTACATCCTGCGCGCTGAGGACTGACGTGCGTCCCGGCCTGGCTCAACGCATCGAGGCATGGTGGGACTCCAAGCCGCTATCCTCGCAGCTCGTCACACTCATCACGCTGCTCCTGGCCATCGGACTGTCCCTGTCCGGAACGGTCATGATCGGCCTCCTTCAGCGCCACCTCACCTCTCAGATCGACGACCAGCTCGTCGCCACAGCGCACACCATGCAGATATCCGGGTCAGCGGCGACCTTCTCCGCCGACGGCCAGGGCGGCATCCCCACCCTCTACTACATCCACATCCATGACACCAACGGGGGCGACCGCTACTTCTACTCCGAGGACACCCTCAAGGCCTCGGGCAAGCCCCAGCTGCCCGAGCTAGTCGACACAAGCTCCGCACCCATCTCCTCCTTCCGCACCCTCCCGGTCACCGTCTCCTCATCCAAAGCTGGCCTCGGCTGGCGCGCCCTCGTCGTCCCCGTGTACGAGCAGAGTTCCGGACAGTTCTCCGGATACATGACGATCGCGCTGCCCCTGTCGGACATGCAGCACACCCTACGCACGACAGCCTCGTACTTCGCGATCGCCAGCATCTTCATCGTCCTCATCGGGGGCTGGACCGGACGCATCCTCGTACGCCGCGCACTCCTCCCCCTGCGTTCGATCGAATCCACCGCTGGAAAGATCGCCGCCGGCGACCTGACGAAGCGCGTCACCCCACACCCTCCCACGACCGAGGTCGGCTCCCTCTCGCTCTCCCTCAACGCCATGCTCACCCAAGTCGAGCAATCCTTCGAAGCCCGCCAGGCCTCGGAACAAAAAATCAAGCGATTCGTCTCCGACGCCTCCCACGAGCTGCGTACCCCTCTCGCGGCCATCTCCGGGTACTGCGAGCTCTACGCCATGGGCGGTGTGCCCGCCGAACGCATCGACGAAGTCATGGGGCGCATCGCGTCCGAATCCTCACGCATGGCCACGCTCGTCGAAGACCTCCTCACTCTCGCCCGCCTCGACGAAGGACGGCCCCTCGAGATCACCGAGATCGACCTTGTCAAGCTCGCAGACAACACTGTCTTCGACCTCCAAGCCCTCGACCCCACGCGCACGGTTGGGCTCACCGGCATCAGCAGCCGCACTCCCCCGATGACCCTCATCGTCCCCGGCGACCGCGACCGCATCTCGCAGGTGTTCACCAACCTCATCGGCAACATCGTGCGCTACACCCCGGTAGGCTCCCCCGTCGAAATCGCACTCGGACGCAGCGGCGACACCGCCATCGTCGAACTGCGCGACCACGGGCCCGGCATCGACGAAACTGACCGTGGACGCGTCTTCGAACGCTTCTATCGCGCGGACACATCGCGCAACCGCAAGTCCGGCGGATCCGGCCTCGGCCTCGCGATCGTCTCCGGCATCCTCGCAGCCCACAAGGGCAATGCATCGCTCACCAAGACGAAAGGCGGCGGCCTCACCGTTCACATCGAACTTCCCACAGCGTGAAAGACGTAACGCACCGGTCAGCACACACGGCTTTTTCATTCAATTTTCGCCATTCTTCACCTGACAGTTTCACGAAATTCATCGGGATTTTCCTCGATTTCTTACCAACGAACGTGACCTTCGCTCAAAAGCGCACTAGCATGGCTCGGGTATCCCTCAGCAAGGAGAGTGGCCCATGGGTGCTCAAGCACCTCAGTGGCTGCTGACGTCCTTCGTCGACGCCATGCAGCAAATCGGCGCAACCGCGACGCAGTACGACCTCGAAACCGAGAGCATTGACCTCGCGGAGCGTTGGAGCGCGCCCGAACGCCAGATGCACAACGTGCGTCGGCTCATGAACACGCTCACCCACATTGATGAAATCGCGTCGTCCGCGCACGATCCCGACATCCTGCGCGTCGCCGCGTGGTACCACGGCGCCTTCCTCAACAAGGCTCTCGAGATCAAGCTCGGTGGATTCCAGGCGAACTTCGCCTCCACCCGATGCATCGATCACGCGCACAACCGCCTCACCAATTTCGGCGTGCCCGAGGAGGTTGTCGCCCGCGTCGACGAGCTGATCGCGTTCCTCACGCGCCACCGTGCACCGCGCACCGACTTCGACGCGCAGGTGCTCGTCGACGCGGACCTGGCGTGCCTGGCCTGCAGCCCGCAGGACTACAAGAAGCTTCGCACGTCGCTGCGCGCCGAACTCAGCGAGCTCGACGACCTGCAGTTCACCAAGGCCCGTATGGCGCTCGTCAAGAAGCTCCTGAGCTACGAGACGATCTACCAGTCCCCCCTCGGCTCCGCATGGGAAGACACCGCCCGCGCAAACCTCGAGGTCGAGCTGAACCGCCTCGAGCGAGAGAAGGCCCAGCTGTGCCAGGCCGCCCAGGCCGAGGACGCAGACGACAGCGAGGACGCGGACGACACCGACGAGGTCGTGGAGGACTCCACGACGACGACCGGCACACTCATCATCAAGCGCCGCTCGATCAAGAAGCGCATCCCCGTCGCCTCTGTGGAGGACGAGGCCACGTCCACCGGCATCTTGCCTCGCAAGATCGAGGAAACGGCCGACACGGACGAAGACGAGGAGGCGACCTCCTCCCTCGAGTCCGCCGTCGAATCCCTGGATCTGCCTACCTCCAACTGACGAGGCTGCGGCTGCTCTGTGTGCCCGTGGGAGGCGGCGCCTCACCCGTCAGTCGCACGGGTACACCTCGGGGCCATCCACAGGCGCTTCTCGGTGCAGCCAGTTATCCACAGGGTGCCAATTCCGCCTCGATCACGCGTCGTGTCGCGCGTAACGTCGATGTCGACGGACCCACCCGGGGTCCCACAAAGGAGTGACATCATGACCGCATACGCCGTCGACGCCGAACAAATTGCCGCTGCCTCCGCGCAGGCCTGCACGACTGCATCCACCATCCGCACCGAGGTGGACACGATGATGGCCCAACTGCTCGCCCTTCAGGACACATGGACCGGCGGGGCACAGGTGAACTTCCAGGCAACTATCACCCAGTGGCAGAGCATCCAGGCTCAGACACACGACGCCCTGGACGCGATCTCCTCGCAGATGCAGGTCGCGGCCTCCACCTACGCCGACGCAGAAACTCATTCCGCGTCCCTGTTCGCAGGGGTCTGACAACCCCGCGAGACGCCCCTGTTCCCACGAGGAGAGCACCGGCCTCGTATCAAGCCTACGCAGAAAGACAGAGATGCCTGGGGGCGGGACCCTCACGAGTCCCACCCCCAGGCGAATCAGCTGTACGCCCAGCGGATCAGTACATGCCGCCCATGCCAGCGCCAGCGTCGTCGCCACCGGCGGCCGGAGCCTCGGGCTTGTCGGCGACAACGGCCTCGGTCGTCAGGAACATGCCTGCGATCGACGCAGCGTTCTGCAGCGCGGAACGGGTGACCTTGACCGGGTCGGAGATGCCGGCGGCCATGAGGTCGGTGTACTCGCCGGTCGCGGCGTTCAGGCCATGGCCGGGCTCCATGCGCGCAACGCGGTCGGCAACCACGCCACCCTCAACGCCCGCGTTCTCAGCGATCTGCTTGAGCGGGGCGGAGATGGACAGGCGCACGATGTTGACGCCGGTCGCCTCGTCGCCGGTGAGGGCGTCAAGCTTGGGCAGCGCCACGGTGGCAGCCTGGATCAGGGCGACGCCGCCGCCGGCGACCAGGCCCTCTTCGGAAGCCGCGCGAGCGTTACGAACGGCGTCCTCGATGCGGTGCTTGCGCTCCTTGAGCTCAACCTCAGTGGCCGCACCGGACTTGATGACGGCAACGCCACCGGCCAGCTTGGCGAGGCGCTCCTGCAGCTTCTCACGGTCGTAGTCGGAGTCGGTGTTCTCGATCTCCTGGCGGATCTGGCGCACGCGGGCATCCAGCATGTCCTTGTCGCCAGCGCCCTCGACGATGGTGGTCTCGTCCTTGGAGACAACGATCTTGCGGGCGCGGCCCAGCAGCTCGAGGTCAGCGTTCTCAAGGGAGAGGCCGACGGTCTCGGAGATGACCTGGCCGCCCGTCAAGATGGCCATGTCCTGCAGCATCGCCTTGCGGCGCTCGCCGAAGCCGGGGGCCTTGACGGCCACAGACTTGAAGGTGCCACGGATCTTATTGACGACCAGCGTGGCGAGGGCTTCGCCCTCAACGTCCTCGGCGATGATCGCGAGGGGCTTGCCGGTCTGCATGACCTTCTCCAGAACGGGGACGATGTCCTTGACGTTGGAGATCTTGGAGTCCATGAGGAGGACGTAGGCGTCCTCGAGGACGGCTTCCTGACGCTCCTGATCGGTCACAAAGTAGGCCGACAGGTAGCCCTTGTCGAAGCGCATACCCTCGGTGGTCTCCAAGGTGGTGTCGAAGGAGTTGGTCTCCTCGACGGTGACAACACCCTCGGCGCCGACCTTCTCGAAGGCCTCGGCAATGAGCTTGCCAATGGCGGGGTCGTTGGCGGAGATAGAGGCCGTGGCAGCGATCTGCTCGGTGGTCTCGACGGGCTTGGCGTCGGCGTGCAGCTGCTCGACGATGGCCTCGACGGCCTGGTCGATGCCGCGCTTGAGGGCGATCGGGTTGGAGCCGGCGGCGACGTTACGCAGGCCCTCGTGGACCAGCGCCTGGGCCAGAACGGTCGCGGTGGTGGTGCCGTCACCCGCGACGTCGTCGGTCTTCTTGGCAACTTCCTTCACCAGCTCGGCGCCGATGCGCTCGAACGGATCTTCGAGGTCGATTTCCTTAGCGACGGAGACGCCATCCTTGGTGATCGTGGGGGCGCCCCACTTCTTGTCGAGCACGACGTTGCGGCCCTTGGGGCCAAGCGTCACCTTGACGGTGTCGGCCAGCAGGTTGAGGCCGTTCTCCATGCCACGACGGGCATCCTCATCAAACTTGATGATCTTGCTCATTGGAAATGTGTCCTTCCGCGATGCGGCTCAGGTTCGATGCCCGCGACGGACGGCCACGCTTTTGAGGCGGCCTCATCGAACCGATGGTCTTATCACTCTCCATGTCGGAGTGCTGACTATGATTTTGGCACTCACCACCCCAGAGTGCAAGGCGAGGTCACAAGGCTTGAGTCCGCTGCGCTCAGGGCGTAGTAACCTACGCCGAGGCCGGGGCGAGCCTACTGAGCGCGCCTCCACACCAGGCACTGTCGGTGTGGAGGGCGCCGGAGGGCCCGGAGGGCTAGGCTGCGGTGCCCGGAACACCCGTGGGCACACACGCCAGCCCGGTCCACAGGACCGGCGACGGGCATATGAAAACAGTGACGCCTCTGCGGGCGGCGATCATCAGAAACCTGAAACCCCCGACACCACTGTTCACCCCCAACACGGGGCCGCTGAAACCGAGGACACCTCTGCGCCCGAAAACTGCCGCAAAAACGCCCATTTCTCCCCCACACAGGTGATGGCGGTTTCAATCCCACACAGATACCAGCCAGCAAAGGCGACGATGGTTTCAGACAACCGGGCCACCTGACCAACAGGGCCAGGCTGCGGCGCCCGTGGGCGGCGCCTGGTTGCGATATCCATGGGCGGCGACGACACTACCCCCAAGCCAAATGTCGCACGTAATTTATCACGGTCATTTTTCGAGATGCCCAAAAAACGCTGCAATTCCAACGACGCAAATTCGATATTTGAATGATTCATAGACGAATTACGTGCGAAGTTGCTGATTGACAGCCATAGCTGCGCTTCCAGCCGACGCGCCGAGCAACATCAGCCGCGAAGGTCCCGCTGGTGTGGAGGGCGCCGTAGGAACCTGCCGCCGTGCCGGTGGGCGGCGGCGGGACCTGGCCGGGCTTCGAGCCGGCGCGCCGAGCGAAGCTCGCAGCGCGGACAGTTCGCGGGCGGGCCGCCGCCCACCGGCACACACAGCGGCCGGGGCCTCCTGCGCCCGGAACACCAGCGAGGCCACAGACAACAAAACCGCCCGGCCCCACAGGGGGCCGGGCGGATCAGCAAATACCAGAGGCTCATCGCAGGATCACGACGATGTCGGGGTTTCCGAGGCCACTCTCCTGGCGAACATTGGAAATACCGAGCGTGGCGGCAACGTCCTTCGCGGTTCCCTCCATGCGAGGATCCTCGTAGAAGACGGTGGAGGTCTGCGTGGCCCAGCCGTCAGCGTTCGCGGCGGAGGTGCCCGCGTAGCCGGCCTGGTTCAGGATCTGAGCCTGCTGGCCGGCGTACCCCTGCGTCCCGGTTCCGTTGAGGACCTGGATGGCAGCTCCGTGGTCGGGCTCGGACGAAGCCGAGGGGGAGGGGGAGGGGGAGCTGGCGGAAGGCGTGGGCTCAGCGGACGCGGTGGCCTCGGCTGTGGGCGCCGCTGAGGGAGCGGCAGCGCTCGGGGTGGTCGCGGCGGGGCTGGGCGCATTGCTGACAGTGGTCTGCTGGCGCGACAGGGCGGTTGCCGCCGCCCATCCGAGGGCCGGAACGATCACAAGGATGGCCAGGAAAGGCCAGACGTTCTTCCACTTGGACGGCTTGGGGCGATGCATGCCGACGGGCATATCTTCGCCGGCGCGGTCAAATTCATCCCTGGGGTACTGAGAACTCACGCATTCAGACTATCGGAAAAGGAGGAGTGGGGCGCGGGTGGCGCGCGGGGAATGTGGCGTGGCCTGTGCGGCATTAGGCTGGTGCCATGAGTGAACACAATCCGCGCCCATTGGCTGAGTTGATTGATCCGTGCTGGGCTCGGGCGCTGGCTCCTGTGGAGGGGCGCATCCACGAGTTGGGCGCAATGTTGGCCGCTGAGGTCGAGGAGGGGTGCGGCTACCTGCCTGCGGGCACGGATGTTCTCCGCGCTTTCACGTATCCGTTTGACAAGGTGAAGGTTCTCATCGTCGGGCAGGATCCGTATCCGACGCCGGGGCACGCGATGGGGCTGTCGTTTTCGGTGCACCCGGGCGTGGCGTTACCCAAGTCGCTGATCAACATTTTCCGCGAGCTGAGCGAGGATATGGGTGTTCCCACTCCGACGTCGGGTGATCTGTCGCCGTGGAGCGAGCAGGGCGTGTGCCTGCTGAACCGGGTGTTGACGGTGCGCCCGGGCGCTCCCGCATCGCATCGAGGCCGAGGCTGGGAGGAGGTGACGCAGTGCGCCATTGACGCTCTGGTGTCCCGGAAGCGTTCGGATGGCTCGCACGCTCCCCTCGTGGCGATTCTGTGGGGTAGGGACGCGCAGTCGCTCACGCCACGTCTGGGTGACACGCCGATTATTGCGTCCGCCCACCCGTCGCCGCTGTCGGCGTATCGAGGGTTTTTTGGGTCAAAGCCGTTTTCGCGCGCGAATCAGCTACTGGAGGCACAGGGGGCGTCGGGCGTGGATTGGTCGCTGGGCGCTTCTCATTGACGAGGCCGGGGCACCTCACCCGATGAGGTGAGGTGGGCTGCGGCTGCGGTGCCGCGGTGAGGGACTCCATGGAGCCGGCTATCGGACTCGAACCGATGACCTGCTGTTTACAAGACAGCTGCTCTACCAACTGAGCTAAGCCGGCGGCGGACACTAGTGTGCCACAGGTGGGGGCTGGTTCGCGCGGGCGGGCTGTGTGGTTTTGTGCGCCATGGGTGCCGTGGTGTGAGGCTCGGGTGGACCGGAGGGCTGGCGAAAAAGTCGGGTTGACGTGCGCGTCGCGTGCTCGAACAAAAGACTGAGGGGTGAGACCGCGTGGCGGTCCCACCCCTCACTGATGGAAGCCTCAGTTGGAGCTGTCGGCCGTCTCAGAGCTTTGTGTCTCGTCGGCGCCGTTCTGGGAGGGCGCTGTGGCCTCGGGGGCCGGGGTTTCGGTGGTGCCCTGAGTCGCGGAATCGGTGATACCGAATTCGTTCGCGATGCTCTGGCGTAGCTCGCCCAGCTGGGTGCCGAGCGGGATCACGGTGGAGTGATCCTTGACGAGCTCGGGCGTGCCGAGACCGTTGCCACGACCGCTGTAGCCGGCGTTCTGCCAGGCGGTGGTCGATGCCTTGAGGTAGTCCTCAACGGCATTGACCGGGAAGGTGTCGATGACGTCGGAGGGGACGCCAACCTCGGCGGCGATCACCTTGACCTGCTTCCAGGAGGCGTCAAGGTTCTGGACGACGGTGCCGTTGGAGGCCTGGAACTGGGTGCGGAAGTAGGCGAGCAGCGCGTGGTGGAAGTCCACCCACTTGTCGGGCGCCTTCTGCGCGACGACGAGCGATGCGCCCGTCGCGGGCTTCAGGTAGTCCATGTTGACGGTAATGACCGGCTGGAGCTCAATGTTGTAGTGACCTTCGGCGGCCCACGTGGTGAGATCCTTGCCCATGTATGCGTCGACATCAGCGCACGCGTGGCAGGAGTAGTCGAAGTACTCGGTGAGGGTAGGCAGGTTCGGGTCCGCCTCGACGACGACGCCGTTTGCATTGACGATGATCGGGCGTCCGTCAGCGTAGGTGCCAAGGACCTCGGAGGCGTCGACGTTGCGGGCAGCGTTGACCTGCGCCTGCTGCTTCCAGATCACGCCGCCGACGGCTGCGACGACCGCGAGGACGATGACAGCGACGGCAGAAATGACGATGATGCGGGTGCGGCGGTCAGCGCGCTCCTGCGCCTGGCGCATCTGGGCGGCTTTCGCGCGCACGGGGTCGATGGCCGGCTTCTTCTTCTGAGCCATGTACTCACCTTCCGAAAGTAGTTGAATGTTGCAAGAATATCGGGCGCGGTCTGAACGCGCTCAGTGCGTCAGCCCACCCGTGACGATGAACCACGCACCCACAAGGAACCCCACACAGCCTACCGCGAGGAGGCCTCGCCCCCAGGCAGGACGCACGATCGAGCGCAGCGCTGTGGACACACCGACCCTCAGATCGGCAGTGAACGGCATGAGCCAGGCAGTCAGCATCATCAGCGCGGCGAGCGCCCACACGACGATCACGGCTCGCGGGTCACTCAGCCAGTAGTCCGTGCGATCGACAGCGGTGGTAGCGACGACATCGGCGGGCCATGACCACAGGACGCGCCCTTCGCGCGAGTAGGACACGAAGGTCCAGATCCCGTACGGAATGAGGCCTCCGACGACGAGGCCAAGCGCTGTCGATAGGATCGAGCGCACCAGCAGGATGGGCGACATGGCGATGACGGCGGCCGTATCGCTGGCCTTTGCACCTCGCAAGATCCGACGGCGCTCCAGCCACCGCTCCATCGCGCCGATCAGGCCGAAAGCGATGAGCGCGATCCCCACGATCATGGAGCCAGTGAGACCGAAGAGGAAGGGCAGTAAGGCCAGGAGGGCCAGCACTGCGGCGCCCGAGATCCATGTCCCCTTCGCGGTGGACGAGGCCCCATCCGCCGACGCGGCACCCGCCCCCATCGCCGGGTTGAGATTCCACTGGGGGCCTGTTGCCATCTGCTGCGGGGCGACTCCAGCCTGCGGATAGGACTGTTGCCTGTATCCGGGAGCAAAACCGGGATCATAGGCACCCTGCGGCTGCGCGTACGGCGCTTGCAGGTAGGGGGCCATGACCTCGGTGGGGTCCGCATCATCGACGACCTGCCACGTGTCGGTTGCGTCATCATGCCAGGCAACCTCTCCGGCATCGTCAGACCAGTCACCGTAGCCCTCCGCCGCGGACGCGGTGTCCACGACGTCGGTGTGATCGTTCGCCGCTGTGAATTCCGAGGCGTCGCGACGCGGATACTGCGGATAGGAGACGGCGCGCGCGCCGGAGGCGTCCGGACGCTGCCCGGCGTCCTCCCACTCCGGAGGCGCGGCAATCTCCTGGGGGTCGGAGTTCACCATCTGCGTGCGCATGCCCGTGTCGAGCAGCTGCGCCCAGTTCACGGTCACGTAGTCGAGCTCGCCGGGCGCCCACCCAACAGCGCTCATGAGATCGGCAACAATCAGGGAAGGTGACGGACGATCGTCGGGATCGGGGGCGAGGCCGCCCGCGAGCGCGTCGGCGACCATGGGGTGCAGTCCGGCCAGGTCGGGGTCCCCTTCGAGGACGCGCAGCATCGTGGCGGACACGTCGCCCTTGCCAAACGGCGGGTGCCCGGTGGCGCAGGATAGCAGGGTGGCGCACCACGCCCACCAGTCCGACTCTTTCGTGGCACCATGACCCTGCAGGAGCTCGGGGGCGGTGTACCCGGCCGTCCCCGACACGAGGCCGGTGCTGGTCAGGTGGTGATCGGAGGTCGCCATCGCGATGCCAAAGTCGATGAGCACCGGGCCGCGAGGCGAACAGATGATGTTGGAAGGCTTAATGTCGCGGTGGATGATATTGGCGTGATGAACGGCCGCTATCGTGGACGCCAGGTGATAGGACAGGGCGGCGACGCCGCGCAGAGGAACCGGCCCGGAGATGAGGATTTCCGCGAGCGTGGGACCCTCCACGTACTCCGAAACGACGAAAGGCTGGGAGGCCTCGGTTTCCGCATCGACGATGTGCGCGACGAAAGGCGAGCGCACGGAGTTCACGGTGCGCGTCTCGCGTTCCAGGCGCTGGCGAGACTCCTCCGAGGCGGCCATCGCCGGGTGCACGGCTTTGAGGGCGACACGCGTGCCGCCCCCGTCTTCGGCGAGCCAGACCGTCCCCGCTCCGCCCGTACCGAGCCGACGGATCAGCCTGTAGCCGCCCAGTTCCTCGCCTTCTTCCACGCCCTCAGCCTACCTGGCCCCTCCCTCATCTGCGGCCACCCGCGCGGGGCGGCCCCGGCCTCGTCCCTGAAAGTGAGGGGCGAACAGACGCTGTCAATCCACCATGTGGCCCGAACTGTACACTCTCGACCGAGCATGCTAGCTTCACTATTAGTCGCGCGCGCGGAACGATCCGCGTTCGCACTCCGTGGGCGAAGACGCTCCACGGTCACCCCACTACGGATCGTCCGGCACGTACCTGCCGGTGGGAAGGAAAACTCCATGGCAACCGTTACCTTTGACAAGGCGACCCGCATCTACCCGGGTTCCGACAAGCCCGCCGTCGACCAGCTCGACCTCGAGATCAAGGACGGCGAATTCCTCGTTCTCGTCGGCCCCTCCGGCTGTGGCAAGTCGACCTCTCTGCGTATGCTCGCCGGCCTGGAGGACGTGAACTCCGGCCGCATCCTCATCGGCGACAAGGACGTCACGGACGTCCCGCCGAAGAACCGCGACATCGCGATGGTGTTCCAGAACTACGCCCTCTACCCCCACATGTCGGTGCGCGAGAACATGGGCTTCGCCCTGAAGATCGCCGGCACCCCCAAGGATGAGATCAACAAGCGCGTCGAAGAGGCCGCCAAGATCCTCGACCTGGAGCCCTACCTGGATCGCAAGCCCAAGGCCCTGTCCGGTGGCCAGCGTCAGCGTGTCGCCATGGGCCGCGCGATCGTCCGTAAGCCCCAGGTGTTCCTCATGGACGAGCCCCTGTCGAACCTGGACGCCAAGCTGCGTGTCCAGACCCGTACGCAGATCGCCTCCCTGCAGCGTGAGCTCGGCGTCACCACCGTGTACGTCACTCACGACCAGACCGAGGCTCTGACGATGGGCGACCGCATCGCAGTCCTCGCCGGCGGCCTCCTCCAGCAGTGCGGCACCCCGCAGGAGATGTACGAGCGTCCCGCCAACGAGTTCGTCGCTGGCTTCATCGGCTCCCCCGCCATGAACCTGGGCACTTTCACGGTCGAGGGCGAGTGGGCCAAGCTCGGCCCCGCGCGCGTGCGCGTCTCCGAGGCCGCCCGCGCCGCGATGACCGCTGAAGACGGCGGAAAGATCAAGATCGGTTTCCGTCCCGAGGGCCTGGACGTCGTTGCCGACGGCTCCGAGGGCACCATCCCCGTCGAGGTCGACTTCGTCGAGGAGCTCGGCTCGGACGCCTACGTATACGGCCACCTGGCCGGCGCCGCCGAAGGCGAGACCCTGGGCTCCGGTTCCGAGGGCACCGGCAAGCAGCTGATCGTGCGCGTTCCCCCGCGTACCGCCCCCGCGCGCGGCGGCGTCCTGCACGTGCGCATCCGCGAGGGTCAGCAGCACAACTTCTCCGCTGCAACGGGCACCCGTCTGCCCGAGTGACACCTAGCGCTCACGCACAGCGATAATCGGCCCCGGCCTCGTCCACTCCGTACCTCCAGGACGAGGCCGGGGTTTCGTCATACCCGTGTGTGTTCTTGGCCGCGACTAGCGCAGATTCTGATTTTGGGGCTACACGCACGGCGTTCAAGGTGAGACAATGAGCTTATGGCATTGGACATTACGGCGGCCGCAATCGACCCCGCCCTTTTGGACCTCCCGTGGGATGTTCCCCTCGAGGAGTGGCCGTCCAACCTACTCGCTGCGCTGCCCCGCGGCATTTCCCGCCACGTCGTGCGCTTCGTGAACCTGTCCGGTCGCGTGCTCGCAGTCAAGGAGATCGGTCCGACGGTCGCTCATCACGAGTACGACCGCCTGCGCGACCTAACACGCCTGGACGCCCCGTCAGTCCAACCGGTCGCCGTCATCACGGGACGCGAGAGCCCCGAGGGAGAGGAACTCAACGCGGTCCTCATCACCGAGCACCTGCAGTTCTCTCTCCCCTACCGCGCACTGTTCTCCCTGTCGATGCGTGAGGATACGGCGACGCGACTCATCGACGCGCTCGCCCTCCTCCTCGTTCGCTTGCATCTCCTGGGCTTCTACTGGGGCGACGTCTCCCTATCGAACACGCTGTTCCGCCGCGACGCGGGCGAGTTCGCCGCCTACCTGGTCGACGCCGAAACCGGCGAACTGCACCCGAATCTCACCCCCGGCCAGCGCGAGTACGACATCGACTTGGCCCGCACGAACATCATCGGGGAGCTCATGGACCTCCAGGCCGGCGGATTCTTCCCCGAAGACGCCGACCCGATCGACGTCGGCGACCGCATCCGCACCCAGTACGACCTGCTGTGGACCGAAGTCACCGCCGAAGAATCCATTCCAAACGATCAGCGCCAGTACCTCGTCAACGAGCGCATCCGTCGCCTCAACGACCTCGGTTTCGACGTCGCCGAGCTGCACATGTCCACCGATTCCTCCGGTGAGCGCCTCGTCATTCAGCCCAAGGTGGTCGACGCCGGTCACCATAACCGTAAGTTCATGCGCCTGACCGGCATGGACGTCGGTGAACACCAGGCAGCGCGCCTCCTCGCCGACATTGACGTGTGGCGCGCAACGAATGGCTTCCAGGACATTCCCCTCGAGCAGGCTGCCCACGAGTGGATCACTGACGTGTTCAACCCCACGGTGCGCGCGATTCCGCGCGAGCTGGCGGGCAAGCTGGAGCCCGCGCAGCTCTACCACGAATATCTCGAACACCGCTGGTACATGGCCCAGCAGGCCGGCCACGACGTGCCTCGCGATGAGGCCGTCGCCTCGTACGTGAAAACAATCCTGCCGTCTAAGCGCGACGAAGCCGTGCTCATCGAGCCCGGTCCGGGTCGCGCGTCCATGCTCAGCGCCGAGGCGAACCCCGACCTATGGTGAGGGGGCACAACGCCCCGTCCCGTTCACACTAGGAGCACCTATGTCTGAATTTCCCCGTATCTTTGCCCACCGGGGCGCGTCTTCCCTGGCTCCCGAGAACACGATCGCCGCGTTCGCCAAGGCCATGGAGGTCGGTGCACGGTGGTTCGAGTTCGACGTGGACATCACGGGCGACGGTTCGCTGATCGTCATTCACGACGACACCTTGGACCGCACGACGACGGGGTCCGGCTCCTACTACCAGCTCGGCTTCTCGGACATCCGCCGACTGGACGCGGGCCGCTGGTTCTCGGACACGTACCGCTTCGAGCGCATTCCCGAGGCCACCGATGTACTCGCCTTCGCGCACGCTCAGCAGATGGGCGCGAACCTCGAGATCAAGCCCTGCGCAGGCGGGGATCGCCTGCGCGAGCGCCTGATCGAGGCTCTGGCAGTCACGCTTGCTGGCGACAAGGTTCCCTCCCGACTCATCGTCTCGTCCTTCGACCACGACCTCCTCGCGGCCTTCCACGAGGCGTGCCCGTCGGTTGCGCTCGGCTGGCTGATTGAGCGCGCCTCCGAGGAGTGGCGCGAGGGCGCTGCAGCCCTGGGTGCCACCGCTGTCCACCCGGGCGTTGAGGGCCTCACCGAGTCCGACGTGCGCGCGATGCGCGACGCGGGCTTCGAGGTCAACGTGTGGACCGTCAACGACGTCGACCAGGCCCGCGAGCTGGCCTCGTGGGGCGTCACCGGTATCTTCACGGATCACCCGCAGGACTTCCCCGCCGAGGCCCTGAAAGCCTGAGGGACACGTGCACGGCCTGCGCCCGTGCCACCCGTACACTGACGAGG
>CABKMD010000016.1 GCA_902373435.1 uncultured Actinomyces sp.
AGCCGGAGCGGCCTCGGCGGCGGGGGCTGCCGGGGTGATCTCCTCGTCCTCTTCCTCCTCGATCACGGCGACGTCGGTCGCGTAAACGCGGGGCTCATCGCGCTGGACGTTGAACACCTCGACACGAGAGAGCGCGAACTCGGGGGCGAGCAGGGTGCGGGAGGCCAGGTTGGCCAGGGTCGGGGCAGCACCGAGGCCGACCTCGATAACCTGATCGACTCCCAGGCCAGCAACGCCGGGGGCAGTCTCTTCGGTCGAGAGCAGCACGCGCTGCGTCTTAATCCAACGTACCGGGGATGCGAACTGCCAGCACAGCAGCTCGATGAGCAGCGTGCGGGTCAGGACACCCGGGTTGGCCAGTGCCGCGTCCCATGCGCCCTCCGTCTCGAGCATCTCGCGCACCGTGTCGGAGGGAACCACGTCAAGGATGGACTGGGCGAACTCGCGGGTCAGTTCGAAGGGACGTGCCACCAGGTTGGGGATGTAGCGGGCCACGAGCTTCGAAGGATCGATCTCGGCAGGAATACGCTCGTCGAGCTTCATGCGGAAGTCCGCCACGCCGCTGCGCAGGACAGTGGAGTGGAAGGGCACGTCGATGCCGGGAACGTACATGAAGGGACGCTTGCCGCCGCGCTCGGCGGCGCGCTTGGTGGAGTCCTCTTCGAGGGCCTTCAGGCCCGCGACCGTACCGGCGACCGCGTACTGCTGGTCGGCCAGGTTGAAGTTCACGATCTGGAGGAACTCGCCCGATGCTTGTGCGATCGAGGCGACGTACTCGACGACGTGAGCGTCGTCGACGCCGAACTGGTTCGGGCGCAGGGCACCCATGCGGTAGTTTGAACGGCCGTTCTCGTCGCGGGGCACGAGCGAGTGCATCGTGGAGCCACGCTGGAAGACCAGGTCGAGAACGGTCTCGAGGGGGAAGACCTCGGCGTAGGCAGCCAGCGCGTCGTACTCGCCCAGCGAGTGACCGGCGAAGGCCGCGCCCGGAACCAGGACGCCTTCTTCGCGCATGCGGGCTGTCTGGCCGATCGCGAGCGTCGCGAGCGCGACCTGCGTGAACTGCGTGAGGTTCAGGACGCCCTCGGGGTGACGGTAGGTCACGCCGCGCGCCACGATCTCGGTCGGGTTGTCGCGCACGATCGCCAGGATGGAGAAGCCCATCGCCGAGCGGGTGTGCGCATCGGCGCGGCGCCAGACCTCGTCCACGGCCTTGGACTTGGTGCGCTCGTCCAGGCCCATGCCGGCGCTCTGGATGCCCTGGCCGGGGTAGACGTAGGCAACCTTCGGGGCGAAGGTGTAGGCCGACGCGCGAGAGACGACCTGCTTGTTGATGCGGCAGGTGACCTCGAGGGACAGGCCGCCACCGACGACGCGGCCGACGCGCTCGACGGTGATCTCAACCTCGTCGTTCAGGTCGACGGTGCCGTACATGTAGTACGTCCAGCCGGCGATCTGAGCGCCGCCCTGACCCGCGACGACGGCCTCGGCCGCGTGCTGAGCGGTGGCAGACAGCCACATGCCGTGCACGAGAGGCGCGTCCATGCCAGCGACCTTGGCGGCCGCGTAGGAGGTGTGGATCGGGTTATAGTCGCCCGAGACGATCGCAAAGGGCGTCATGTCGTCGGGAGCCTTGACGCTCACGCGGCGCAGGACTGAGCGCGGCGTGTCGACGACCTCGATGTTCGCGCCGCCGAAGGGCGCGGCCTCGGAAGGTGCGCGGTTGCCGGTGGCGCGGCCACGGATCGCGAAACGCTCCTGCGTGGAGCCCACGTACTCACCGTTCGAGGTGAGTTCAAGGGCCACCGTGACGATACGGCCGGAGGAGGACTCGTCGACGGCGGCCACGTGGCTGGTCACGTCGATCGTCGTGATGCCGCGCTCGAGCATCTGCTCGGGCGTGTACTCCAGCGTGATCGAGTGATCGAGGTGGACGGCGTTGAGCAGGCCTTCAATGACCGGGTAGTCGTTGTGGATGGCCGAACCCAGGGCCGCGTAGATCGCAGGCCAGGCGGGGCCGAGCAGGGCGTCGGGAGCCCAGGCGGCCAGCTCGTAGGTGGCGGGCAGGGCAGCGCCGGTGGCCTCGGCGTGGTCGAATCCCAGGGTGGGGGCCAGCGTGAAGGAGTAGTGGGCCTCGCCGAAGACGGACTTCGAGGAAGGCACCATGACCGGCAGTGCGTCCACGGTGTCGTCGGCGACGGACACGGAGGTCACGCCGGCGGTCGCTGCGAGCATCGCGTACATGTGCTGGGGCAGCTTGGCCTCGTCAATGACCGGGACCGCGCCGTCTTCGCCGGACAGAACCAGCGGGAAGACCAGCTCGCGCACCGCGTGCTTCTCGGCGCCGCGCGGGTCGTTATCCCAGGCGGTGTCCAGGCGGATCACCATGTCCACGCCGGTGTCGGTCGGGTTCAGACAGACGCGATCCTCGTCGAGGATGGAGGCGGGGTTGGTCATCAGGTGGCCGGTCCACGAAATGAAGGGGACCTTGCGCAGCCATTCCTCGCGGGTGGCGGCGGGCTTGCCGTTGCCCAGACGTGAGGCGACGGGCGTCGCGACGGCACCCGAGGCAGCGAGGCGCTCGGCTGCGGCAGCCTCGAAGCGGCCCAGGAGGGAAGCGACGGGTTCGTCGACTCGGTCGATGCCAGCCACGGAGACGGGGCCGGGGATGATGCGGACCTGGTCGGCGGTGTAGCGCTCGTCCTGCGCTTGCCACAGGCAGTCCTGGCCCCACCAGCGGATGAGGTCGTCGTCCAGGATCGGGACGAAGGGCATCGGCTTGGGGTAGGAACGGCACAGGGCCGGGAACCAGGCGGCGTCGATGGGGGTGACGTGCGTGGTCGCGGCGTTCGGGTAGGCGGCCAGCAGGCGATCAGCCGCGGCGTGCGCGTCGGCGACGTCCTCGACGGTTGGGAACAGGGTTTCGACCTCGCCGTGATCCACAGGGGCCAGACGCGCCTCGACGCGCTGGAGGAGGTCGTGGTAGCGGATCTGCCATGTGGGATCGACCCACGGGTAGGACAGATCGGCGAAGCGGCGCACCCAGGCCTCGTAGGTCATCTCTTCCAGATCACCGAAGTAGGGCTTTGCCGTGTGGGAGAGGATCTCGACGATCTCGTCCTTACGGGCGCGCACCTGGGCGCCGTCGGAGCCGATCTCGGCGATGATGCGCGCGGCTGCGGCCGCCGCGTTGGAGACCTCGTGCATGTCGGCACGCAGGTGGGACAGGCCGGAGGTCATGCCGCCACGGGTCACGCCTTCGCCGACCCAGCCGGCCATCTCGTCGCTGTCGGGAACGCCCGGCGTCGCGACGAGGAGTTCCTTGACGGCCTTCGTGGTGTGCGCTTCCTTCGTGGTCATCGCGGCGGTACCCACGAGGACGCCGTCGACGGGCATAGGCGGACGGCCGTAGCGAGCCGACCAGTCGCCGGTGAGGAAGTCAGCGGCACGCTCGGGGGTGCCGATGCCGCCGCCCACGGTCAGGACAATGTTGGACTGGGCGCGCAGCTGGGCGTAGGTGGCCAACAGCAGGTCAGACAGGTCCTCCCAGGAGTGGTGGCCGCCGGAGTGGCCGTCCTCGACCTGGACGATGACCTTGATCGGGTCGGCCTCGCGGGCGATCGCGATGACCTTGCGGATCTGGTCGACCGTGCCGGGCTTAAAGGCCACGTAGGGGAAGCCGTCGGCGCGCAGTTGCGCGATGAGAGCCAATGCCTCGTCTTGTTCGGGGATACCCGCGGAGACGACGACGCCGTCAATGGGGGCGCCGGACGCACGCGAACGTGACACGATGCGGGCCTGGCCGAACTGAAGGTTCCACAGGTAACGGTCCAGGAACATGGAGTTGAACTCGGCGGTGTGGCCGGGGCGCAGCTGAGCGCGCAGGCCCGCCAGGTTCTCGTTGTAGACCTCTTCGGTGACCTGGCCGCCGCCGGCCATTTCGGCCCAGAAGCCGGCGTTCGCGGCCGCTGCAACGATCTCGGGGTCGACAGTCGTGGGGGTCATGCCAGCCAGGAGGACGGGGGAACGGCCGGTGAGGCGTGAGAACGCGGTGTCGACGACGGTCTTGCCGTCGGGCAGAGTCACGAGGCTGGGGCGCAGATGGGACCAGTCGGTACCCGGCTCGGGGGCCCAACCGGGGGTCGCGGCCTTGTCGCGATCAGAGGCGGTGCCTGCGGCGATGACGCCAACGCCGGTGCCCTCGACGAGGGCACGGGTCATGCGCACCGTCGTGGCACCCGGGCCCATGTCGATGATCCAGTGCGCGCCGGACTCGGCGGCGGTGCTGACCTGCGCGGGCCAGTCCACGGGCGTCGTGAGCACAGCGGATGCCAGGGAGTGGGCCAGCTCGGTGTCGATACCGCACTGGGCGGCCCATTCGTCCACGAGGGCGAGGGCGTCGGCCAACATGGGGGAGTGGAAGGGCACGTAGACCGGCAGGTACTCGCACACGGGGGTCAGCGGACGGCCGCCGCGCTCGCGTGCGTCGTGCGCGGCCTTGTCCTTGGCGGCGGCACGCTCGATGGCGGCGACCAGCGACGCCAGGTCGTTCGGGGCGCCCGAAACAACGTGCGTGTCGGTGTCGTTGCGCAGAGCGATAGAGAGCGGGTGCGAGGTCGACGGAAGGGACTCGACGATGCGTTCGAGGAGAGCATCGGACACGCCGCGCACGGACACCATGTAGGTCGCATCCCCGGCGTGCGGGGCGCGGGCACGGCGCGTGATACGAGCGGCGGCCGCGCCGATCAGACGAGCGAGCGCGAACACGCAAGCAGCCCGGGCCTCGTCCCCGGCGATCCACGCGCGGGCGATCTCCACGCCAAGTACGCCCTGAGAGTGGCCCTCGAACGCGGTGGGCTGGTGGGCGACGATGTTGAGGCCGGCGCGCGTCAGGTCGATGAGAGCGCCGAGCTGGGTGGCGACGATACCGGGAACCGACAGAGCGGCCTCGTCCGGGCCAGCCACGTCGCGGGTAACGGCCGCAGACTCGGGGGCTGCGGGCAGCTCGAAGGGCAGGGAAGCGACCGACTGGGTGGCCAGCGAGCGGCGCACGGGGGAGAGTACCTGGTCCGAGGCCTTGATGACGCCGGCGACGATCTCGGCGATCTCAGGATCTCGAGCAATTTCGTCGAGGGCGGCGCGCCACGGGGTGGCCTGACCGGCAAAGGTCAGGGCGTAGGGGGTCTCATTTAGCGAGGACACAAACGACATGTTCTTACTTTCCTTCGGGGACAATTCTTCTCAAACGACGCCGGTCACAGAGGGCCGTTATCGTGACGCTTAACGTGGGGTGCGCGCTGGTCCTTCGTGGCCAGCAGGTGCAGGGAATCGATGATGGTCTGACGGGTATCAGCGGGAGCGATGATGGCGTCGAGCTGACCCGAGGCAACGGACACCTCCGGGTTGACGGTCTCCTCCTCGTAGCGGGCCACGAGTGAGGCCTTCGTCTCCTCGAAGGTGCCGTTCTCGCGGGCGGCGGCAAGCTCGCGGCGGTACATGATCGACGCCGCGCCCTCGGCGCCCATGACGGCAATCTGGGCGTCGGGCCACGCGAACGCCAGGTCCGCGCCGATCGACTTCGAACCCATGACGATGTAGGCGCCGCCGTAGGCCTTACGCAGGATGACGGTCACCATTGGCACGGTCGCGTTCGCATAGGCGACGATCACCTTCGCGCCGCGGCGGATGATGCCGGCCTGTTCCTGCTCGGTGCCCGGACGGTAGCCGGGAACGTCCACGAAGGTGACGATCGGCAGGCCAAAGGCGTCGCAGAAGCGGACGAAACGCGCCGCCTTCTCCGAGGCGTCGACGTCGAGGGTGCCGGCATCGTTCATCGGCTGGTTCGCCACGATACCCACCGATTGGCCATCGACGCACGCAAAACCAATCGTCACGTTGGGAGCGAACAGGTCCTGAATCTCCACGTATTCGCCGTGGTCCACGAGCGAGCGCACCACGTCGCGTACGTCGTAGGGCTGACGCACCGAGGTCGGCACCAGGTCGGCGACCGCGCGGGCTGCAGCCTCGTCCTCGGGATTGGGAATGTACTCGTACTTGGGGGGAGCCACCTCGCACGAAGAGGGCAGGTAGTCCAGGAGGGATCGCACGTAGTCGATCGCCTCTTCCTCCGTGTCGGCCATGTGGTGGGCGACGCCGGACTGGAAGTTGTGGATTGCAGCGCCACCGAGCTCATCGAGCGTGACCTTCTCACCGGTCGTCGCGGCGACGACGTCCGGGCCCGTCACGAACATGTGCGAATTCTCGCGCGTCATGACGATGAAGTCGGTCAGAGCCGGCTGATACACAGCGCCACCGGCACAGGGTCCCAGGATGATTGAAATCTGGGGAACCAGGCCCGAGGCCTCGCAGGTCTTCTTGAAGATGCGGCCGTACTGTGCCAGTGCGACGACGCCCTCCTGGATGCGGGCGCCACCCGAATCCTGAATGCCAACGATCGGAATACGCATGCGGATGCCGCGGTCAATCAGATCGACGATCTTGTCGCCCTCGACCTTACCCAGGGTGCCACCCAGCACCGAAAAGTCCTGCGCGTAGGCGGCGACCATGCGCCCCTGCACACGGCCGTAACCGGCAGCCACAGCAGAACCGATGCGCCCCTCGCGCACCGAACCACCGATGAACTGACCGACCTCGTGCCACACGCCGTCATCAAAGAAGAGAGACAGGCGCTCGCGCGCCGTCAGCTTCTTCTTTGCGTGCTGGCGCTGGGCGGCCTTCTCCTCGGCGGCCTGCGCGATCGCGTCCTGGGCCTGGATGAACCCGTCACGCGTGAGCGGGCTGGGGGTGCTCATTGTGCCTCCTCTTCAGTGGCGATGTGGGCGATGCGAGTCCCGGCGGTCACGGTGTCGCCCTGCTTGATCGACAGGGAGGTGACGGTGCCTGCGCGCGGGGCCAGCAGAGGCTTTTCCATCTTCATGGCCTCGAGGACGGCCACGAGCTGGCCTTCCTCGACCTGGTCGCCCTCGGACACGGCGAGGGCAACGACGATGGCCTGCATGGGGGCGACGATGTCGCCGGGGGTGCCCTGGTGGGGGCCGGCCTGGGCGTGTACGCCCGCGCGACGCGGGGCAGAGCGCAGCGGCTGCGGTGGCCGAGTGGCCGCGCCGGACGGTGCGTTGAACATGCCGGCCGGCAGCGTCAGCGACACGCGGCGGCCATCCAGCTCGATGATGTAGGTCTGACGCGGCAGATCAGCCGTCGACGAGGCCTCGGCGGGCACTGCCAGATCCGAGTAGTCGTGCTGGGGCATGAACGTCGTCTCGAACCAGCGCGTGGAGACGTTGAAGCCGCCGACGCCGCAGAAGTCGGGATCGTTGATGATATCCTGGTAGACGGGCACCGGGGTGGCCACGCCCTGTACCGCGAACTCCGCCAGCGCACGGCGCGAGCGGGCCAGCGCCTGCTCGCGATCCGCGCCCGTGACGATGATCTTGGCGATCATGGAATCGAAGGCGGTCTGCACGGAGTCGCCCTCATCAATACCCAGCTCCAGACGGATGCCGGGGCCCAGGGGCCAGTGCACCTCATCGAGGCGGCCGGCCGTGGGGGTCAGGTCCTTCGAGGGATCCTCGGAGGTCACGCGGAACTCGAAGGAGTGGCCGCGAGGTTCCGGGGGAATGGTGAGTGGCAGGCCCTGTGCGATCCGAATCTGCTCGCGTACCAGGTCGATGCCTGTGACTTCCTCGGACACGGGGTGCTCAACCTGCAGACGCGGGTTGACCTCGAGGAACCAGATGTTGCCGTCTGGTTCGAGCAGGAACTCAACCGTGCCTACGCCCACGTAGTCGACGTGATCAAACAGCGCGCGCGACGCGTTCACGAGCGTCTCGTACGCGCCCTCGGGCAGGAAGGGGGCGGGAGCCTCTTCGACGAGCTTTTGGTTGCGACGCTGCACCGAGCAGTCGCGGGTCGAGATGACGTGGAAATTACCCAGAGCATCGCGCGCCGACTGCGTTTCCACGTGGCGAGCCACCTCGACGAAACGCTCGACGAAGTAAGCGCCCAGGTCGGCAGCGTCCGTGTGGCGCGCGAAGAACAGGTCGAGGTCATCCTGCGAACGGATGATGCTGATGCCTCGGCCACCGCCGCCGTCCGCGCGCTTGAGCACCACGGGGTAACCGGCCGAGGTGATGAAGGCCTCGACCTCTTCGCGCGAGGTCACGGGCTCGGAGACGCCCGGGACCGGAGCCACGCCGCACGCCTCGGCGACGCGGCGGGCCTTGATCTTGTCGCCCAGAGCGTCGATGACGGAAGACGCGGGACCGAGCCATGCGATTCCGGCGTCCTCGACGGCGCGCGCAAACTCAGAGTTCTCCGACAGGAAGCCGTAGCCCGGATGAATCGCATCCGCGCCCGTCTCCAGTGCGATCGCCAGGATCTTCTCACCGTTCAGATACGTCGACGCCGCATCGTCGCCACCCAGGGACAGGGCCTCGTCGGCCTCGCGCGTATGAGGCGCAGCCATATCCTGATCGGCGTAAACAGCGATCGTTGCGATGCCCATGTCCGTGGCCGTGCGGCACACGCGCAGAGCGATTTCTCCGCGGTTGGCGACGAGGATTCGATTAATTGTTCGCACGCTTCTCCTTGGTGTCGTGAACGGTTGTCAGAGGAATTCCGGTAGCCAGGACATCCCCGGCGTTAACGTCGTGAGTGCGCCCATCGTCCGTGGCCACGAGCAGGGAGCCGGTCGGGCTCAGCCCCAGGGCAACGCCTTCCATCGCAGGATGACCATTCGGATCCGTCGGCTTCGCGAGGGCGATCCTCGTCCCCAGGAGCGGCAGTGCGCTCGCGGCCTCGTCAGCCAGCCCACAGTCGCGCGCGTTTCCATGGGCGACGAGGCGTCGGATGCGAGAGTCGAGCCCGGTGAGGATCTGGGCAAGCAGGGTGTGGGAGACGGAGGTGGGATCGGCTCCGGCCCCGGTGTCGCCCTCGGCGTACAGGGAAGTGGCTTGCGGAGTGGCCAGGTGATCGCAGTCCTGGGCGATGTTGATGCCGTAGCCGAGGATCGCGCTCGTGGTAAACGGGGACGAGGCCGGGGCGAGTTGGGCGAGGATGCCGCAGACTTTGCGCGCTCCGTCGACGAGCACGTCGTTGGGCCACTTGAGAGAAACGGTGTGGCCGAGGGGCGACAGGCGCGCGGAGAGCGCGTGGCGCACGGAGAGCGCGCACGCGTGCACGAGCCAGCCGAGCATCTCGGTGGGGAATGAGGTGGGGAGGGAGACGATGGTGGAGGCGAGGAGAGCCTGACCATCCGGGGCTGTCCACGTGCGTCCGAGGCGACCGCGGCCCGCGTTTTGGCGATCGGCAATGATCGTTGTCAGGTGGGGAGTGGCGGTCGTCGTGTCTGCGAGGAGGGCCGCTGCGAGGTCGAGCGTGGAGGACGTGTCGCTGACGTGGTAAACGGGGGAGTGAACACCCGAAATGGGAACGCGTGTTGCGCGCTGCATGCCGCCTCCTATCGGATCTTCCTCGTGTTTAACAGGGGAGATAATCTTTCCCCGGTACTTCAAAGTTTGTCTTAAAAATCAAACCTACGCATGCGTTTCTTCAAAAACTGGAACAGTTTTCGGAAAACCACTACGGATCCGTAACCAACTCGGAACCCTTGTGAGGAGCGGGAGCGGCGAAATCCTGACAATAGGCGCTGAGATGAGGATCACCGCCCCTAGCGTCCCGTTAGGCGGCTCGCTGGTCCGTGCGGGGTCGGTACGATAGGAGGGAACACGCGCGCGTAGGCGCGCCCCAAACCACCCGAACGGAGAAACGTGGCGGAGTTTATTTATCAGATGATCAAGGCTCGCAAGGCCATCGGTGACAAGGTCATCCTCGACGATGTCACCATGAGCTTCTTCCCGGGCGCCAAGATCGGTATGGTTGGCCCGAACGGTGCCGGTAAGTCGTCGATCCTGAAGATCATGGCCGGCCTGGATGAGCCTAGCAATGGCGAGGCTCGCCTGACCCCCGGTTACACGGTCGGCATCCTCATGCAGGAGCCGGTCCTCGATGAGACCAAGACCGTCATCGAGAACGTCCGCCTGGGCGCCGCCGACATCTTCGGCAAGCTCGCCCGCTTCAACGAAATTTCCGAAGAGATGGCGAATCCCGACGCGGACTTCGATACTCTCATGGAGGAAATGGGTAAGCTGCAGACCGAGATTGACGCCGCCAACGCCTGGGACATCGACTCTCAGCTTGACCAGGCGATGGACGCGCTGCGCTGCCCGCCGCCGGACCAGCCCGTATCCGTCCTCTCCGGCGGTGAGCGCCGTCGCGTGGCGCTGTGCAAGCTCCTCATCGAGGCACCCGACCTGCTGCTGCTCGACGAGCCCACGAACCACCTTGACGCCGAGAGCGTGCTCTGGCTCGAGAAGCACCTCGCCTCCTACCCGGGTGCGGTTATCGCTGTCACCCACGATCGCTACTTCCTCGACCATGTCGCCGGCTGGATCGCTGAGGTCGACCGCGGCCACCTCTACCCCTACGAGGGCAACTACTCCACCTACCTGGAGACGAAGGAAAAGCGCCTCGAGGTTCAGGGGCAGAAGGACGCCAAGCTGGCCAAGCGCCTCAAGGAAGAACTCGAGTGGGTTCGCTCCAACGCGAAGGGTCGTCAAGCCAAGTCGAAGGCCCGTCTGGCACGCTACGAGGAGATGGCTGCCGAGGCTGAGCGCACTCGCAAGCTCGACTTCGAAGAAATCCAGATCCCGCCGGGTCCGCGCCTGGGTAGCGTCGTCATCGAGGCGAAGGATCTCCAGAAGGGCTTCGGCGATCGCTCGCTCATTAGCGGTCTGTCCTTCTCGCTGCCGCGCAACGGTATCGTCGGCGTCATCGGCCCCAACGGCGTCGGTAAGACCACCCTGTTTAAGACGATCGTCGGCCTTGAGCCTCTCGATGGTGGCGAGCTGACGATCGGCGAGACTGTCAAGATCAGCTACGTCGACCAGACGCGTGCCGGCATTGACCCGGACAAGACGCTGTGGGAGGTTGTCTCAGACGGCCTGGACTTCATCCAGGTCGGCAATGTCGAAATGCCCTCGCGCGCCTATGTGTCCGCCTTTGGCTTCAAGGGCCCGGACCAGCAGAAGCCGGCCGGCGTTCTGTCCGGCGGTGAGCGCAACCGCTTGAACCTGGCTCTCACCCTCAAGCAGGGTGGAAACCTCCTCCTGCTGGATGAGCCGACCAATGACCTCGACGTCGAGACTCTCGGCTCGCTGGAAAATGCCCTCCTGGCATTCCCCGGCTGCGCCGTCGTCGTCACCCATGATCGTTGGTTCCTTGATCGCGTCGCCACCCACATCCTCGCGTGGGAGGGAACTGAAGAGGTGCCTGACAAATGGTACTGGTTCGAAGGCAACTTCCAGTCATACCAGAAGAACAAGGTGGCGCGCCTGGGTGAGGCCGCCGCGAACCCGCACCGCGTGACGCATCGCAAGCTGACGCGCGACTGATTCGCGCAGTGTGAGGGGGGAGGGCCTGGTGGTCCTCCCCCTCACACTGTCTATCGGCGGACTCGGTGCGCGGTGGTGCGTCGTGGCTGTGTCAGGTTGGGGGAGAAGTTTGACAGAGCGGTGGATTATAGCTGTGCGTTGAGGGATCTGCTGCTGTCACGGGTGGTCCGCCCGAGCGTCGGTCATGTTGCGGATCCCACTTGCCTTTTGCACAGGTCACATCTAATATGTGACTCGTATCGCAAACTTCCGACGGCGCGAAAGGGGCTCCGATGGCGATTGAACAAGCGCTCATCGACGCGCTGGGTGGACACCTCAATATCCTCGAGGTAGAACCCTGCACGATGCGGATCCGAATTCAGGTGAAATCTCAGCGGGACGTCGATGAGGCGGCGCTGCGCGTGGATGGCGTATTGGCCGTCGTGCGTTCCGGCGACTTTGTGCAGATCGTGTGCGGCGCTCAGTCCGACGATGTGGCTGCAGCTATGATCGCGAAGCTTCGCGGCGTGGTCCATGACACGCCCTCGGAGTCTTTGTCGCAGCGCATCCACGCTTAATATAAAGGTGTTATCAGCCCGCAACGTAGAAGGCTTTTTCGTGGATATTCACGCACCCGCATCTGACAACATCGATGAGCTGCGCCGTATCGCCGATGCTAATGGCGTAGCCACCGGATTCTGGGATTGGTACGGGAATTGGGTGGGCGTGAGCGCGTCGACTCTCCTGAAGGTCCTTGGTGCTCTCGGACTGCCCCTCGACGAATCCTCCACCGTGGGGGATGTCCACGAGGCCCTGCGCCTGACCGAAGAGCGTGAATGGCGCCGTACTCTTCCTCCAACGATTGTCGCCCGCCAGGGTGGCGGCTACATGTTCCCGGTGCACGTCCCGGATGGCTCGTGGGTGAACGTCCAATGGGTGCTGGAGGACGGTCGTAAGGGCACGTGCGATCAGGTGGACCGCTACGTCGCGCCGCGCGTGATTGACGGCGAGCTCGTCGGTCGCGCGACCTTCGACGTGCCGCACTGGCTGCCGCTCGGCTGGCATCGCCTCGTGGCGACTGTCGAGGGTGGACATGTGGAATCAGCGACCCTCATCGTCGTGCCGAACACGCTGTCGCTACCGCTCCTGGAGTCGTCGCGTCGCATGTGGGGTGTGAATGCTCAGCTGTACTCGACACGATCGGCCTCCTCGTGGGGCATTGGCGATGCCGCCGATCTGGCTGACCTGGCTGCCGTGTGCGCGGACAAGGGCGCCGATTTCCTGCTCATCAACCCCGTCCACGCATCGCAGCCGGTGTCCCCGCTGGAGACCTCTCCCTACCTGCCGGTGTCGCGTCGGTGGCTCAACCCGATCTACATTCGCCCCGAGAGCATCGAGGAGTACGCCTCCCTGCCCCAGGCTTCGCGCGCGGCCATCGAGCAGCTGCGCGATGAGACCCGCCAGTTCGCCATCCGCGAGGACCTGATCGACCGTGATCGCTCGTGGGGGGCCAAGCGCAAGGCCCTTGAGATGATCTTCGCGGCTCCGCGTTCCTACCACCGCCAGAGCCAGCTGGATCGCTTTATTGAGCGCGGTGGTTCGGAGCTGTCCAACTATGCGCTGTGGTGCGCCCTCGTCGAGCGCGAGGGCACGATCGAACTGCCCGAGGATCTTGCTCGTTCGTCTGCGTCTCGCGTCGAACTTGAGCGCCTCGAGCTGGCCGAGCGCGTTGACTTCTACCAGTGGTGCCAGTGGGTTGCCGCGCAGCAGCTCGAGCATGCGCAGCGTGTGGCGCGTGAGGTCGGCATGGAGATCGGCGTTATGGCCGACCTGGCAGTCGGCGTGCACCCCTACGGTTCCGAAAAGTGGAGCCGTCCCGAGCTCTTTGCCAGCGGCATGAGCGTGGGTGCTCCGCCGGACGTGTACTCCCAGCAGGGACAGAACTGGTCGCAGCCGCCGTGGTCGCCGCGTAGCCTCGAGGAGTCGGGCTACCTGCCGCTGCGTGACATGGTCCGCGCTGCGCTGGCTAACGCCGGTGCGGTGCGTATCGACCACATCCTGGGTATGTTCCGGCTCTGGTGGATTCCGAACGGGTGCGCCGCCACCGAAGGCACCTACGTGTACTACGATCACGAGGCCATGATGGGCGTTATCCTGCTGGAAGCCCAGCGCGCGGGTGCCGTGGTCATCGGCGAGGACCTCGGCGTTGTGGAGCCGTGGGTGCGCGATTACCTGCGTGAGCGTGGCGTTCTCGGCACTTCCGTCGTGTGGTTCGAAAAGGAGGGCGGCGGCTGGCCGCTGCGCCCCGAGCACTACCGTGATCGCGCTCTGGCGGCCGTCAACATCCATGACCTGCCGCCGACGCTCGGCTACATTCGCGGGATCCAGACGACGCTGCGTTCCGAGCTTGGCCTACTGACGGACGACATTGAGACGGTGCGTGCAGGCGATCGCCTTGAACTCGAACGGGTGGGCGTGCGACTGCATGAGTACGGCTGCATCGACGGCGCGGAACCCAGCGAGCGTGAGACTGTTGAGGGGCTCTATCGCTACGTCGCGAAGACCCCGTCGAAGCTGGTGGTCGCCTCCCTCGTGGACGCGGTCGGGGACGTGCGCCCGCAGAACATGCCGGGCACGGGTGCTGATCTGTACCCGAACTGGTGCGTGCCTCTGTGCGACTCCGACGGCGAAGAAGTCGCGATCGAGGACCTGCCCTCGGACGAGCGCCTGACCTCGCTGTTCGCGCTGCTGCGCGGCACCGTCCGCTGATCGGCGGCGATGCTGAGACGAATGAGCCCCGTGACCCGAAAAGGTCACGGGGCTCATTCGTCTGATCTGGGATCAGTCGCGATCGGGTAGGGAAAACAGCGGATCGAGAATCCCCACCATGGGGAGCGCTTCATCGAACTCGGGAGTGATTGGCTCGCCGGGAGGGTTGACAACGATGATCGGCACGCAGGGGGACAACCCCGCCTCGCGGACGGGGCCGAGATCCCAGTGGATGAGGGGAGTGCCCTCGTCGACGACGTCGCCCTCTTCGACGAGGGGAGCGAAGCCTCGGCCGCGTAGGCCGATGGTGTCGATGCCCAGATGAATGAGGATCGAGGGCCCACGCGTCGAGGTGATAATCGCTGCGTGCGATTTGAGCTTGGTAACTACTCCGTTGATGGGGGAGTGAACGGTCACGCACGTGGCATCATCGTCCGGCAGGAGCGCGCGACCATCCCCGACGACGCCACTGGCGAAGACGGGATCCGGTACCTCGGACAGTGGTAGGACGTGCGCGATGAAAGGCGCGCGAACGAGAAAGCTCACCGGCTCGCGTTCATCTGCTCGACAATCTCCTCGGAGTCAGGGCCCATGACGACCTGCACGGCATCGCCAACGATGACGACGTCGAAGGCTCCGGCTTCACGCAGCTTGGCCTCGTCGATGAGGTCGGTGTTGGCTGCGTCCAGGCGGATGCGCGTAATGCACGCCTCAAGGTTGGAGATGTTGTCCCAGCCGCCCAGGGCCTCGACGAGGGTCGTTGCGGTGTCCATGATGTCCTCCTTGGCTCAGTCACCGAAACCGTTGCGGTTTGCCTCACAGTTATGGTATCGCGACCGTGCACAAATCGGCACAATTGCAGCCGCCGAGCGCGTCACATTATGAGATGGTGGGGGAAGCGCTGGACCCTCGGATTCGGGCAGCCGGGGTGAAGGCCATGGCGATGCCAGCGGCGACGGCGAGCGCCGTGAACAGATACATAGCAGCCTCAATCCCGGTGTGAGCGGCAACGATGCCGGCAACGAAGGAACCGAGGGGCATGACGCCCCAGACCGCAAAGCGGAAGATCGCGTTCATGCGACCGAGCATGTCGGGCGGACAGATCTCCTGGCGCAGGCTCATCTGGGTGACATTGTAGATCGTCTGAAAATAGGAGGAGATGATGCCGGCGGCGGCGATGATCCACGCGGCAGCAGCAGGAACGGGCACGGACGCTGGCTGGAGGGCGAGGACCGCGACGCCGACGATGTTGGTTGCAACGATGCAGCGCCCGATGCCCAGGCGCGAGATCCACGCAGGCCGCGTCAGCGCACCGAGGATACCGCCGATCGCGCCTGCGCTCAGGAGGAGTCCGAGCTGTGTCGCACTCATGCCGAGGGTGCGTAGCACGAGGATTGGTAGGAGCACCTGAACGCCCGCTCCGGCGAATGCGGCGCACGCGATGCAGGAGAAGAGCGGGAAGAGGAGGCGTTGCCCGCGCACGAACGACAGCCCCTCACGGATCTGGGTACGAAGTGGCGCGTCGGAGTGGGCTGGACGCGGCTCGGGGGTACGGATGTGCCAGATCGCCCACGTTGAGCAGACGTAGGTAGACACCGTCAGCAGGTATGCCAGGGGAGGGGCGACGACACCGAGAAGCCATCCACCCAGTCCCGGGCCTCCCGCGCGTCCCACCTGATAGGACGCCTCGAGGCGACCGTTTGCAGCGCCGATGTAGCGCTTCGAGGCGATCACGGGAACGTAGGACTGATAGGCGACGTCGAAGAACACGGTTGACAGACCCAGGAGCGCCGCGACGACCATGAGGTGGGTGAGGGTCAGCGAGGAGAACACGTAGGCGATTGGGATGGACACGAGGGCGCCGATGCGCGTGAGGTTCGCGACGATCATGACGCGGCGCTTGCGCCACCCGTCTACCCACGCGCCTGCGGGCAGGCCGACGAGGAGGAACGCGAGGGTCTGCAGTCCCGACAGGACGCCGATCTGGGTCTCGCTCGCGCGCAGCACAGTAATCGCGATGGCCGAGGTGGCTAGCGTGCCGACCTGGAAGCCCACCTGCGCGGCGGTTTGGCCCGCCCACAGGTGCATGAAGGCCGAGTTACGGGTGAGGGGATGGTGCAGCCAGCGCTGCAGTGACCCGCTCACCGTGCATCGCCGAGGCCTCGGCCTCCAGTGCGCTCGTCTGCCGTCAGTCCGGCGGCGCGCAGAGCCCAGGCCAGGCCGTCATCGGATACGGCGGGGGCGACGATGTTTGCGACGCCAACGAGGGCCTCGCACTCGTCTCCGATGCTGATGCCGAGGCTGGCCGCCTCCACGGCCTCGACATCGTTGTCGGAGTCGCCAAGCGCGACGGTGTGGGAGAGCGGAATGCCCACGTGCGTGCAGATCGCACGCATGCCGACTGCTTTCGACAGATATGCGGGAACGACCTCGAAGGGGACGTAGCCTGCTGCGCCGACGGAGCCGATGATCGCTCGATAGCCTTCCGGTAGCGCTGTGCTGACCCGTTCCATCGATGCGTTCTCGGGCGGGACATATGCCGTGACCTTGGTGAATGCCCCACTGTCGATGTCCACGATAAAGGGAGTAATCGACTGGGCGTACTCGATCCAGTCCTCGGGATGCTTGCCCGCGCGGGGGACGAAGAAATCGAGGTATCCCTCGGAGGGGCCCATCTGGTCGGGCCCCTGCCAGATGTAGAAGGCGTCGAGATCCTCCCACAGGGCAGTTAACACATCGACGTGCTCGCGGGGCATGCGCTCGTCAACGAGCACGCGTTCCCCGACGCAGGCGTATCCTCCGGCTCCGCCGACGAGCCCCTCAAAGCCAACCTCCCAAAAGCGCGGGTAGACCTCCGGAGCGGAGCGTCCCGTGCACGCAAAGAGTCGGTGGCCTTGCGCCCGGACCTGGGTGAGAGCTTCGAGCGCCGATTCCGGGATCCGCTGGCGGGAGTCGCACAGGGTCCCGTCGATGTCAACGAAGACAGCGTGGGCAGGTACGGACTCGTTCTTGCCGCGCGTGGGGACCTCGGTCTCAGTCATAGGATCCATCTTATCCCAGGGTGACAATGTCCTTGCACGTGCAAAATACGCCGCGCAAACGACAAATCATGCGCACGGTCGATTGAACGGAGTGCCCGTGGTCCACACTGGAACCATCGACGATACCCGCTATGGAGCACGAAAGGCAGTTCACGACGATGGAACACGCAGCACTGACGGACGCCAACGATCTCACTCTCCTGCAAGCAGCGGCGCTCCTCTCGGGATCGAGTGCCTGGGACTCTCGCCCGATCCCCGCAGCGGGCGTTGCCTCCTTCGTGATGAGCGACGGCCCCCACGGTGTACGCCGACAGCTCGGGGACGCTGATCACCTGGGCATCGCGGAGTCCGAGAAGGCGACCTGCTTCCCGACGGCCTCCGCGCTCGCGGCTACCTGGAATCCCAACCTGGCCCGTGAGATGGGCGAGGCGCTGGGGTTGGAGGCCCGCAGCCTTGGTGTGGACGTTCTGCTCGGTCCCGGCCTCAACATCAAGCGCTCGCCGCTGTGCGGACGCAACTTTGAGTACTTTTCCGAGGATCCGATCCTGGCCGGACGCATGGCCGCCGGCCTCGTCGAAGGAATCCAGTCCACGGGCACCGCTGCCTGCCCCAAGCATTTCGCCGTCAACTCCCAGGAACTGCGCCGCATGGCGTCGGATTCCATCGTGGATGAGCGCACGATGCGCGAGATCTACCTGACCGGCTTTGAGATCGTCTGTCGAGCCGCGAAGCCGCGGGCGATCATGAGTTCCTACAACCTCGTCAACGGCGTCTATGCACACGAAAACAAGCACCTGCTGACCGATATCCTGCGCACCGAGTGGGGCTTCGACGGCATGGTCGTCTCCGACTGGGGCGGTTCGAATAGCCCTGTCGAGGCCGCGCGCGCCGGCGGCAGCCTCGAAATGCCCGCGCCCGGCCTGGCGGGTGCTCGACAGATTGTTGCGGCCGTCGAGGCCGGACAATTGGATGCCTCCGACGTCTACGCGCGAGCCCAGGAAGTTCTGAACATCGCGAGTGCGAGCGCTGGGCTGCCCGCGCCAGGGCCCTGTGATTTAGGGGCACACCACGAGCTGGCCACGCGCATCGCCTCCGAGGCGATCACGCTCCTGCGTAACGACAATGGTCTTTTGCCCTTGAATCCCGGCACGAGTGTCGCCCTCATCGGCGATCTCGCCGACACGCCGCGCTTCCAGGGATCGGGTTCCTCCCAGGTTAACCCAACGCGCGTCGAATCGCCGCGTGAGCTGCTCGAAGCCGGGGGAGAGGCAGCACGCGGCCTGGTCCTCGCGGGATACGCGAGTGGGTATGAGCGTCACGGTGGTACGAGTGACGATCTCATTGCCGAGGCCGTGGGCCTCGCCGCGCGCGCAGACGTGGCGCTTGTGTACGTGGGTCTCGACGAGCTGGCTGAATCCGAAGGCCTGGACCGCCCGCACATGCGCCTGCTCGAGGGCCAGGATCGCCTCATTGAGGCCGTCGTCGCAGCCAATCCGCGTACCGTCGTCGTCCTGACCGGAGGTGCCAGCGTCGAGATGCCGTGGGCACCTGCCGTGCCCGCGCTCGTCAACGGTTACCTGACTGGACAGGGAGGTGCCAGCGCGATGCTGGACGTCCTCACCGGCGTCGTCAATCCGTCGGGGTGCCTGGCCGAAACGTGCGCTCACTCATACGAGGACCACCCGACCGCCGCATGGTACCCGGCAACCGGACCGCTCTCGTACTACCGCGAAGGTCCCTTTATCGGATACCGCTACTTCGCCACCGTGGGCATCGACGTTGCCTTCCCCTTTGGCTACGGCCTGTCCTACTCGAGCTTCGAATACTCTGACCTCACCGTGAACGAGGAGGGGGCGACCCTCACGCTCACCAACACCTCCGCGCGTGACGGTGCCGAGGTCGTCCAGCTCTACGTGAGTGCCCCCGGTGGCGTGTTCGGTCCCGCCCGCGAGCTTAAGGGCTTTACGAAGATCGAGGTCAGGGCCGGAGAGTCGGTGAGCGTGACGATTCCCTTCGACCGCTATACGTTCCGTCACTGGGAGACGTCGCGCGCGGCGTGGGAAACCGAGGCAGGAACCTGGACGATCCACGTGGGACGCAACGTCTCCGACACGCCGTTGAGCGCCACCCTCGAGGTCGAAGGGACGACGCCCTCGCCGATCGACCCGGCACTGGGCCACTACCTGAGCGCCGACGTCGCGGGCATCACCAACGGCGAGTTCGCGGTCCTGCTGGGCCGGACGATCCCCATTGCCCACCCGGCGGACGACCTGTCGGCAGCTGACCCGCTCGCCGAGATGACGCGCGCCAAGACCTGGCTCGCCCGCGTCGCCGGACGCAAGCTTCACGCCCTCAAAGCGAAGGCGGACGCGAAGGGCACCCCCGATCTCAACATCCTCTTTCTCCTCAACATGCCTTTTCGAGCCGTCGCGAAGATGAGCGCCGGAGCGGTCAGCCCCGACATGGTGGACGCGATCCTCCTTGCCGTGAACGGTCACCCGTTGCGGGGACTCACCCGCGCTGCCCTCGGCTTCATCAACAATGCGCGCGCCAACAAGGCCACCCAGCGCGAACTCGACCAGACCCGATGACGCGGCCCCGGCCTCGTTCAATACACTGACCTAAAGGGCAACTCATGCAGGCACTCAAGCGCTGGTGGGCCGCTTTTGAAGACAAACACACCACGGCCGCCCAGTTCATCGTCTTCTTCATCCTCTCCAACGGCATCACAGTGCTGCAGCTGGTCCTCATGCCGGCATTCAAGGCGGCATTCGCGCACACGAGCCTCGTCGACACGGCATTCCAGTTCCTGCCTGTCGGCGTCTCACGCGGGCACACGGTCTTCCTTTTCGACTACCCGGCCGGTTCGATGTCGGTGGGCGGGGGCGGCGGCCTCGCGTACTTCCTGGCCGTTGAGATTACCTTGCTGATTGCCCAGGTCATCAACTTCTTCGCCCAGCGTAACGTCACCTTCAAGTCCAATTCGTCGGTGGGGAAGGCGGCCTTCTGGTACACGGTCGCCTACGTCGTCATCACGATTGCTGCCGCGGCCCTCCAGGTTCTCTACAAGGACCCGATCTACGCGTGGGCGATGTCGACGATGGGTGCGGGCGGCGAAACGTTCGCAGACGTCGTCACGATGATCATCAACGCCGCCATCTCCTTCTGGGTGTTCTTCCCCATTTTTAAAGTGATCTTCAAGCAGGAACCCTCGTAGGAGGACGCGCAGATCAGCGCAGCACAGTAGACTACTGCCAGACTTCACGAGAGGAGATTCCATGAGCGCGCCGCTGCTGACGGTGATCGTCCCCGCCTACAACTCCGAGGATTACCTCGACCGGGCGCTGACCACGCTCGTCGGATACGGCGACGAACTCGAGGCGATCATCGTCAACGACGGGTCGAAGGACCGCACCGCCCAGATTGCCGACGAGTGGGCCGCTCGCTACCCCTCCGTGACAGTCATCCACCAGGAGAACAAGGGGCACGGCGGCGCCGTCAACGCTGGCCTTGCCGCAGCCACCGGCACGCACGTGCGCGTTGTCGACTCTGATGACTGGCTGGACCGACGCGCCACGAACGCCGTTCTCGACGTCCTGCGTGAGGAACGCGAGGCCGGGCGCAACCTGGATCTGCTCGTCACCAACTACGTCTACGACAAGCAGGGAAAGTCGGTCAAGGCCGTCATCCGCTACCGCAACGTTCTGCCTCGTGGACGCACCTTCGGTTGGGCCGACCTGCGCCGATGCCGCTACGACCAGTACCTGATGATGCACGCACTGACGATGCGCACCGAGGTTGTTCGTGCCTCCGGCCTGGTCATGCCCGAGCACACGTTCTACGTGGACTACCTCTACTCGTTCGTGCCACTGCCCTACATTTCCACGATCCGTTACCTGGACGTGGACCTGTACCACTACTTCATCGGGCGCGATGACCAGTCCGTCAACGAGAAGGTCATGATCACGCGCTTGGACCAGCTCGCCCGGGTGAACGAGGCGATGACCCGTGCGTTGCCCCCGCGTGCCGAGGTCGAGGACAAGCTGTGGCGCTACATGGTTCACTACCTGCGAATCAACGCCGTCGTCTGCTCCGTCATGGCCCAGCTCTCGGGTACACCCGAGCACCTGGCCCTCAAGGAACAGATCTGGGAGACCATGGACCAGATCAACCCCGAGGCCACGGATCGTCTGCGCCAGGACCTGCTTGCCGGCCTCGCGCGCCATGCATCGCCGACGCTTGTGCGCGGAGGCTACAAGGTCGCTGCGGCGGTCCTCGGCTTCAACTAACGGATGCCGTCAGCATCCGGAGAGCACAAGCTCCGTCCGGTGGACGGTGAGGCGTTTGCCAATGAGAGGGTACTCCACGTCCTCCTCGCGGCTGCGCCACGCAAAGCCGAGCTTTTCTGAGACACGTCGCGAGGCGCCGTTTCCGTCGAAGTACTTCAGGACAATTGTCTTGACGCCCAGCTCCCGCGCGCGGTCGATGATGGCGTGCCCAGCTTCCGTCGCGTATCCGTTGCCCCAGTAGGGAGCGCCGATCCAGTAGCCGATGTCGGCGACGCTTGCTTCGGGAGAGTCTGTGTCAATGCACAGCGCGATTGAGCCGACGATCTCACCGGTCGACGACAGCGTTACCGCAGAGCTGTCGGGTACTGCCAGGAAGGTCGACAGTGCCTCGTGGGCGTCGTCGATGCGCTCGTAGGGCTTCCATCCGCACAGCATCCCGATGCGGGGATCCTTCGCAAGCTCGTAGAGGTCGGGCGCGTCGGTGGCCCGCCATGGCCGCAAGCGCAGCCGGGCGGTATCGATGATTGTCATGAGTCCTCCTGGGTGTTCGTGGACGGGAGAAGCACCGTCAGCGTGAACCAGTGGTCTGCCACGTCCGTGACGGCCTGGCCGCCGTACTTGTGGGCCGTCCACTGAATGGATTTAACGCCCCAGCCGTGTCGAACGGTGTTGGGCTTGATTGTCGTGAGGCGCCCACCGGCGTCCGTGTTGAGGCGGGCGTCGAACCAGTTGTCGACACGGATGACCACCATCTGCCCCTGACGGAACAGCGCCAGTTTGATGAGGCGTTTCGCGGGGTCATCGACGCGCCTGGAGGCCTCGATCGCGTTGTCGAGGGCGTTACCGAAGAGCGTGGCGATGTCCATCGATGACATGGATCCCAGCAGAGCGCCGTCTGCGACGGCCGTGAAGTTAATGCCGGCTGCCGCGCAGGCGCGGCCTTTCGTCGTCAGAATGACGTCGAGGACCGCATTGCCGCTGTGGTATTGCTGGCCGATCTGCTCGATCGAGGACTCGAGCTCGGCAAAGGATGCTGCGGCGCGTCCGGGGTCCAGCTCCGCGCGAATCGCCTCCACCTGGTGCTTGAGGTCGTGGTGAGCGCGCGCCACCTGTTCCATGTCCTGTTTCGCGGCGAGGTACTGGTGGTGCTGGGCGTCCAGAGAAGCCTGGATGGACGCCAGTTCGCGCTCGGTGGCGCTCTGCTGGATGCGCTCGAACTGTGCGAAGAGGATCGCGTAGCCCGCCAGATCGACGAGGGTGCGGATGTAGAAGACCTCGAGTCCAGAACGGCCGGAAAACGGGGTCGCCGTTGAGATGAAACTCAGGTTGGACAGAGCAAAGATCGCGACGGCAATGAACACGCCGGAGGCGAGATCCGCGACACGCAGAATGGGCAGCGCTCCCTGGCGGTAGAAGCGTCGTTCGAAATAGTAGACGACGGCCAGACACACTGATGCGATCACCGCGTAACCGCCGAAAGATAGCGGATGCCAGAAGGGCTTGTCGGCATGGGAGTAGACGACGACCTGCCAGGCGAGAGAGGCCGCAAGCTCGGCCACGATGAAGGCGCGTGCGCTCATGTGTGTCACCCAGCGCCAGTCCAGTGCTGTTCCCACGCGGATAACGACCCACACGAGGGCGTAGGCCAACATCATCCCGGGCGCCCACAGGGACAGCGGAGCGCGGCCCAGCAGTTCGTGTGCGGCAACGAGCACAGCGAGGCCACCGACGGCCGCAGCTGCGAGCCGCCAGCGGGGGATAACGGCGTTCGGGTTCAGGGCGTTCAACGACGCCGAGCGCGCGACGACGAACACGTACACGAGGGCGGCACCCCATTCCGCCAGGGCGGTGAACAGGCGCGGGATGTCAGGCAGGGACTCGAACACGTCAGTGAATCCCGCCCGCGAAGCTCGCCAGAGCGCTCATGAACGCCTTCTTACGAGGCCGGGAGATGCGCAAGCTGTCCCCGCCGCTCATGAGGCACTCCTGGTCGGCGACGCCGCGCACGTGGGCGAGATTGACGAGATAGCAGGAGTTCGACCGGAAAAAGTCGTGGCCGGTGAGCTGAGTCTCCATGGCCTTCAATGAGGAAGTGATCGAGTAGGTGTCGGAGACAGTGTGTACGTCGAGGCGGTGCTTGATGGATTCGACGTAGACGATGTCGGCGACGTCGATGCGGTGGGTCGATGTGCCCGACTGAAGGAGTACTGAGGCGCCGCGCCGCTTGGCCACGGCCTTGAGACAGCGTGAGAGTTCCTGAGAGAACGCGAACCAGGGCAGCGGCTTCATGAGGTAGGAAAGTGCCCCCACCTGGTAGCCGTGGATCGCGAACTGCGCGGCGGAGGTGATGAACACGAGGACGACCTCCTGATCGACCTCGCGGATCGCGCGCGCCGCGGTCATGCCATCCACGTGCGTCATCTGGATGTCCATGAGGATGATGTCGTACACCGGCTTGTAGTCGCCGACGATCGCGCCGCCGTCTTCGAAATAGGTGACGTCGAAGGACACGTTGTTTTCTTCGCTGTAGCGGGCCAGGTAATCGGCCAACAGCTGGCGCGAGGCTGCTTCGTCCTCGACAACGGCGATGCGCACCATGATCCGACCCTCCCTGACGAAACTGCAGATGGGAACAAGGATAAGTGAGCGCAGCCGCGTCGTTCGCGTAAGTCCACGCTCTGGCCTCGTCGATCACATGCAGGCGCGCCCGCAGGTGGGGGTCGCTACCATTGTCCTGACTACCGTGAAAGGGGAGTGGCGTGGATCTGCTCGTTGTTGGATCGGGCTTTTTTGGCCTGACGTTCGCCCGCGAGGCCGCGGAGCGTTTCGGCATGAACGTGGCGGTCATCGAGCGTCGTGACCACATCGGAGGCAACGCCTACTCGTCGATCGACGAGGCCACCGGCGTCGAGGTGCACCGCTACGGCACCCATCTCTTCCACACGTCGAACGAGCGCGTATGGTCCTACGTCAACCGATTCACGGCCTTCAACGACTACCGCCACCGCGTCTACGCCAACTACCGGGGCGTCGTCTACCCCCTGCCCATCAACCTCGGCACGATCAACCAGTTCTTCGGAGCCGCCTACGCGCCGGCCGAGGCCCGCGCGCTCATCGAGCGCCAGGCCGCCGAGATCACGGGCGAGCCAGGTAACCTCGAGGAGAAGGCCATCAGCCTGATCGGCCGCCCTCTCTACGACGCCTTCATCGCGGGGTACACAGCCAAGCAGTGGCAGACGGATCCGCGCGAGCTTGCCGCCTCCATCATTACGCGCCTGCCCGTGCGCTTTACCTATGAGAACCGCTACTTCCAGGATCGCTACGAGGGCCTGCCCCTGAATGGCTACGGCTCGTGGATCGCGAACATGGTCGATCATCCGCGCATCTATGTGCACACGGGCGTGGACTTCTTCGATGCCTCCTCGCCGCTGTCGAAGGCCGCGACCGTCGGCCAGGTCCCGGTCGTCTACACGGGCGCGATCGACCGCTACTTCGACTACGAGGCCGGCGAACTCGGCTGGCGCACCCTCGACTTCGAGACCGAGGTCGTGGACGTGCCCGACTACCAGGGCTGCTCCGTCATGAACTACTCGGATCGCGACGTGCCCTTCACGCGCATCCACGAGTTCGCGCACCTGCACCCCGAGCGGGATCGAAGTGGCGCGACCAACACGATCATCCAGCGCGAATACTCGCGCTTCGCTCGCCCCGGTGACGAGCCTTACTATCCGATCGCCTCGCCGTCGGACCGCTCGACGCTCGCGGCATACCGCGCCATGGCGGCGGGAGAGAAGAAAGTGCTCTTCGGCGGTCGTCTGGGTTCCTACCAGTATCTGGATATGCACATGGCAATTGCCTCTGCTCTCACCAAGGTCGACGAGGCCGTGGCCTCCTGGCGCTGATGGGGTCTCCTTTCCAATGGAATCGATCGTCTGGTCGGTCTTCTCGATCGCCCTCATCATCGGCGTTGGCTGGGTGGCTCGTCGCGCGGGCGCGCTCGGGTCCGAGGCAGCGGGTTCTCTCGCGTCTGTGACGTACTGGGTGGCCTCCCCGGCCATGCTTTTCCACGCGATCATCTCGACGGGGACGTCTGGCGTTTTTGATGCTCCGCTCGCCGTGGCCGCCGTAT
>CABKMD010000017.1 GCA_902373435.1 uncultured Actinomyces sp.
GTACAGGAGGATGCCTTTGGGCGGACGTAGACCAAACTGACGGTACAGCTCGGGATGATTGAAGGGCATTTCGATCGAGTCGCGCACCTGAGCGATCTGTTCGTCAAGACCACCGATGTCCTCGTACGTGACGTCGGGAACCTCAGGGGTGAGCAGCTGCTCAACGTCCTCACGCACGATGCGCTCGAACGCAATGCCCGAGCGTGCATCCACGACAAGGGAGTCACCGGGGCGCAGGTTTCCGTGGCGTAAGGGGCCGGCCAGCTCGAGGAGGGTCTCCGCGCCGCCTTCCGTCGCCACGAGAACCCGGTCTGTGCCAACCAGCTCAAGCACGGACACGACCTGCCCGCTGCGCGGGAATTCATCCGCGGCAACGGCGATCATCGTGTCGTCGAGGCGCACCCACTGCCCGTACGACAGGTCAGCAACATCGAGTTTCGGAGTGACAGCGACACGCATACGCTTCCCGCCCGTCACGACCTCGATTTGACGCGACGCAGGGAATGCTCGCACGAATGTGGCCAGCGTCTGCGGAGGGCGCGACACGTCGGCCAGCTCACCCTTCAGCCGAATCAACTCGGTGCGCGCGGTTGTCAGCGCGGTGGTGAGTCGGCCGTTCTTTTCCTCCAGTGACACCAGGCGTCGTTCGAGTGCCTGACGGGCTTCGACCTCACTCATTGGTTGCTGCCTCACGTCCCTCCGACGCCCACGTGTCTGCCTGTGCGACGACGTCGCGGCGAACCTTGCGCACCTTCTTCTCCGAGTTCACGCGCTGACCGACCTTCTGCAGCGACCAATCCTGCTCGTCGTCCCAGGCACCCCCCTGGCCTTCAGCTGCCTTCGCCGGGCGCATCGAACGCTCCTGCGGCGTGACGCCGGGCGCGAGGAGTCGGGTGACGACCAGGAAACCGGTGTGAGCCACCATACGGTGCTCGGGGCGCACGGCGAGGCCATCGAGGTGCCACTCCCGACGCATGTCCTCCCAGGCAATCGGGTCGGTGAAACGCTTGGAGGCACGCAGATCCTCGACGAGACGCGACATCTGGGTTACGGTCGCGACATAGCACACGAGCACGCCACCCGGGATGAGCGCGTGCGTGATGGCCTCAATGTTCTCCCACGGCGCGAGCATGTCGAGCACGATACGGTCGACGCTGCCTTCTTCGGCCGACCACAGTACCTCGTCAACGTCACCGACGCGCAGATCCCACGCGGGGTGACGACGGCCGAACCACAGGTCGACGTTGGCAGCTGCGATGTCAGCAAAGTCCTGGCGCCGCTCCACAGAAATAAGATGGCCCTGCGGGCCAACCGCGTCCAGGAGCGCCATCGACAGTGCGCCGGAGCCAGCGCCAGCCTCGACGACGGTCGCGCCAGGGAAGATATCACCCATGTGGGTAATGACCCCTGCGTCCTTGGGGTAGACGACGGCGGCACCGCGGGGCATCGCCATCACGTAGTCGACCTGGAGGGGGCGCAGGATCTGGAACTGGCGGCCCTCCTCCGTGACGATGACCTGGCCGTCGGGACGGCCAATAACGTCGTTATGGTCAAATCCGCCGCGGTTGGACTGGAAGCGCCCACCGCTCACGAGAACCACCTGGTGAAAGCGTCCCTTGGGGTCGCGAACCTGAACGCGGTCGCCCTCGGAAAGGACGCCTCGGCGGGTGGGCTGGCCAAAATCGGTGGCTAACATCGAAGTATTACGCTGAATAGTCATTACGTAAAGGATACCGCTTGCCTCCTGCTGCGCCCATGGCAGGACACAGATGAGGGTGGGAGGGGTTAGCGTGGTATTCATGACAGACCTGATCACCCCTTCTGCGGATGAGCGCACGTGGGAACCCGCGCTCTCGGCCTCGCGGGCAAAGGAATACGAGCGCTGCCCCCTGCAGTACCGCCTTCACGTCCTGGACGGGTACCGCGAACCCGAAACACGTGCGAAGGCGCTGGGAACACTCGTGCATGCGGTGCTGGAACAGCTTTTCGCCCTGCCCGCGCCCGAGCGCACGCCCGAAGCTGCGCGCGGCCAGGTGTTGCCCCAGTTCGAGGCCCTCGCGTCGAAGAACGCGCAGGTTCCTGCGTTATTTCGTGACGACGCGGACCGTGATGCGTGGCTTGACGAGGCTCGCTCAGTCATCGACGGGTACTTCACGATCGAGCAGCCTCAGTGGATTGCGCCCGCGGCGCTCGAGCAGCGCGTGACGACGACAACCTCGGGCGGTGTGCGTCTCCTCGGTTTCATCGACCGTGTGGACCGCGCTCCCGACGGGCGGCTGCGGGTCGTGGATTACAAGACCGGAAAGGCGCCCGGCCCGCGCTACGTCGACGAGGCCCTGTACCAGCTGCGTTTCTACGCGCTGCTTCTCGCGCGCACACAGGTGCTTCCGTCTCGCATGCAGCTCGTCTACCTGAAGGCCGGCCAGGTCATCACTTTCGATCCCGAAGCGGGTGATATCGCGAACTTTGAGCGTCACGTTGACCAGCTGTGGGACTCGATCGACCGCGACATCGAGAATGACTCGTTCACACCGCGAAAGAATCCCCTGTGCAACTGGTGCGGCGTGCGTTCGCTGTGCCCGGTGTTCGGTGGAACCACTCCCTCGCTCCCCGAGCAACATGCACGGTGGCTGTCGCGGACTCGGCTAGGCTAGACGTATGGACTTGAAGCAATGCGGCCGCACCGGGCTCTACCTGTCGGCCATTGGCATCGGTACGCTCACCTGGGGGCGTGATACTGACGGCCCCGAAGCGCTCGACATGCTGCGCCGTTTTGTCGACGCAGGCGGCAACCTTGTGGAATGTTCCGCGTCCCATGGCGACGGTATGGCGGTCGACATCCTGTCCGAGGCCATGTCAGCTGTGGGTCGCCACCGCGTGGCGGTGGTGTGGCGCGGCGGTGTGCGCCGGGCGTCTGAAGGCACGTGGGTGAGCGCCGCGGGGCGCGGCGATCTGCTGCGCAGTCTCGACGATGCGCTCGCACGGTTGGACACGGACTACGTGGACGTCTGGATGGTCGAACCGCGCCCGGAGGTTCCCCTGGAGGAAACTCTCGAGGCAGCAAGCGCAGCCTACCGCTCTGGCCGCACGCGCTACGTGGGACTGTCGCGGGCGACGCATTGGCAGCTTGCCGAGGCCGTGACGCGCGGCGCGGTCGGCGCGAGCGCTCCGATCTCGGTAGCGGAGTTCCCCTTCTCGCTCGCCGATACCTCGCACGGACCGACTGTTGCAGAGCTGAGTGAACACGGTGTCGGCGTCATCGCCGCATCCGCGCTCGCCGGCGGTGCCCTGACGGGCAAGTACCGCCACTCGACGCCCGCGGACTCGCGCGCTGCTTCACCTCACCTCCGCCATCTCGTGGAGGGCCACCTGACAGGTTCGGCGCGCGGCATCATTGAGGCCGCCACGCGCGCGGGCGCGGGACTGGAGCGCTCGACGGGCGACGTAGCGCTTGCGTGGGTACGCGACTATCCGGGTATCACGAGTGCCCTCGTCGGTCCGCGCACGTTGCGTCAGCTGGAAACCCTGCTGGAGTACACGGAGCCGTTGCCAGTGCCCATTCGGCAGGTGCTCTCCGAGGTGGCTCAGTAAGGCACGCTTCACGCGATCGCCATCATGTGAGTGCGCATAGATGGGTGGGGCCCGAACCTTTTGGTTCGGGCCCCACCCATCTATAACACGTTGATGATCGAATCAGTCGTCGACTTCAATGAAGTCGCTGTCTTCCTCATCGTCATCAGAGTCGCCGAAATCGTCGTCGTCATCCTCAGAGTCATCGAGAATATCGAACGGCAATTCCACGCCCAGCTGAGTGAAAAGAATGTCATCGTAGGTGAAGAAGGCGTCGCGCAGCGCAAGCTCAGCCGCTTCGAGCGCGGCATCGTCGGCCTCGTCTCCATCGCGGGCGATGTCGAAGTGATTTTCGAAAGCGTTGAGCAGGCGCGTCAGCGCGCGGCGGGCATCTCGAGTCATGACAGTCATTCTACCGTGAGGCGGCACACTTTATCAGGGGAGGTTGAGCTGCGAACGGATAACGGACACCATCAGGTCCGTTCCCTTGATCTCAGCCGTCTGCTCCGCGCCGAGAATGCGGGTCTGCCCATCCGCGTCAAGCAGCTGCGACGCGCCCATGTTCGGACCGAGGGGCAGGATGACCCATTCCTTCGTCGGCTGGTAGATGGCGTCGGGATTCTCGCCTTCGATCTGCGCGGTGATATTCGCAATCACAACGCGGGCCTGCTGGCGCGCTGCATCGGCGCGCTTCGATTCACGCACGTCAGTGAGGTCGCCGACGGCGTAGACGTTCGGGTGATCCTCGACCTGCATGGTGCCATCGACGCGGATCGTGCCGTTGGGGTTCATAACAGACTCGTAGTCGCTGCCGATCAGGAAGCCGGTGTTGGCGCGAGCACCGTAGCACTGGAACCACAGGTCGGCCTCGATGACGTCACCGTTCTTGGTTTCGACCATGAAGTGACCGAGATCGCCGACGTTCTGCGGGGGCAGGTAGGCCAGCTCCGAGCCGGTCACGACGTGCACGCCGAGGGTGCTCAGCTGCTCGCTGATCTCGTTGCGCAGCGCATCGGTGTATCCGGGGGTGCCCAGGATCTGATCGGAGGCCTCGACGATCGTGATGTCCAGGCCCGGGAAGACGTTGGCGAGCTCGCCGGTCAGCTCAATACCGACGGTGCCTCCGCCAACAATCATGACCGAGCGGGCGCGGCCGAGGTTCTCGTGCAGCTGCTCGAGGCGGGCCTTGGCCACGGACGAGCGGTAGGAGGAGTACTTCGCGGGGAAAGGATAGGTCGATCCGGTCGCGAACACGACGTAGTCAGCCTCAATCGGGTCGTGGCCGAACACGTGAACGGTCGTGCCGTCAACACGCGACACAGTGCCACGCACGACCTCGCCGCGGTGCAGCAGGTTCGTGTAAGGCATAAAGATCGCGTGTTCCCACACGGTGTCGACCGCAGCACGCAACGCGGCTGCGTGGTGGACGAACTGGTCCTTCTGCTCGATGAGGATAACGTCCGCGAGGGGATCCAGCCCCTTTGCGACCGTGACGCCTCCGTAACCTCCGCCGATGACTGCGACGCGTGCCATGTCTTTCCTCCTTGTGAGTGGACGGCGTCTATTGTGTCACCTGGCGGGCACGAATGCGCGTGCTAGGGACCTTAGTCCGCGTTGCCAGCGTTCTCCTCTGTCTCCAGACCGAGGCCGCGGGCGATATTGGGCACAAAGAAGTTGGGACCCTTGAGGACCTTTCCGTCCTCGCGCAGCTTGACGGAACCGTCGGGCATGAGTTTGGAAAGGTTCGAGGCATGGACCTCGTCGAGCACAGAATCGAGGTCTATGCCGGACTCGATTGCCATGCCGTAGATGACGTAGATGAGGTCGGCAAGGGCGTCCGCCGCCTCGATGAGGTCACGCTCGCCATCGTCCGCAGCGACCGCCTCTAAGGTCGCCGCCTCGATGATCGCGCGGGCGCGCTTGCCGTACACCGCTCCCACGAGTTCGGCGAACTCTTCGGCGACGAGGCGCACGCGTAATCCGAGGCGCTCATAGGACAGCGTCGGATCGTCGAAAGATCGAATCGGAACCGAGTACGTGCGATGGAACTCCTGGACGAGCTCCATCGGACTGTGAGCGCCCTGTGTGGACGAAGTGGGGGTGATCTTGTCGCTCATGCGTGATCCTTTCGGGACTGTTCCCAGGCCGTGGCCAGGATGTTCGTAAATGCGGTGACCGTTTGATGTCCGTCGACGAGGAACTGTGCGTCGAACACATACGTTGGTACGGCGGTGACACCCATGTGCATCGCCACCTGAAAGTCCGAATAGACGCGGGAGGCCCATTCCTCGTCGCCCACAGCGAGAGCAGCAAGTTCCGGTGGCATGCCGATGTCCTGGGCGCACCCGATGAGGACTTCGGGGTGAGAGATGTCCAGGCCCATTTCGAAGTGCGCACGCATGATGGCCTCGGCGATTTTCAGCTGCAGCGAGGAAGGACCTGCCACCGTATCGGCATCAATATCCGCATCGTGCGCAGCGGCGATGACGCGGTGGGCGCGCGACGTCGGCGCGATGATGAGGTTATCGAAGTTGAAGCGAATCCCCTCGCGTGCACCGAGCGCCTGCATCCGTTCGTCAGATTCGCGCACTTCTTCGAGTGTCGCAGCACCGGATTCGACAAGGGCTACGACGCGGGGCTTGTCCACGGGGTCGTCAAGATCCGGGTCGAGAAGGAAAGCGTGCAAGTAGACCTCGACCTCGTCACGATGCTCGAATTCCTCAAGGGCCGCGCGCAGGTGCCGCAGTCCGAGATAGCTCCATGGGTCGCAGGTGTCGAGCCACATGTCGATACGCACGATGCCTCCTCACGGTTGATATGGAAAACCCCGGAGCCTTTCGACTCCGGGGCATCTCGTGCGCGGAGGGGGACTTGAACCCCCACCCTCGTAAAATGAGGACTAGCACCTCAAGCTAGCGCGTCTGCCTATTCCGCCACCCGCGCAGATGAGCGATGCGAACCGTTGTGATCCGCAAGCGAGTAGAAGCTTAACACGATGTCAGCGACATGCGCCAATCGAAACTAGGAGTCTTTTTCGCCGCTGCGCAGACGCGAGTCAAGAGTCGAGAAAACCTTGACAATAGAATCAATATCGGCTTCAGTCATGCCGTCCAGGAGGTACTCACTGACGGTCTGTTGATGCAATTCTGTGGCGGCAAGCACAGTTTCTGTTCCTTGGGTGGTGAGACACGCATCGTAACCGCGGCGATCGACAGCGGACGGGATGCGCTCCACCCACCCGTCGCGCGACAGATTCGAGACGAGATAGGTGACGCGCGACGGAGAATAAACGACGCGGTCAGCCAGCTCACCCATGCGCAGACGATGGCCCGGCGCCTCCCAAAGGGCCAGCAGAATGTTGTAGTCGGGCATGGAAACTCCGTAGGTGCGCTTGAGGCGCGTCTCGAGAATGCCCTGCAGGCGCCCGGACGCCTCGAAGAAGACTCGCCATGCGGCAGCGCGCGCACTATTGGTCTGAACGATTGGCGTCAGTCGTGCTCGTGATTCCATGTCTCCCTCCTCGTGGTCGTGTCGGATGCTTCTCTCGGGATAATAGGGCATAGTGACTAAGAAAGCATCAACAACGCGGGGGAGCCACGTGTCTTTATCCATTTCTGTTGTCCTTTTTGACGTCGACGGAACGATTGTTGATTCCGCCCCTGCCGTCATGAGCGCATTTCGTGGCGCACTGTCAGACTATGATCTGCCGATTCCCGACGATCAGCGGCTTCGCACGTATGTCGGCCCGCCGCTGTGGTACTCGTTTCGCGACCTGGGGTACGAGGATGAGCTCCTGGCTGACCTCGTGAGCGGCTATCGCGCGCGATATCAAGCTCACTTTCTTGATCCCGAGCCGTTCCCCGGGATCATTGATCTGCTCCATGAGCTTCACGATGCGGGTGTTCCGCTGGCGACCGCAACCTCGAAGCAAGCGCCGACGGCTCTCGCTCAGATAGCACATCTCGGCCTGTCCAGCGTTTTTGATGTGATCGCTGGAGCCACCCCTGACCCGGCATCGAGCAAAGCAACCGTTATTCACGAGGCCCTGATGCGCTTGGAGGACCGTGGTGCCGATGTCTCCTGTCCCGTTATCGTCGGAGACTCGATCTGGGACGTGCATGGCGCCAAGGAGGCCGGCATTCCGGTGATCGGCGTCGGCTGGGGCTATGCAACCGACGACGGCTTGGACGACGCGGACGCCGTGTGCGAGACGGTCGATGACCTGCGCGACTACCTGCTGGATGGTGTGGCGAAGCACGCACAGAGCGGTCGTTAGCGAAAGTCTCGGGAACGCACGTTGATGGGTAGGGCGACGGGAGTGATCCGGAAGGCTTGCACGTTCATCGTGCCGTCATCCCATTCGAGTGTGCCGCGCACGAGGATCGCGTTCGACTCCAGGCAGATGCGCCGAAACTTTTTCCACGCGCCCACCGACACGGAGACATTGACGAAACCCGTCTCATCTTCCAGCGAGAGGAACGTGATCCCCCCGCCCGTGTGTGGGCGCTGCCGATGGGTGACGACTCCGGCGACGTCGACGATGCGTCCGGCCAGGTGCTGACCGAGCTCACCGGCTCGGAGGGCGCTAGCGGGCAGCGAGGCGCGCACGTAACTGAAGGGGTGCTCCCCCGGGGTCAGCCCCGTCGTGGCGACATCCGAGCGAATACGTTCCACCGTCGACAGCGAAGGCAACTCGGGCACGCGCGAGCCCACCTCTGTGCCCGGAAGAAACGGCTGCCATTGACCGCCCCGCGCCTGCGGCTGCGCGAGCGCTCCCGCGGCCCACGCCCCCTCGCGCCTGCCTACCCCCAGGCACTCGAGGGCACCGGCTATTGCGAGCTTTTCCATCGCGGAGGCGCTCACGTGGGCTCGCCGCGCGAGGTCCGCCTGGCTCGTAAACGCTCCCTGGCGCCGAGCTTCGACGATGCGCTCGGCGGCCGCGCCCAGGCCTCGTACCTGATTCAGGCCGATGCGTACCGCAAGGTCGGCATCGACATCGAGGGGAACGGTGCCGCGCGAGGGTAAAGACTCCGGATGCCCCGGGCTGTAGGATTCCCCCGCCTCATGCTCGCTCACGCGTTGCGCGCTCGCGTCGACGAGCGAATCGTTGACCGACGGGCCTACCACGCGCACCCCGTGTCTGCGGGCGTCCTGCACGAGGGTTGCGGGAGAATAGAAGCCCATCGGCTGGGAGGCCAGGATCGCGGCATAAAAGTGCTCAGGGGCGTGCACTTTCAGCCAGGACGACGCGTACACGATGTACGCAAACGAAAATGAATGAGACTCCGGGAACCCGAAGTCTGCAAAGCCCTTGAGCTGTTCGAAGATGCGCTCGCGCGTGGATGCGTCGATCCCCCGCTTCTCCATGCCTGCCATCAGGTCCCCTTTGAGGGCCTCCATGCGCTCCGGGCTTCGCTTGGCTCCCATCGCGCGACGCAGCTGATCGGCACGCGCTCCCGACAGGCCCGCCGCGTCCGTCGCGATGCGCATGAGCTGCTCCTGAAAGAGGGGGACGCCGAGCGTCTGGCGCAGAGCTGGCTCAAGGAGCGGGTGTAGATAGGTGACCTCCTCGCGCCCCGAGCGGCGCCGCAGATAGGGATTGACTGAGCGCCCCTGGATCGGCCCCGGTCGGATCAGAGCGACCTCTACGACAATGTCGTAGAAGCAGCGCGGTTTGAGTCTGGGAAGCGTGTTCATCTGCGCGCGCGACTCCACCTGAAAGACGCCAACCGTGTCGGCCGCGCACAGCAGGTCATAGACCCTCGGATCCTCCTCCGGCAGCGTGTGTAGACCCAGGGGCTGACCCTTGCGCCCACGCACGACGCGTGACGCCCAGCCGCGCAGCTGATTCGAGGCCTTACCCGTATGTTCGCCGCCCGCCTGGAGCTCATCGAAAGCGATGCGCAACGCCGTCAGCATGCCGAGCGATAGCAGGTCAAACTTCACGAGGCCAGCATCCGCGCAGTCTTCCTTATCCCACTGGAGGACGGTGCGCCCAGGCATCGCGGCCCAGCCGACCGGGCAGATGCGTGACACCGGTTGAGCTGTGAGCACCATGCCGCCTGAGTGAATCCCCATATGCCGGGGAAGACGCGAAAGCGCGCGGGCCGCATCCTCAACGAGGGGTGGAACCTCTCCCCTGCCCTGGGACCAGGCTGTGGCCGTGCCAGCCGGGTATCCGAGTGCACGCGCGACGTCTCGAATCGCTGAGCGCGGTCGGTACGTGATGACGTTCGCGACCTGGGCCGCGCGATCCCTCCCAAACGTGTCGTAGACGTACTGGATGACTTCTTCCCGGCGGCAGGCTTCGATGTCGACGTCGATATCCGGCGGTCCCGAGCGCGCATCGGATAAAAAACGCTCGAACAAAAGGTTGTGGCGCACCGCGTCCACCGCCGTAATCCCCAGGCAATAGCACACCGCTGAGTTGGCGGCGCTCCCCCTGCCCTGGCAGAGGATTCCGTTGCGGTCGCAAAAGTCGACGATCTCCTTGACGATCAGAAAGTAGCCCGCGAAGCCGAGTCGCTCGATGACCCCCAGTTCGTGATCGATTGTTTCCCATGCCCGGGGGTGGTGCGCGCGTGATCCGTAGCGCGCATTCGCGCCCTCGTAGGTGCAGTGAGCAAGCCAGCTGTCCGGGGTATGCCCGTCGGGAACCTGGGTGCGCGGCAGGCGGGGAGCGACGAGACGTAGGTCGAAAGCGCACGAGGCTGCGACCTCGCAGGCATTATCGAGAGACTGCGGATGCGCCCCATGCAGTCGCGCCATCTCGGCGGGGGACCGCAAAAACGAACGATGCGCGCCCAGGTGCGCCTCCGCCATGTCCAACGAGGCGCCCAAGCGGGTCGCCGCCAGAATGTCCCCGAGCGCCTGCTTCGAGGGTGACGACATGCGCGCGCCACTCGTTGCTACCAGGCGTGTTCCGCTCGATCGCGCAAGCTCCGCGAGCACGTCCCCGACCTCCTCCTCGTCCCCGCGGGCCCCCTGCCATTCGACGAGCACGTGGTCGCGGCCAAACGCGTCCACGAGTCCGTCCAGTACTCGGCGCGCGGGTACCGCGCCCCCAGCTCGCAGCGCGCGCATGAGTGGGCCCCGCCTGCCTCCGGTGAGGACGAGAAGGTCGCCTCCGGCCTCGCTCAGATTGACGAGGTCGTGGCGGGGATGACGCTGCCCGGGTTCGTTCAGCGCTCGATCACTCATCGCTCCCACGAGATTGGCATAGCCGCTGGGGCTGGCCGACAGGACGGGAAGGCGTATCCCCGGATCTTCCGCTCCGGGAGCGAGTCCCCACCCCGGCGCAGATGAGCCCATAACGATGCCCCTCAGAGCATCCGGCGCAAGTGTCAGCTCAGCGCCGTACACGATCGGCAGGCCGGCCTCGCGGGCGGCCATGGTCGTCTGAACCGTGGAGTACATGCCGTCGACGTCGAGAATTGCGAGGGCGTCGAGCCCGAGGCGTGCAGCCTCCTCCACCATGCATGCGGGCTCGTCGGTCCCGTCGAGAAAGGTGAAGGCGCTGTGTGCGTGCAGTTCTGCGTAGCGTCGTTCCATGGTCACCCACCCATTATATAGAACATATGTTCGATAGTAATGGTAGGCATGTGCGATCGCGCGTACAGACGCCCCTCCCACGCCAGGGGCAAGCCCTATGCTGGGAGCATGGATTCCATGCTCGCAGCGTCGCTTCACTCCCCCGGCGCCCTGGTACTCGAGGAACGCCCTATTCCAACACTCGGCCCTCGCGACGTTTTCCTGGCCGTCGAAGCAACAACGCTGTGCGGGACGGACCTGCGCATCGCGACGGGACAAAAGACGAACGGCGTCGCCCCGGGAGTGGTCCTCGGGCACGAAATCGCAGCACGCGTGTGGCGCATTGGAAGCGACCTCACCGCGGGGAGAGACGTTCCCGCCCCGGGCACGCAGGTCGGACTCGCTCCGGAGATTGCGTGCGGGCACTGCGCTCCCTGCACCAGTGGTCGCTCCAACGTGTGCGCGAATATGCGCCTGTTTGGAACGGGGGTGGATGGAGGCCTCGCGGACCTCATTGTCGTCCCTGAAGAAGCTCTCGCGTGCATCACTCCCGTCGCCCGCGAGATCGCCCCACCTCACCTAGCGCTCGCGGAGCCACTGTCCTGCTGCCTGCGGGCAACGTCGCGCCTACCGATCGACGTCGGCTCCCGTGTTCTCGTTGTGGGAACAGGCCCGATCGGGCTCATCCACTGCGCGCTCGCGGTGTCCGCCCGCGCACGCGTCATGGCGTGCGGCCGACACGCACGCCTCACACCCGCGCGGGCAATGGGAGCTGAGGTGACGACCTCCGCCCAGGGCGAGGAGCTTGTGCGTGAGGTCCTTGCATGGACTGACGGCCTCGGAGCAGACGTCGTCATCATCGCAGTTGGAGACCCTGGCCTCATCCCCATTGCCGCTCAGTGCGCCCGCATTGGCGGCCACGTTTCCTTCTTCGCAGGCTTCCCCACGGGGGCAACGGCTCAGATCGACCCAAACCTTGTGCACTACCACGAACTAACCGTCAGCGGCAGCGCCAACGCGACCCTTGATGACTACGCGGCGGCCGTTGATGCGCTCTCGAGCGGACGCATCGACCTGTCGCCGCTCGTCACGCACGAGTATGAGCTGTCAGACGTGCACGATGCTCTCGAGGCTGTTCGGACTCGCGCCGGCCTGAAGGTCGCCGTGCACCCGAGGGGCGTGAGCGTCCATTAATCGAGGAGCCCGCGCAGGTCCGCCTCGCTGAGCCGAGCGCCCGTCCTGGTCCCGTTCATCACCGAGGAGATCAGCTGGCGCTTACGATCCTGGAGTTCCACGACCTTCGCTTCGATGGTATCGGCCGCGACCATTCGATAGACGTTGACTTTCTTCGTCTGACCGATGCGGTGCGCGCGATCAATCGCCTGCTCCTCAGCAGCAGGATTCCACCAGGGATCCATGACATAGACGTAGTCCGCTTCGGTGAGGGTCAATCCGGAGCCGCCGGCCTTCAGGGAGATGAGGAAAACCTGGGCCTGGCCCGAGCGGAACTTCTCGATGACCTCAGCGCGACCACGCGTGGACCCGTCGAGCTGCACGACGGATATTCCACGGCGCTCCAGCATGTGTCGGATGCGCTCCAGGAACGAGGTGAACTGGCTAAACACCAGCGCCTGATGTCCGAGTGGCACGATCTCATCCAGGCGATCCGCCAGGTACTCTATTTTTGCCGACCCCACGTGCGCATACGATTCTTCGACAAGAGCCGGATCGAGAGCCAGCTGTCGAAGCCTCGTAATCGACGCGAGCACACTCATCCGATTCGCATCCACGTCGCGCAGCAGATCGAGAATCCGCGCGCGCTCGCGCGCCAGGTACTGGTCGTAAATGTGGCGGTGCTCCTTACCCAAATCGACGCGCACGATGTCGACGATCTTATCGGGCAGATCCGGAGCGACCTCCTCCTTCGTGCGACGCAGAATGAACGGCGCAACATAGGCCGTCAGACGCCCGAGCATCGCTGAATCCGCGCCGTTTTCGATGGGCCTGCGCACCTCCTGCTGGAACGTGTCCCATGGGGGCAGGAGCCCGGGGCACGTCAAGGACAGCAACGACCACAGGTCTGCCAGCGAGTTTTCGATGGGGGTGCCCGAGACCGCCAGCTTCCAGGGTGACTCAAGATCGCGAAGCGCACGGTAGGTCGCCGTGCGGGGGTTTTTCACCGCTTGCGCTTCATCGATGACCATTCCGCCGAGGCGCACCTGGCTCCACTGCTCGGCTTCCAAGCGAGCGAGCGTGTAGGAGGTGACAACAATATCCGCATCGGCAACCTCTTGCGCAATCGTTGTGCCGCGTCGGGTCGCCGTTTCGGTCACTCCACGCACACGCAGATGCGGCGTGAATTGTCGGGACTGTTCGATCCACACGCCGACGACGGATGTCGGCGCGACGACGAGAACAGGCGCACCTCGTTCCTGGGACTTGTGGACGTGCAATGCTGCCACGGCCGACAGAATCTGAACGGTTTTACCCAGTCCCATGTCATCAGCCAGAATTCCACCGATGCCACCGGACAGGCGAGCCGTCAACCACGCGTGCCCGCGGCGCTGGTACGGGCGCAGAATCGAGCTCAGCAACGGCACCGACGGCAAACCCTTATCCACAGAACCGTCGCGCAGCGGAGCGATCCGCGTCCTCCACGCATCACTGATGCGTGCGTGGTCGGATGCGGCCGCGAATAGGTCGACAACGCCGACCTGCATCGGCGTGAGCCTGACCCCCTCGCCGCCCCATCCCACCAGGGTGCGCGCCTCTTCCAAGAGAGTCGCCAACGATCGAATGCGCTCACCTTCGAGGCGCACCCACGTTCCCTCGACCTCGATGTAGTCCTGCCCGTTGACGATCGCCTCGAGCACGTCGCGTACGCTGATCGTGACGCGGCCGAGGCGCAGACGCACGTTGAGGTCGAACCAGTCACGCTCGGCTGGATCAACGCTTATATCGACGTCGAAGCCGTCTTCTCGCACGTCAATCGCACGCACGTCATCCGCAACGTCCCACACGAGGCCATCGACGCTTTCAGAATCGACGACCGTGTCCAAGAATGCGGGAACGCGCCACGGAGACAGCCGCCCCGTTGCCGGAGGTGCGGTCCACAGTGCGGAGTCCACCCCGCGGCCCCACGACTCGACGCGGCTCACGATCTGAGCCACGGCCTCGTCGCCCAGGCAGTGGGCCACAGGAGTGCGTGAGCGCGACTCACCTTGGTAGTACTCGGCCCACCAGCGCACCACGACCGCTTCCCCGTCGCGGCGCACCGTGCCCACAAGGGACACGTCCGGGCGAGCCTGCGCGTCAAAACTTCCATCGGAAGACGCCATCGAAAAACGCCTGAGGAGGGCGGGCAGCCACGTGCCACGAAACTGCGCGACATCGTCAACAGGAATGTGCAGGCCACGATCGAGAGGAAAACCGTCGAGTGCCCCCACCCCCTCAATGCGCGCGATCGCGCTCCCTCCATCCAGCAACAGCACACTCGCGTCACGGTCGATGCGCGGCCTCGTGATCACCTCGTCTCCGTTGCGCGCGACAACCCTGACATCAAGGCCGTCGGAACCTGAGCGCACATCAATATCCGCGTCCCACGTCGTATGCGAGAGCACCACCTTCTCATCGGCGTCTGGCGAGGCGTAGAGCTCAACCCCAGCCCGTACGAGGCGTGACAGCCACGCGTACGCGTGCTCGCCTAGCAAGCTGAGCGTCACCTCCGTGCGCGAGTGCCACGAACGCGATTCACGCGACAGACGGTAGCCCTCGCGCATGAGAGAAACATGCGTGGGATCCAAGCCATCCGTCACAGACGCCCACTGGATTGCCGTCAGATCGAGCCACGAGGCTCGCTTTGTCGTCCACCCCGATGAGGAGCTTCGGCGCAGAGGGATAAGAGATGGCTCAACGCCGGGATCATGCGCGTCGACGACGAGGGCCAACGGCTCGCCCAGCCGGTTGCGGTCCGAGCCCAGCATCTGCTCCAGGACACGGCTCCACTCAGGCACCGAGCGCTGCTTGTCGCGAGCATCGTCACGTCCGACGATGAGCAGCGCGACCGTATGCGGACAGTCACCGCGCAGCGGGCACGCACATGTGAGGGAGGGACGCACAGCGCCCTGCGCAACGCGCACGCGATAGGTCAGCCCAGCTTCCTTCACGCGCGCCTCGGCTTGCTCACCATCCTCGCTCCAGGAAAATTCCCGCACCGCGCCACCGCGCGCCAAACGCAGGCCATTCGCCCAAGCCGCCGGACCGACGAGGACCATCATGTCGTCATCCGACAGTGAGGCCAGCGTGTGCGACAGAGATACCATCCTTTCAGTCTACGACACCCACCCTTCCCGAGCACCGGCTCACTGGGCCAGCCCCTCGATCGCCCACTCTCCCTCCTTCCAGACGAGGAGTACGTCCCGTCCGTCCTCAAGCAGAGCTCTCATATAGGCCCGAGGCCGCTCCTGCGCCCACCAGCGCCCTCCCACCGGCCATGGCCCTTCCACGCGCGCGATAGCGACACGGCGTCCCCTCCCCGACGCGGATTGCGAGGCATCACGCTCGCTCACGAGGTAGGTGGGCGCAGCGCTCAAAGCCCCCCGATGGTCCACACGCACATCGTCGAAGGCGCCCGACGCGCCAACAATCCTCACGCGTACAGGCTCGTCAAAGAGCGTCGCCGGGGGCTGAGCGATGCGTCCGTCCCAGGCCCCCTGGCGCGGACGAAGGGGAGGCTCGCTCCCCCATCTGGCCATCACAACGCGGCTGCGCGGATCATATCCGCCCTGCACCCGCGGCATCAGGAGCGCATCTGGCCCCGCCATGCCCTGGATGCGCACGATGCTGCGCGAGACATCGCGCTCGCGGTCCGACCGCCCCCACAACGCTGACGCACTGTGCCCCACCCGCACATCGCATGCGGTCACGCGTATACAGGTCACTGCGCCGCTGGGCCCCTCTATGCCCGACATCCACCCCGTGAGCGTCCACCGGACGCGCAGCGCAACGTCGTCTGGCGCGCACACGTTGCATCCGCTCCACGTGCGAGTGCGCTGACCGCCCCCGCCATCCTCCACATCAATGCGCAGCGTCTGCGAGACGAGCCCGCCCTGCCCCAACCTTTGAGACAGGTCTCGTGCGATGCGTTGAATGGGTACCATCAGCGTGTCGATGGAATCTCCACCCACATCAATGAGGCACTCGATCGTGATATCTGGTTGAACGCGCCCGGCCAGCGTGATGGCGCTGTCGCCTCCGGAGGCGAGATTCCAGAGCGCTTCACCGACGTCGCCGAAGCGCTCGCACACACGGCCACGCCCCAGCGCCAGGAAATCCGCGCACGTGTGGACACCCAGTCCTGTCAATAGCTCGATGACGTCAGCTGCTCTGTCAGTCATTGCGTGAGGAACGGCCCACAGGGCATGATGCAACGGGATGCGCCCCAGGAACGATCGGCTTTCTCCCGCAGGAACAATGCGCCCCTCACGCGCCGCCTCCAGGGATGCGACGGGACCATCAGCAATGCCGACAAAACACTCAACGCCGACGGCTTCTTCTATCGCTGACACCAGAGCCAAGGCGGCGGCTTCCTCGCTCCCGTGCCAACGGGCGGGGCCGCGTGCCCGACACCTGGCCACTCCGGGGCGCACGCACTCCACCCCGGCCGCCACTGAATCGAAAGCATCGACAACGGCACCAAACGCTCTGGCCTCACGATCGGGGTCGCGAGGCAAACAGACGAGATCGGGACACACATACGTCGCCTCTCGTATGCTCATGCCGCTCCTGACTCCGGCGCGCCGAGCAGCTCCGCTGGCAACCTCGATGCGTTCGCTATGCACGACGGCCCCAGCTCCACCCGGCGGCAGATCGAGCACGAGGCAGTGGACGGGCCAATCGGGCACCCACACCACCATGTCACGCACCTAGACCACCAGCCGAATCCGTTGACGCACTGCATCGCGAGAGAGTCCGGGCCATGGGCGCAGTGTCACGATGGTGCGTCCCATCGATCGGGCACGAGCCGCCAGTGTCCTCTGTTGCGCGCTGGATAGTTCAGGAACGTCGAGGCAGACGACATCGCAGGCCTCTATCAGAAGGGAACACAGATCCCCCACCTGGTGATCTTTCCCTGCGTTTAACACCAGAACATGGTCGAGGTCCATCCCCTGCTGCGCGGCCCATTCCCAGCCGATATCGCCCACTCCGCACACCCCGATCCATCCCTCGGATGGACATACGTCGATCAGTAATCGGATGAGCTCGGCTCTGCCAGCCGACCCCATAAGGACAGGAGAAGTACCCGTCTGCGTGTGCTCGACGTCATCACGCGCGCGCAGGCCAACAGCCTGTTCGGCGCGGTTCAACACGTCGCGCGCCGCCAGCAGTCGCGCGTGTGCATCGGTCATGAGTCCCCCTCCCAGCAATAGAACATGTGTTCGACAGAGGAAGTGTAGAACCCCACTCACACATCTGCGTCCCGAACGCCGATCGCGCCCGAATAGGTCACAATGGGAACACCAAGAAAAGGAGCATGCATGAACATCGACCAGCGCCCCCTTGCCCCCAGTCCCTACGAAGGCCTGGACGGTCCCACGTTCACACTGTCGTCAAGCATCCTCACTGACAGCGCACCAATGCCCGAGTCGGCGACCGCCGAGGCCGGCTCCCTCTCCCCGGACCTCACGTGGCACGGATTCCCGGAGGAAACGGCGAGCTTCATGCTGACCTGCTTTGACCCGGATGCCCCGATCCCCTCGGGTTGGTGGCACTGGGTAATCCTTGATATCCCCGCGTCCATGACTCACCTAGAGGCGGGCGCTGGAGCATCCGACCTCATGCTGGACGGACCGGCTTTCCATTTGCGCGGCGACGCGGGCGAGGCCTCCTACTTCGGAGCCGCTCCCCCCGCCGGCGACCGCCCCCACCGCTACGTATTCACAGTGCACGCCCTGGACACGGATTCGCTGGGGCTGGATGACGACGTGACCCCGGCCATGGCCTCGTTCGCGGCGCTCGAGCACACGATCGCACGCGCATCCCTGACCGTTACCCACCAGGCCTGAGGACCATGCTGCACATTATTTTTTGGGAGCCGGAAATTCCCGGCAATACGGGAGCCGCTATTCGTCTGTCCGCATGCACCGGATCGATGCTGCACCTCGTCAAGCCGCTGGGCTTCGACATGGATGACGCGAAGCTTCGCCGCGCGGGCCTGGATTACCACGACCTCGCGCACGTCATGGTGCACGATTCTCTCGACGAGGCACTCGCCGAGGTTCCGGGACGCATCTGGGCGCTCACAGGCCACGCGACCACCATGTACTCCGACGTTTCCTATGCTGATGGAGACGGCCTCCTCTTTGGGCGCGAGTCGGTGGGACTGTCCGAAGACGCAATGAATCACCCGCGTGTGGAGGATCGCGTGCGCATCCAGATGGTCGACGGAGTTCGCTCCCTCAACTTGGCCAACTCCGCATCGATCGTCCTGTACGAGGCATGGCGCCAGCTCGGCTTCCCGGGTGGCGCCTAGAACTGGACGGACAACAGAAAACGAGGCCTGGGGCGGATCGCTGCGCCAGGCCTCGTTTGCTACCTACATCGCTCGTTCAAGCAGTGGGTCAGTGCGCCCTCCATGGGGCGGACGGGCGCTCACCCTGCTCCGCGAGCGAAACGATCCTGCGCGGGTTCGAGCGCCACATCCAGATCAAGCCAATAATCGACACAACGAGGGGCAAATAGTAGAAGTCCGCCCCAAAGCCGGTCCAAGCAGATCGGGCGGAATTCAGCTCGTCCAAGCCGAGCGACGCGACCCACAAAATAATCGGAATCGCGATCGACAGAGCGATCGTCACCCAACCGACCACACGCATCCGTCGCCCGTTGTGGGTGAGCGCTGTGGCCGCGACGAGGTAGTCAATACCCGCGAGGAGCGCAACGATGCGCGGCCCCCAGGGCTGCCCCTGCACATGAAACAGATCGAGGATGGCTGTCACGAGAATCCAGGCTCCGAGAAGCCAAAACAAAGCGATGATGATGCGGCCAAGTCCAAGCGACGGTGGGCGCTGATCGCGCGCACCGACGGCCTCGCTCGTCGTGTCATGTCCGTGCACATGTCTGATCCTACCGACAGCGTTGTCACGACGCATTGCATGAGAGATGACTACCGCGCACAACCATGCCGTGTGGCCTGATGCACCAGGATGGAACACCGAGCTTCAGGACAGCGTTGCACAAACGTGGGACAATAGGCCTATAAGGACCGTGAGGCCCGTCATGAAAACAACCATCTGAGCTTCGGCTCATCAGCGAGGAGTTTTAAACCTTGAGCGAATGGACCTACGACATCGTCATTCTGGGTGCGGGTTCCGGCGGCTACGCGACAGCCCTGCGCGCTGCGCAGCTGGGCATGAAGGTCGCCCTGATCGACGGCGATAAGGTGGGCGGCACCTGTCTGCACCGCGGCTGCATCCCCACCAAGGCGTACCTGCACGCTGCAGAGACGGCGGAGGCCGTGCGCGAGTCCTCCAAGTTCGGCGTTTCCTCCACCTTCAACGGCATCGACATGGCTCAGGTGGGCAAGTACCGCGACTCGGTCATTGCCGGCCTGTACAAGGGCCTGCAGGGCCTGCTCAATTCGCGCAACGTCGAGGTTATCTCCGGCTGGGGCCGCCTCGCCGACGCGAACACCATCGAGGTGAACGGCCAGCGCATTACGGGCCGCAACATCGTCCTGGCGACCGGCTCCTACTCGCGCTCGATCCCCGGCCTCGAGATCGGCGGCCGCGTGATCTCCTCCGACCAGGCTCTTCAGATGGACTGGGTTCCCTCCTCTGCCGTGATTCTCGGCGGCGGCGTGATCGGCCTCGAGTTCGCCTCCGTGTGGCGCAGCTTCGGCGCCGAGGTCACGATTATCGAGGCACTGCCCCACCTCGCCAACAACGAGGACGAGGCCATCTCCAAGCAGCTCGAGCGCGCCTACCGTAAGCGCGGTATCAAGTTCCACACGAACACCCGCTTCGCGTCGGCCGCGCAGAGCGAGCAGGGCGTGCACGTCACGACCGAAGACGGCAAGGCTTTCGACGCCGACGTCCTTCTGGTCGCTGTCGGCCGCGGCCCCGTCACCGAGGGGCTGGGCTACGAGCAGGCCGGCATCACGCTGGATCGCGGCTTCGTCATCACCAACGATCGCCTGCACACCGGCGTCGGCAACATCTACGCCGTCGGCGACATCGTTCCCGGCCTTCAGCTGGCACACCGCGGCTTCATGCAGGGCATCTTCGTTGCCGAGGAGATCGCCGGCCTGAACCCGACCATGCAGGCTGATATCAATATCCCGCGCGTGACCTTCTGCGAGCCGGAGATCGCCTCGGTCGGCATGACCGAAAAGCAGGCACGTGAAAAGTTTGGAGACCAGGTGCGCACCGTCGAGTACAACCTCGCCGGGAACGGAAAGTCGTCTATCCTGGCCACATCGGGCATCATCAAGCTGGTCTCGGTGGAGGGCGGTCCGATCGTGGGCTTCCACGGTATCGGCGCGCGCATCGGCGAACAGATTGGTGAGGGCGAGCTCATGGTGAACTGGGAGGCGTACCCCTCTGACGTCGCGTCCCTGATCCACGCGCACCCCAGCCAGAACGAGTCGCTCGGCGAAGCGGCTATGGCGCTGGCAGGCAAGCCGCTCCACGTCCACAACTGACCGAAATTTTTTAATAGGAGAACACACATGGCAACTTCAGTGACCATGCCCGCTCTGGGCGAGTCCGTCACCGAGGGCACCGTCACCACGTGGCTCAAGCAGGTCGGCGACACCGTCGAGCTCGACGAGCCCATCGTTGAGGTGTCCACGGACAAGGTTGACTCCGAGGTCCCCTCCCCCGTGGCCGGCGTCCTGCTGGAAATCCTGGTCCCCGAGGATGAGACCGTCGAGGTCGGCACCGAGATCGCTCGCATTGGCGACGCATCCGAGGCCTCAGCAGCTCCCGCCGCTCCCGCTGCCGCACCCATCGAGGCACCGGCAGCCCCCGTTGCGGCTCCCGTCCAAGCTCCGGCCGCTCCCGCTGCTGCTCCCGCAGCCGCCCCCGCACAGGGCACCGAGGTCCGCATGCCCGCTCTGGGCGAGTCCGTCACCGAAGGCACCGTCACCACGTGGCTGAAGTCCGTGGGTGACGCCGTTGACGCCGACGAGCCGCTGCTCGAGGTCTCCACGGACAAGGTTGACTCCGAGGTCCCCTCCCCCGTTGCCGGTTTCCTCGCAGAGATTCGTGTGCCCGAGGACGAGACCGTTGAGGTCGGTACGGTCGTTGCGATTATTTCCTCGTCCGCTCCCTCTGCTGCTCCCGTCGCCGAGGCTGCTGCTCCGGCCGCCCCGGCTGCACCTGTTGCCCCCGCAGCACCCGCTGCTCCGGCCGCCCCGGTTGACCCCTTCCCGAACGCGTCGACGCTGGCCCAGACGGCTTCCACTGCTCCGGTAGTTGAAACCCCCGTCGCCGTGACAAGCTCCGCCTACGTCACCCCGATCGTTCGCAAGCTCGCCCGCGAGCTGGGCGTCGATCTGGCGTCTGTGTCGGGGACCGGTGTTGGCGGCCGCGTTCGTCGCGAGGACATCGAGGCTGCCGCAGCTGCTGCTCGCGCTGCGGTCGTGCCCTCCGCAGCTCCTGGAGCACCTGCAGCTCCCGCCGCACCGGCTGCCCCTGTTCGCGAGCCTTCGCCGCTGCGCGGCACGACCGAAAAGATGTCGCGCCTGCGTCAGACGATCGCCCGCCGTATGGTCGAGTCACTGCAGACCGCGGCTCAGCTCACCACGGTTGTCGAGGTCGACGTGACGAAGGTTGCCACTGTGCGCGCGCGTTCGAAGGATGCGTTCCTTGCCAAGCACGGCACCAAGCTGACCTTCCTGCCATTCTTCGTGAAGGCCGCGACCGAGGCGCTTGCCTACCACCCGAAGGTCAACGCGACCATCAACGACAAGGAGGTCACCTACTTCGACTACGAGCACGTGGGCATCGCCGTTGACACGCCGCGCGGTCTGCTGGTCCCGGTCATCAAGAACGCTGGAGACAAGGACATCGCCGGCATCGCCGCGTCGATCAATGATCTGGCTGCTCGTACTCGCGACTCGAAGATCGGCCCCGACGAGCTGTCCGGCTCGACGTTCACGGTGACCAACACCGGTTCGGGCGGCGCGCTCTTCGACACGCCGGTCCTCAACATGCCGGAGACCGCGATCATGGGTGTCGGCACAATCGTGAAGCGTCCCGTCGTGATGAAGAGCGCCGACGGCTCCGATGTCATCGCGATTCGCTCGATGGTGTACCTGTCGCTGTCTTACGACCACCGCCTGGTTGACGGCGCCGATGCGTCGCGCTTCCTCATGGATGTGAAGAAGCGCCTGGAGGACGGCATGTTCGAGGCCGACCTCGGACTCTGATCCTCACCGAACACTGATGGGGTGATCCTCGCATGAGGTCCACCCCATCAGTGTTACGTGGTCAGCCACATAGTTGTCTGGCGCTATCGCGTCGCGTCACCACTGCGGGGATCAGCGGGCTCTGCCTTCACGACCTTTCCTGACACGGGATCGACGCGCACGCGAAGGTCGGTCGCTTGCGGCTCCGCGCTTGCCTCGCAAGTTCCCGCTCGACATGTTTCCGAGGCGAGAACCGTCAGTGTTGCGCCGACATCGATAGCTCCCGGCTCACAGGCCAACACGGACACGTTATCGACCTGGGAGGACAACTGCGCGACGCGTACTCCGTCGCTGCGCATCGATGCGATGCGCGTCTTGTCTTGATCGAGCAGCTCGCCGCCAAGAACGCTGTCGAGAGCCGTTGGATCACCGGCCACCACCGCCTCGTCGCGCGTGCGGATCGCGCGGTTAATCGTCTCCGAAAGAGCGGAAACGTCGCACGCACTACCGGTCGACTGCTCGAGCGACTGCGAGGACTCGCTGAAGACAGGCGCTTCGGCTTGACGGTCGCTCGACTCGCTGCGCAGCATGCCGTAGGCCGTCATGGACACACCCGCAACGATTGCCGCCAGCCCGACAGCCAGGACGCCCAACTCCCGGCGGTGGCCGTGCTGCCGGGACTGTGTGCGGCCGTGTTTTTCAGGTGAAGCGAACACAGTTGCACGCTTGGACTGACTATTTCTACGGGTATCTTCGCGCAGTGCAGCCGCGCGCAGGTCAGCAATGACTCGCTCGGGATCCACGGGCTCGCGTGAAATCGGATGCTCGATCGGATCGTCAACGACGGGCGTCGCCTCTGCACGGCAATCGTCGCAGTCGTCAAAACCAAGCTCAGCGAATGCCTCGTCCATGTGCAGAATGTGCGCGAGCTGACGCAGACACGCACGATCAGCCTCCGGACCGATAAGCCCTTGACTCCACCCCGGGGTTCCGTCGTGCTCTCCCAACTCGTCGATGAGGTCAATGATGACCGCACGCCCGGATGGTGTCACGATGATGTTGGAGGGAGTTAAATCCCCATGAACGATTCCGGCGCTGTGCAGAGCACTGACTCCGGCGGCAATTCCTTCGATGATCTGCCGGCGTGTCGCGATGGGACGCAAGTCAGGCGAGCCAATTTCCGCATCGAGGGGGCGTCCCGCCACATAGTCATAGACGATTGCCCAGCGGCCGTCATCTGATCGCGCAACATCGCGCAGGGCAACAACGTGTCGCGACGTAATTGAGGCCCACGCCTTCCAGCGCTTCAGACACCGCTCCCCGTCTCCGGCAGCGCGCAGCGACAACAGGGACTCTCCCGCATCCGTGCGCGTGCGCCACACGGGGCCCATTGCCCCGATATGGAAGATTTGGCCAACCTCGTAACCGCCAATGTTCATACCGACATTGTCCAAAGCCGAGCAATGTGATGCAACTCATTTCACAAAGTGCCTGATCGAACGGGTGGACTTTCGATCATCAATTGCACGTAGAATAATGAGGCTATGAGTGAATCGAATCCCCCCGGCAAGAGGCGCTTCTACCAGAACGTCCTCGATGCGTACCGACTGACCAAACGCACCTACCCAGCACTTCCGTGGATGCTCCTCGGAACGGCCGCTGCGGTGATTGCCGTCTTCATGCTGGTGGCCTGGCTGACCAACATGTCGTTCATTGGCTGGCTTGTCGTCGGCATCATGGGCTCATTCACCGCAGCCCTTCTTCTGCTGAGCATTCTGACGCGCCATGCGCTGTACTCGCAGGTTGAGGATACGGCTGGCGCTGTGAAGGTTGCCCTGTCCCAGATTCAGCGCGGTTGGGTGATTCCCGAGCAGCCCGTGGCGTTCACTCGCGAGCAGGATCTCGTATGGCGCATCGTTGGCCGCGCCGGCGTCGTCCTCATTTCCGAGGGCCCTGCATCCCGCGTCCGCCCCCTCCTGCAGGCGGAGACGAAGCGCGTCACCAAGGTCATGCGCAACGTTCCCGTTCATCAGATCCAGGTGGGGCACGATGAGGGGCAGACCGCTTTGAAGGACCTGCAGCGCGAGCTGCGCAAGCTGAAGAACGTGCTGACTCCCGAGGAAGTACCCCAGGTCTCTGCGCGTATCAACGCTCTCCGCTCGGGCGAACCTCCTATCCCGAAGGGCATCGATCCCCTGCGCGCCAAGCCGTCACGCCGCGCACTCCGCGGCAACTGAGCTTTTTCAAGTGGGCAAGCACATGGTGCTTGCCCACTTGCGTATCCACGATCCGAGACTCATTCGACATGCATACTATGCATCTGCTTGCATATTCAGTACGCAACGCCGCTCGAATCATAGATACCGAGGAACATAATCATGCACACCAAGAAGATTCTCGCCACGCTCACCCTAGCAAGCACCGCGACCGCCATGGCTGCATGCACAGACCCGACGACGCCCGCGAGCACCGCAGATCCGACGACAGGGGCTACCGCATCGACCACCTCTCACTACGACGTCTCATCGATCCCGACCGTCGACGAGATTGCAGCTCTTGTTCCCGATGACATCAAGAAGCGGGACACCCTGCGCAACGGAGCCTCTACCGGATATGCGCCCGCCGAATACATGGACACCGATGGGCAGACCCCCATCGGCTACGACATTGACATCAACAAAGCGCTCGCCAAGGTCATGGGTCTGAATACCGGAGAAACAAAGCACTCCGAATTCCCCACGATTATCCCCGCTCTCGGAACGAAGTTTGACGTGGGTATTTCATCGTTCACCATCACCTCCGAGCGTGAGCAGCAGGTGAACATGGTGTCCTATGTGAACGTTGGATC
>CABKMD010000018.1 GCA_902373435.1 uncultured Actinomyces sp.
GAACTTCTCCACCATCCATGATGGCGTAGTCAACCTTTTCTCCACGCTTGACCCCGACATCCGCCGTGTACTCAGGAATAACCTCCTGAGGATCGAAGATGTCATAGCCAAGGACAGTTGAGATGAAGGGCAGAATAAAAGCGGTTTTCGTTGCTTCTTCGGTCTCGATGCTCTCCCACTGGTCAGCAACTTTGCCAGCCAGGAGAGTAAGAGCGTCTTCAAAGGCCACCATTGACTCCTTGCATGATCGTGTGAGCTACCTCTATAACTCTAGCCACACTTTACCCATGTTTGACAAGTAAGCCAACAGAACCCACCGCAGTTCAATTGAGCGGGAGCTATCGAGGAATCACGTCACCCTCACAACACTCCAGCAGTCACGACATAAGGAAGACCTTCCACACTGAAACAAAAGAAGGGACAGGCCTCGGTGTGTGTCACGCACGTGTGTCACACACCGAGGCCTGTCCCGATTTACCGCAGAATCATGCGGTTTTTGTTGTGGAGATGGGGGGAATCGAACCCCCGTCCAATGGCCGGCCCCGAATTCTTCTCCGAGCGCAGTCTACGGTTTTATTTCTCAGCCCCCAGCATTGCGTAGACACACCGCCAGATAGGCTCAGTTGATTGAGTGTCGGAGGCACCCCACCAACATGGGCGACTCCCAGTGGCTCCCTAGACGACGCCAGACACCGGGCCGGAAGCAACTCCCGGGCTGACGGACTAAAGGTTCAGGCTGCGATATCAGGCAGCGAGAACGTAGTCGGTGCGATTCTGTTCGGCACCTATTGGTTTGCACGCATCGTTAACGAGTTGAGCGTACATTCTCGGCTCGCTTCACTTCGATCGACGACCACTGTCGAAACCGATCATCCCCTCTTGAGTTTTCAACTCACCGACGCCCGCGTTACCGCAGACCTTCGGACGCATCAGTTTACGCCGCCGTGCGCTGGCCCGTCAAGGGTAAACCGAAGGATCAGAGCAGCTTCGTCGCCTCCAACTTTTCCACCATGCTGCGGTTCTTGCGAACCAGCAGCGGGCGCAGCGCAATCCCCAGGAACGCGGCGAACAGGATGAAGGAAGACAGGAACCACATGGCGTCCGCATACTCGTGCCCCGAGTATCCGGCGATCGACGCGCGCAGCGCCGTGATCGCGTGCGTGGCCGGCAGGTACGGCGAAATCGACGAGTAGAAGGACGGCAGGATCGCCAGCGGGAACGCTCCCCCGGCGCCCGAAATCTGCAGGACCAGGAGTAGCACGCCCAGGGCCTTGCCCGCGTTCCCGAACGTCGCAATGAGCGTGTACATCAGGAAGGAGAACACGAGCGCCGTCAGCCACAAGGTGGCCATAAACTGCACCGGGTGAGCGTGCTGGACCTTCAGGAAGTACAGGTCCCCCAGCCCCACCACGGTCGCCTGGGCGAGCGCGATCGTCCCGAAAATCAAGTAGCGGCCCAGGTAGCCGGCGGCCAGGCCGACGGGCTTCGCGGTGAGGGTCGCGCGCAGCGAAGCCCCCTCGGGCAGGCCTTCAGCAACGTTGGAATCCGTGACGTCCGAGCGCAAAGACACGATCATGAGCACGGAGCCGACCCACAAGGCCAGGATCGTGTAGAGCGGCGCCATCTGGGAGCCGAAGTTCTCCACCGGGTAGACGGGGATCTCCTCAACGCCCACGGGCGCCGCGATGGCCGCAGCCAGGGCCTCGGGATTATTCCCGATGATCGTCCCGAGCGTGGTCAGGTCTCCCCCAGCAAGCGCCTCGCTCATAGACGCATGCAGGGAGTCGAGCTTTCCGGCCGCCTCGCGCAGGCTCGTGGCCGCGCCAGTCAGGTTGTCGCGCAGCTGGGTCAGCCCCTCGCGCGCGCTCCCACTGCCGTTCGAGGCAGTCGACGTCGCACCCTCCAGTGACGTGCGTGCGGCGCTCAGAGACGACTGGGCCGAGGCCAGGGTGGCAGCCAGCGATTCAAGCTGAGGACGCAGGTTGTTCTCGTAGTCGGAGGACAGCCCGTCGACCGCTGAGCGCGCCTGGGCGATCAAGCCGTTCACCGTCGCGTGCCCAGCTTCGGCATTCGCGACCTTGGAATCCAGCTCGGACGCCGCAGCACGCAACCCGTTCGCGACTCCAGTCAGCCGGTCGGAGGCCGCCTGCAGGCGATCCAGCGAGGACTGGGAGACGGGTGAGCCCGGTAACGCCTCGAGCGTCGACTTGATCGACGTGAAGCTGGCTGCCTGCGTGTCCAGTACGGAGGCCTGCGAACGCAGCGTCGAGGCCGCGTCCGACGCGCTCGTCGAGCCGTTCGCGTACACGTTCTCAACGGCCGTTGACAGGGAGGACAGCGAGGACTGGGAGGAGGAGATCGCGTCAGACACCGAGGAGACCGCTGCCGACGCAGCTGATCTCAACCCACCTGCCCCGGCCTGAGCGCTCGAGGCCGCGGACTGCGCGGAGCCCTTCGCGCTCCCAAGCCCGTCCACGAGCGTGGCCGTCGAGTCGATGAGAGTCACTGAGGAGCCCACAAGCGACGCGTAGGCGTCCGCGCTGTCCGCCGCCGTGCGCAGGCGCGAGGCGACGGTCTGTATACGGTTATCGAGCGCCGTCACCGTATTGACAGCCGTCGGCGACGACAGCGCGCCCCCGACCGACGTCGCCGTATCGAGGGCGACCTCGGAGAGAGTCTGAACGAAGATCTGATTCACCTGGGCGCTCACGGCCTCGACGTCCTGGCCTGCAATCTTCGGGGAAATGCCGTTCTTCTTCTCATTGACGCAGTAGGTCATCGGCGCGGAGGACGCTCCCCCGTCGAAGAAGGTGAGCATCTCGCGCGAAAAGTCCAACGGGATGACGATGGCCGCGTAGTAATCGCCCGAGCGTGTCCCGTCGATGGCCGCATTCTCGGAGGCAATGACCCAGTCGAAGCTGTCGTTCTTGCGCAGCGCGGACACCACGGAATCGCCGATGTTGATGTGCAGCGGCACCAGGTCCGACTTGTAGCCCGCGTCCGTGTTCGCGATCGCGATGCGCAGGCTCTTCGTATTGCCGAACGGATCCCACGAGGCCGCCGCGTTAAACCACGTGAACAGCGACGGGATAACAACCAGGCCGAAGACGACGACGCTGGCGATCAGGGAACGATGCGCGCGACGCAAGTCGGCGCGGTAGATGGCCCAGATAATCCTCACTTCTGCTCTCCCTTCGCCGCCTCCGATGGGTCGTCCTCAGGATCCTCACCGACGAGGCCGGGGTCGGCCTCGTCCGTGTCCTTGCCCCCGCGCTCACCGAGGGAGGAGGCCAGCGCCGACGAGATCGACGCGCCCACGGCGGCCGCCCCCAGCGCGATGCGCGAGCGCGCACCCTGCACGCGGCGGGTGAGCAGCGAGCGCACGTCCCCCTCATCCATAGTGCCGAGGAGCTGCTGACGCGCCAAGGCCTCACGGACGTACTGCAGGCCAATCAGGAAAGTGATGACGAGGAGGACCCACACGATCCACGCGCCCAGCACGATCGGCACCTCCGCGACGTTCGCGACCGACAGGACGGCGAGCGCCACCGGAACGACAATGCCAACGACGATCGACACGCGGCGGATCCTCGGGTAGCGGCGTTCGAAGCGCGCGGCCCGGCTGCTCACCGAGCGCTGGAAGCCCTCGTGGTCCGCCAGGGCCGCCACGATGTGGGTGAGACGGTAGCGGTTCGAGGGAACGCGCGTCGCCTCGGCCAGGAAGAGACCGGAGGAGGACAGGTCGCGGGTGACCATCGCGTTCAAGTTCACCAAGAACGGCCGCAGCGCGAGGCCAACCGCAAAGGCAACCAGCGCCTCGGCACCGAGAACCGCCAGGCATGACAGGTAGGCGTGCCCGTAGAATCCCCCGATGATTTCACGCAGTGCATTAATGCCGTAGGTGAAGGGGAACAGCGGATGCAGGAACCGGAAGAAGGAGGGCAGCATCTCGACCGGATATAGGCCGGCCGAGCCGGGAATCTGCATGACCACGATGATGACGCACAGGCCCTTGCCGATGTGCTGGAAGCACGTCGAGAGCATGTAGACGATCGACACGAACACCAGCGAGATCACAATCGACGTCCCTACGAAACACAGTCGAGACACCGTCTGCACGCCGATGATGAGGTCACCGATCGACACGACGAGCGCCTGGATGACCCCGAAGAAGGCGAGCAGCATCCACCGGCCCATGTACTTTGCCGCCGACGAGGTCGGGCCGATACCCTCTTCATCCACGTCGAGCTTGAGAAGGAGGACGAGCGCAAAAGCGCCAATCCACAGGGCCAGGTTCGTGAACAGCGGAGCCATTGCCGAGCCGTAGGTGGCCACGGGATACACGGCCTTCGTCTCGATCTGCGTCGGCGAGGCCATGAACGAGGCGATCGACTCAGCGTTGACCCCCAGGGAGTCCGCAAGGTCACGCAGGGTATTCGAGGAGGACAGCGACGAAATGTCCGTCGCCACCGAGTCGAGGTCGGTCTTGATGGCGCCAACGTTCGTGGCGCTCGTCTGGGTCGCCGTCTTAGCCCCGTCCAGGAGGGAATCGAGCTGGTCGAGCAGGCCCGACACCTGGTCGCGTTGATTGCGCAGCGTGTCCAGAGAGCCACGCATCGATGAGGACGCACTCGAGAAGTCGTCGAGCGCCGAGGAGATCGCGGGCAGCTGGGAGGACACTCCGCTGCGCGCGTTCGTAACCGCGGTCGACACGGCCGCGGACGCGTCAGAGGCTGACGTCAAGGCGTCCGAAATCGACGTGGACGTGGCCGACAGGTCGGAGTTGAGGGTCGTCAGGCTTCCCAGGGCGCTCGACATCGCGGCGTTCTGGTTCGTCAGGTCGGTCAGCGCCGTGCCCGCCGCGGGCAGATTCCCGATCCCGAGTGCATTCAGCTCCGCGAGCACGTCACCCACCGAGTCGTTGATCGATGTTCCCTCGGTGAGCAGGCCACCCACGCGCCCGGACGCCCCCTGCACGGCGCCGTCGAGAGTTCCCGCGTTCGCGGACACGCCCGCCAGGGCGCTCGCCGCGTTCGATGACAGGCCGTCAAGGGCCCCGCCCATCTGGCTCGAGAAGGACGCCAGCGAGGTGCGCGAGTCACTCACCAGCTGGTCCGCCTGGTCCAGGGATGTCGACAGGTCTGAGGCGGCTGCATCCAGATCGCTGAGGGTCGTGCGCGCCGAGGCAACAGAGGCCTTCGCCGCGTCGATCTTGTCCCCCATGCCATCCAGGGTCTGCGAGGCGCTCCCCAGCTTGGCCGAGGCCTCGGACACCGACGCGGACACGTCCAAACGCTTCTGGTCAGCGTCGTTCGCGATACTGACCCCGGCCTCGGACGCCTTCTCCGAGAGCACCTTGGCCACCGTCGAGACGAACGCAGAGTTGATCTGGCGGTCGAGAGCCGTCGCCCCCGCACCCGTGATCTTAGGGGCCACCGCGTTGTTCTTCTCGTTGACGTAATACTGGATATTCGGCTTGACATACGTGCCATCACCGATGCCCGTCAGGTCGCGCGAAAACGACGCTGGGATCACGAATGCCGCGTAGGAGTCGCCGCGCTCGACCTCGGCGCGTGCCTCGTCGGCGCTCACGAAGTGCCAGCCCAGCTGATCGTTGTCCTTCAGCTTACTCTCGAGCATCGTACCGACGTTCACGGTGCCGATCTGATCCTTGGTCGCGCCCTCGTCCTCGTTCGCGACGGCGACGCGGATGTGGGAGGTCTGCGCGTACGGATCCCAGAATCCCACAATGTTGAACCACGCGTAAAGCGCGGGTACGAAGGCCATACCGATGATGACAATCCATGCGACCGGAACACAAACCAGCCTCAGAAGATCACGACGAAAAATCCTGACGGAACCTCGCACCGGGTCGTCTTCTTTCCCTTACCTGCGGGCCTGCTTCACATAGCGACGCATCGCGCGCTCGGCCTCGCGCTGGTCCTGCTTCTCGCGCAGGGCCTGACGCTTATCCCACTCCTGCTTGCCCTTAGCCAGGGCGATCTCGACCTTGACACGGCCCCCGATGAAGTACAGCTCCAGGGGCACGATCGTGTAGCCCTTCGCGGCCACGCGATCCTGCATGCGGTTAATCTCCGCGCGGTGCAGCAGCAGCTTGCGCTTGCGCGTGGGCGCGTGGTTCGTCCACGAGCCCTGCGAGTAGAGGGGGATGTTGGCACCGTAGAGCCACGCCTCTGACCCGTTGATCTCAACCCAGGCGTCCACGAGGGACGCGCGACCCATGCGCAGCGCCTTCACCTCGGTGCCCATGAGGGCCAGGCCGGCCTCCCACGTGTCCTCGATCGTGTAGTCGTGGCGCGCTTTCTTGTTACGGGCGATCGTCTTCTTCGCGTCGGAGGCAGCCTTGGCGCGCTGCCCCTCCGTGGGCTTGGGCTTCTTCCATTCCTTGGGCATGCTGCCTCCTTTCAGGCTCGTTTCCCGCACTCATGCGGAAAGACCCCCGCAGCGAAATCGCTACGAGGGTCCATCCTAACGCGGATTACAAATAATCCATCGGTTCAACATAACTTCCGTTCTGAAGAACACCAAAATGCAGGTGGCAGCCCGTCGCGTAGCCGGTCGAGCCGACCTCGCCCAGCGCGTCGCCCGCGTTCACGTACTGCCCCGGGGACACGTACTGGGCCTGCATGTGCAGGTACTCGGTGATGACGGAGTTACCGCCGACGAGGCCATGGTTGACATCCACGTAGTTACCGGCCGAATAGTCCGAAGACACAGAGGTCACGTAGCCCGCGGCCACAGCGTGGATGATCGTGCCACAGTCGGCGGCCATGTCGGTGCCCGAGTGACCCTTCATGACGCCCAGCACCGGGTGGTAGCGCATGCCGAACGGGGAGGTAACCACGATCGGAATGTCAAGGGGGTTACGGAAGCCCGAGGCCGACACGTAGGAGGCACCCGAGGCGCGGTTCGCCTCGTCAATGGCCGCCAGCTCGGCGCTGCGCGCCTGGTAGTCGGCTTCCGCCTGGCTCAGGGAGGCCTCAACCTGGCCCTTCTGGGCGTCCCACTCAGCCTGCTTAGCCTGCGCCTGCTCCTTGAGCGTGTTGAGCTCGGTGAGCTTGGAGTCGGCTTCGTTCTTCGCCTCCTTCGCCTCGGCCTCGGCCTTCGAGGCCTTGGCCTCGAGGTCGGCGATACGTTCCGTGATGGCGTCCTGGCGCGTTGCCTGGGTGCGCTGGGACGAGGACACGTCCAGCGCGGCCGTCATCGTCTGACTCTCCGTCCGCAGTGCCATGTCGGCGGCCGCCGCGCGGTCGGTGATCGACTCCGTGCCGCCCGCCGTCAGGGCGACGGCGACCGGGTCGACGTTGCCTTCGCGGTACTTGCGACGCACGAGGTCGGTGATCGCGCGCTGCGCGTCGTCGGCCTGCGTAGTCGCCTGGTTCAGCGACTGACCGATGCGGCTCTGCTCACCCTGAGCGGCGCTCAGCTCGCCCATGATCGTCGCGTGCTCGCGGGACTTCTGGTCATAGGTCGCGGTCGCGCTCTCGTAGGCGGACTGGGCCACCGGGATCTGGCCGTTGAGCGCCTGCAGGTCGATGAACACCTGGGCGAGCGACGCGTCGATGCCCTCCAGCTGTGACTGCAGGGCGTTAACCGTCGCCTCGGCCTCGGCGGCCGCGTTCGCGGCGGCGTCGCGCTCATCGTCCGCGCGCGCGGGCAGGGCCTGGCTCATCGCCGCGAACGAGGCGATCACGAGGGCCAGTGCACCGGCGCGCAGTGCGCGACGACCGGGACGATGCGAGGTGGGGGACATGAGACTCACGCCTTCGTGTACTTCGCGAGCGAGAACGCCGAGGCTACAACCGCCAGCGCCACCGCCGCCAGGACGAGGATCGGCGTCATAATCGCGACCTCGCCCATGCCAATAAAGTTCGTCCATTTAAATGCGGGGGCCATCCACCCCTGAACAATAAAGTGCACGCCCGCGAACAGGGTGCCAATCGCGAAGGCGGCACCCACCAGTGCGGCGAGCGCGCCCTCGATCATGAAGGGGGCCTGAATGAACAGATTCGAGGCACCCACGTAACGCATGATCTGTGTTTCCTGCTCACGGCTCATGGCACTCAGGCGAATCGTGGTCGAGATAAGCAGGATCGCGGCAACGACCATGATCGCGCCGAGGCCCAGGGCAGCCGTACGGGCGGCGCCCAGCACGCGGAACAGAGGTTCGACGACCTCACGCTGGTCGCGCACCTCGGACACGCCGGCGGTCCCGGAGAACTCCTCCTTGACCACCGAGTACTGCTCGGGGTTGACCAGCTTGATGCGGAACGCGAACTGGAGCATGTCCGGCGTGGTCCACTGGGTCAGGGCGTTGTTGCCGTTGAGACGCTGGAAGTTCTCGTACGCCTCTTCCTTCGTCTCCTCGTACACGTGAGCCACGTACGGGGTCATCTCAGCGGAGGCCAGCTTCTGGCGCACCGCGTCGATCTGCACGTCGCTCGCCTCGGTCGCGTTACAGTTCGCGGCCGCGTCGTTGATGGCGCACATGTAGATCGTGACCTCGATCTTGTCGTACCACTCCGACTTCATCTTGGACACCTGCATCTGGGTCAGGCCCGCGATGCCCACGAAGAGGAGGGACACGAAGGTCACGAGGATGACGGCGACGCTCATGGCACGGTTGCGCGACAGGCCCTTGCCGACCTCGGACAGAATAAAACGAAGCTTCATTGGTCTTACCTTCCCGCCCCGTAGACGCCACGGTTCTGGTCGCGCACGACGTCGCCGCTGGCGAGCTCGATGACGCGCTTACGCATCTGGTTCACGATGTCCGCGTCGTGGGTAGCCATGACGACGGTCGTGCCCGCGCGGTTGATTCGGTCAAGGAGACGCATGATGCCCAGCGACGTCTCCGGGTCAAGGTTGCCGGTGGGCTCGTCCGCGAGCAGCAGCTCGGGGCGGTTCACCATGGCGCGCGCGATAGCGACACGCTGCTCCTCACCGCCGGAAAGCTCGTGCGGCAGGCGCGATTCCTTGCCGGACAGGCCCACCAGCTCGAGGGCGTCCGGGACGGCCGTCTCGATCGTGTGGCGAGGCTTGCCGATAACCTGCATGGCCAGGGCAACGTTCTCGTACACGGTCTTGGCAGGCAGCAGTCGGAAGTCCTGGAAGACCGTGCCGATCTGGCGGCGCAGCTTCGGAACCGCCCACGTGGACAGCTTGGACACGTCCTTGCCGAGGACCCACACCTTGCCGCTGGTCGCCTTCATTTCGCGCATGACGAGCTGCAGGAACGTGGACTTACCGGAACCCGACTTGCCGACGAGGAACACGAATTCTTCACGTTCCACCTCCAGCGAGACGTGGTCCAGCGCGGGCTGGGCACCTGGCGTGTACACCATGGTGACATCTTCAAAACGAATCATGGGACCGTCCGATCGGGGTCAATAGTCCCTGTCAGATTAGGTAACGATCGGGTCACGCCCCGGCTGCGACACGCGGAAAACAGGCGGTGTGGCGCTCAGCCCTCCGCCTGGAGGCGCCTGACACGGACCCGACCCCGGCCTCGTTCATGAATTGACGAGGCCGGGGTCGGGTGACGCGCGTGGGCGAGGCTCAGTCCTGAGCGGCCTTCTGCTCGTTCTTGCGCCAGCGAATACCGGCGTTGATGAAGCCGTCGATGTCACCATCGAAGACGGACTGGGGGTTGCCGGACTCGAACTCGGTGCGCAGGTCCTTGACCATCTGATACGGCTGGAGCACGTAGGAGCGCATCTGATCGCCCCACGAGGCCTTGACGTCGCCGGCGAGTTCCTTCTTCTTGGCCTGCTCTTCCTCGTGGCGCAGCACGAGGAGACGGGACTGCAGGACTCGCAGGGCGGCCGCACGGTTCTGGATCTGGGACTTCTCATCCTGCATGGACACGACGATGCCCGTGGGGATGTGGGTCATGCGAACGGCCGAGTCGGTCGTGTTCACGGACTGGCCGCCGGGGCCCGAGGAGCGGAAGACATCCACCTTCAGCTCGGACTCGGGGATCTCAATGTGGTCCGTGGTCTCAATGAGGGGAATGACCTCGACGGCCGCGAAGGACGTCTGGCGGCGGCCCTGGTTGTCGAAGGGGCTGATGCGCACGAGGCGGTGGGTGCCAGCCTCGACGCTCAGCGTGCCGTAGGCGTAGGGCGCCTGAACCTCGAAGGTCGCCGACTTCAGGCCGGCCTCTTCCGCGTAGGAGGTGTCCATAACCTTCGTCGGGTAGCCGTGACGCTCCGCCCAGCGCAGGTACATGCGCAGGAGGATCTCGGCGAAGTCCGCAGCGTCCACGCCGCCCGCGCCGCTTCGGATCGTGATAACAGCATTGCGCTCGTCGTACTCGCCGTCCAGCAGCGTGCGGATCTCCAGGTCACCCAGGTCCTTGCGCAGCTTGGCCAAGTCGGCCTCGGCCTCGGCGAGGATGTCCGCGCCCTCATCCGGGTCCTCGGCGGCCATCTCCACCATGGCCTCCAGGTCGTCAATGCGCTCGCTCATCTGCGTGACGCGATCAAGCTCGCTCTGGCGGTGGCTGAGTGCGCTCGTGACGGCCTGGGCGGCGCTCGGATCGTCCCACAGGTCGGGCGCGGCCGCCTTCTCGTTCAGCTCGGCGATCTGCTCGCGCAGCTTGTCCGGCTGCACGACCGCGACGATGTTCTCCATCGTGGTGCGCAGGGACGGGATCTCTTCAGAAAATTCAATGGCCACGCACCCAGGGTAGCGGATCGCAGGCTCAACGAGGAACGCTAAGGGGCGACGGTGGCGGGACTTACTTCCCTATCGACCACAGATACGACGGTGCCCCGACGCCAAGAGACGCCGGGGCACCGACAAGAAAGCGGATCAGATGAGACCCATCGCGACCATCGCGTCGGCCACCTTACGGAAGCCCGCCAGGTTCGCGCCCGCCACGTAGTCGCCCGCGACACCGTATTCCTCGGCGGTGGCGACGGTGTTCGCGTGGATATCAACCATGATCTGATGGAGCTTCGCGTCGGTCTCCTCGAAGGGCCACTGGGTGCGGCCGGAGTTCTGCTGCATCTCCAGGCCGGAGGTGGCCACGCCACCCGCGTTGGAGGCCTTGCCGGGGGCGTAAGCAACGCCGGCGACCTGCAGAGCCTCGATCGCCTCGGGAGTCGTGGGCATGTTCGCGCCCTCGGCGACCAGCTGGACGCCGTTCTTGATGAGGGTCTGAACGCCAGACAGGGGCAGCTCATTCTGGGTCGCACAGGGCAGGGCGACGTCGCAGGGGACGTCCCAGATGGAGCCGCCGGGCAGGAAGACGGCGCCGGGGCGCTCGGCCGCGTAGTCGGAGACGCGTCCACGACGCACTTCCTTGACATCCTTGAGCAGCGCGACGTCGATGCCGGCCTCGTCCACGACGTAGCCGGAGGAGTCGGACACGGCGACGACGGTCGCACCCAGCTGCTGGGCCTTCTCGGTCGCGTAGATCGCGACGTTACCCGAACCGGAGACGACGACGCGCTTGCCGTCGAAGCTGGTGCCCTTCGCGGCGAGCATCTCGGCAGCGAAGTAGACGAGGCCGTAGCCGGTGGCCTCGGTGCGCACGTAGGAGCCGCCCCAGGTCAGGCCCTTGCCGGTCAGAACGCCCGCGTCAAAGCGGTTCTTGAGGCGCTTGTACTGGCCGAACAGGTAGCCGATCTCGCGGCCACCCACGCCGATGTCGCCGGCGGGCACGTCGGTGTCGGGGCCGATGTGGCGGGAGAGCTCAGTCATGAAAGACTGGCAAAAACGCATGACCTCGGCGTCGGACTTACCCTTGGGGTCGAAGTCCGCACCGCCCTTGCCGCCACCCATGGGCAGGCCGGTGAGGGCGTTCTTAAAGATCTGCTCGAAGCCGAGGAACTTGATGATCGACAGGTTCACGGAGGGATGGAAGCGCAGGCCGCCCTTGTAGGGGCCGAGGGCGGAGTTGAACTCGACGCGGAAGCCGCGGTTCACGTGGATGTTGCCCTTATCGTCGGCCCACGGGACGCGGAACTGGATCTGGCGCTCAGGCTCGACGATGCGGTCGATGATAGCCAGGTCAGCGTATTCGGGGTGACGCTCAGCGAGCGGAGCAATTGTCAAGAGGACCTCGTAGACGGCCTGATGGAACTCAGCCTGGGCGGGGTCACGGCGCTGGACGGATTCAAAAACGGAGGCCAGCGCGGGGGAAAGACGAGATGTATCAAAGCTGTTCATGGCCTAGAGTTTACGTTTCGTTTACTCATCTCTGTCTCCCCGTCCCATAATGTGACCGTCTCGTGTGTCACTGTAGAGCGGCCACTACACCCCACGGAGGCGTGCGCTCGATGTCCTCACCAGCTCGGGAACCACCGCGCTGCGCAGCACCGGGGGCAGGAGGGAGACCCTCGGATGTGCTCTCACGCCGACCTCCACCTCCCCACTGCTCACGCTGACCCAGGAGACGCTCACCCCATCCCCGACCCGGCACGTCGAGTCCGCCAGCTCCACCAGCACGCGGTCGACGCGTGGGCTCACCGCCTCCTCGTCAACCCCGATGTTTCCTCCCGCGAAGACCGTGGACGCGGAGGCCCCCGATACCCCGGCGCTTGCCAGGGCGTCGGCGCAGGACACGAGGCGGCGATCCTGCATCGCGACCTCGGTGAGCGCGATCGACACGACGAGCAGCAGGCACACGAAGGCGCAACCCGCGCACATGAGGATCCCGACGCGCCCCTCCTCTCCTTCATTCACGGGCGACCACCTCCCGCACGGGCGCGCGAGCGCTCGAAGAGACGCCCACGCCGACTCTGCCGAGCCAGGAGGGCATGAAGGGCAGCGGGACCTGCACGGACACACGCACGTCGACAGCCCCTTCCCCCGCCTGACAGCCGTCGCACGTCGCGGCCACCTCGGGTTCCGCGTTCACACCGAAATCTTCGACGATGAGGGTCACGGCACGGGATGCGTCAGCCGTTCGGTCCGGGTCCTCAGCAAGGATGCGCGCGGCCTCGCGAGCACCCGCGTCTACCGCCATGGCACCGGCGCTCACCTGGCCGATCGCGAGCACGATGTAGAGCACCGGGATCACGACGACGACGAGGATCCCGAGGAATTCGACACTGGCGTCTCCCCGCTCGCTCACGGCCCCTCCACCAGGGCGCGCCCGCGCACGGTCAGCCACCTCGGCCCGAGCCCGCCCACGAGGGGCAGGCGTGTGTGCACGGTGACGGTGAGGACATCGACGCCCGCGTCACTTCGGCGATCCACAGTGATCTCGCGGTCGTTAGCGGCCCCTACGAGGGAGTCGAGGAGTTCGCCCGTGCGCGCCCGGGCCTCGTCCTCGTCCCCTCCGAGCAGACCGCCGCGGCGCGCGCCCTCGGACGCTGCGCTCACGCTCATCGTTCGCACGTGCGAAGCGAAGGCCAGCTGAACGAGCAGGAGAATGACGAGGACGACGAGGCCCTGGACGAGGACCGTCGAGACGACCTCGGACCCCTCCTCAAATGCCCGCAATCGAGTCCATCGCACGGTTAAAGATCTCCACGAGCCGCTCCGAGGCAACGCCCCAGATGAGGACAACAAGCGCGGCCGTCATGAGGGTGATGAGAACCCACCCGGGCACGTCGCCGCGTTCCCCGAGGGGAACCTTCCTGAACATCGGTGTTTTCATGAGGGTTTCCTTCCTTCACGGGGTGAAATCCAGGGCGATAAGCCCCGGATAGAGGGCGAACATGACGGTGACGGGCAAGATGAGGAAGACGACGGGCAGGAGCATCGCGATTTCACGGCGCCCGCCCTCCTCCATGAGGGCGGCGAGGGATCGTTCGCGCTGGTCCCGGGCCTGGTCGTGCAGGACCGAGGCCAGGGGCGAGCCGCGCTCGATCGCGGTGGTGAGCGTGCGGCTCAGGCGCGTCAGGGCTGGGGAATCGGTGCGCTCGACGAGGTCGGCGAGAGCTCGCACGGAGGGAGTGCCGTTGCGGATGTGCCCGGCAGTGAGGGACAGCTCCGCCCCGAGGGGGCCTCCCGCGCACCCGGCGACGCGCTCGATGGCGGCGGGGATCGACTCGCCAGCGGCCACCGCGAGCGCGAGGAGTTCCGAGCAGTCGGGCACGGCGGCGTCGATCGCGCGCTGGCGGGCGTGGGCGCGCACGCTGAGGAAGCGGTCCATGCCGGCCACCCCGAGGAGGGTGCCGACGAGCGCGCAGGCGCACAGGGGGATGAGGGAAGCGCGCAGGGAGGAGGCGTGACGCGCGGCAACAAGGGCGCATGCAGCGACGAGGCCTGCGACCCCCGCGACCGCCTGGCGCAGCCGGAAGACGGACACGTCCGGGTTCATGCCGGCCAGGGCAAGCCTGCGGGCCACGGATTCACTGGTAGATCCGAGCGAGTCCAGAGCCGAGGCGCTCACGCGGCGCGCCCACGCGGCGAGCGCGGAGGGCGCGCGCTCCTGCACGCGTCCCTGCGCGACGCGGTCAACGAAGGAGGGGCGGCGCGCGAGGACGGCGGCCAGGATGAGGACGAGGCCCGCGCCGGCGACGAGGGCGACGGCCAGGTCGAGGGCGCGCAGCGTCCACGGATTCATCGCGCGCCCCCAAGATTCCTCGGGTCGGTGCTCAGGCGCCCCATGGCCTTCATGATCAGGTAGGCGATGACGCAGATGCCGGCCCCCGAGCACAGGACGGCGATACCGCCCGGCGAGTTCCAGACGCTCGCACTAGCCCCACCTCCCGACAGGAGCAGCAGGACGACCCAGGGGGCCGCGAGACCGAGACGAGCGGCGCCCACCGTCCAGGATTGACGCGCCTCGAGTTCTCCGCGCACGCGCGCATCCTCACGCAGCAGCGAAGCGAGGTCTTGAAGCAAGCGGGTCAGGTCAGCCCCGCCCACGGATCGGGCAATGCGCAGCGCCTCGACGATACGGTCGGCGACGGGGTCGGCGACCGTCTCTTTCATCGTGTCCAGCGCGAGTTCGAAGCGGCCGTTCGCGCTGTAATCCCGCGAGAACGCGTCGAAGGCGAAGCGCACGGGGACGGGCCCCTCCTCGGCAAGGTCGCAGAGCACCTGGGGCAGCGCCGTGCCCGCGCGCACGCCGGACACCATGGCGTCAATGACCTCGGGCCATGCAGACCTCACGGTTTTCGCGTGCGCGCCAAGGCGGGAGACGACCCACGCGTAGGGCAGGAACGCGACGCCGACGGAGACGATGAGGGCGACGGGCCAGGCTCCCGTCACGGCCAAAATGACAAGCGCGACGACGCTTCCGATGGCGAGGCTCAACGCAATCAGGCGCACGGCCGTCAGGCCGGGGACACGCGCACGGGCCACGTCCTCGCGCAGGCGCTTCCACGGTCCCCATGGCCGCCAAGCCGGGGGCGGCGTGAACCAGGGGGACACGGCCGTGACTAGGCCGATTCCGAACACGAGCCCACACACGATCGCGATCACGCCGGCCCCCAATCCAGGAGGGACGCGAGGTCGAAGCCGGCGGCGGCAAAGCGATCATGCAGGTCCAGGCCACCCGCGCCTCGGACGCACCGACACCCATCGAAGCGGAAGAGGGTGGCAGTCTCGATCCGGTTTCCTTCAACACGCCCCGGGACCGCCATGATCTCGGCGACGTGGCGCTGCCCGTCAGCGCCCCGCTCGACGTGACACACGAGGTCGATAGACGAGGCCAGGGTCGGGGTCACGAATCCCGTCGTCACATTCTCTCCCGCCAGGAGCGGCAGGATCGACAGCTTGTCGAGCGCCTCGCGAGCCGAGTTCGCATGCACCGTCGCCATGCCCGGCACACCCGCGTTGAGGGCCACCAGAAGGTCGAGGGCTTCCGGGCCTCGGACCTCCCCGACGATCAGGTATTCGGGGCGCATACGTAGCGATTCGCGCACGAGGTCGCGCAGCGTAATCTCGCCCGTCCCCTCCGCGCCGGCCGGTCGCGTCTGCATCGCGACGTGGTCCCAGTTGGCCAGGCCCAGCTCGAAAACCTCCTCGCAGGAGATGACGCGGCGCGACCTGGGCAGCTCCCCCGCGAGCGCACGCAGCAGCGTCGTCTTCCCCGCCTGCGTGCCGCCCGAGACGAGGACTGAGAGTCCCACGGAGACGGCGGCCGCCAAAAAATCCCTCATCGGAGGGGCGAGCATGTCAACCGCGACCAGGTCATCCAGGGTGCGGGCGCGCTGGATGTGCTTGCGAATGTTGACGCTCCACGACGATCCTGTGACGGGCGGAATGACGACGTGGAGGCGTTCCCCTCCCGCGAGCATCGCGTCCACGAAGGGGCTGGACAGGTCGAGCCTGCGCCCGGAGTGGTGGAGCATGCGTTCGACGAGGGCGCGCACGTCCTCGTCGGTGAGGATCAGGCTCGTCAGCTCGGCGACACCCGAGCGGGCCACGAACACGCGCGAGGCTGCGTTGATCCAAATTTCCTCGACCGAGGGATCGTCCATGAGCGCCTGAAGCGGGCCGAGGCCGCAGATGTCGTCCATGAGGTCCGCTTCGACTTGCTCGCGGGCCGCGGGCAGCAGGTCGGGCGCGAAGCGGTCGATGGCGCGATGAATGAGCAGACGCACGGATCGAGGATCTCGAGCCGCGTCGACTCCGCTCGCGGCTAAGTCCTCACGCACCCGTGCGGCGAGCGCGCGCGTCGTGACTTCCATCGCTGCGCCTCCTTGCTGCAGACCAAGCCAATATGTCGAAAATAACAGAGTTTTTCGGCAAGGAGCAAACCCACATCCGTTCAATCCTCCTCGCTCCCGCGCGGGGAAGAGCACCTCGGCCCCAGCCGCGATACGTTAAGGTAATGACCTCCCGCAAGAGCCCCCTCGAACTGGCAGCCCTGGCCACCGCGGCCGTCCCCGGCATGCGCGTCACCGCCCTGCGCCCGCCCACCTACAGCGACGAGCTCTCCACAGTGACCGGCATCGAAGACACCGCCGGACACCGCTGGATCGTCACCTGCCCTCACGAGGAGGTCTCCGGACCCGCACTCGAGGCGACCTCCGGCATCCTGGACCGGCTCGGCCAGGCACACGATCACGACTACATCCCCTTCGACGTACCCCGCCTAGCAGGTCAGGTGAAGACCAGCGGCGGTGGCACCGTCTACGTCCACCGCGACCCGGGCGGCACCGCCCCCACGGACGAGGACCTCGACACCGACCCGCTGCTGCCCGCATCCCTCGGACGCGCACTCGCAGCCCTGCACAACCTCCCCGAGACAGTCTTCTCCTCGATCGGCCTGCCCACCTACACGGCCATCGAGTGCCGCGACCGCAACCTCGCTCTCCTCGACGAGGCCGCCTGCGAGGTCGCCATCCCGGCCGCCCTGTGGAGCCGCTGGGAGGCCGCCCTCGAGGACGTCTCCCTGTGGCGTTTCCCCTCCGCGCCCATCCACGGCGACATCCAGGAGCGCTGCCTGTCCGTCAAGCGCGGCTCACTCCTCGCCATCGGTGGCTGGACCAGCGCGCACGTCGGCGATCCCGCCCTCGACATCGCGTGGGTGCAGGCCACCGCCTCCGACGCGTTCCTCGACCGCTTCCGGGAGACCTACGGCCACGAGCGCCGCGCCACCGACCTGCACGTTTTCACGCGCGCCCAGCTCCTGTCCGAGATCGCGCTCGTGCGCTGGCTCGTGCACGGCCTGCACGCCGAAAACTCCTCCATCGTCGACGAAGCCCGCACGATGCTCGACGACCTGGCCAAAGATCTCGACGGCGAGCCCCTGCTGCCCTCACACGCATCCGCGATGGGGGTTCGCATCTCCCTGACCCCCGTCGAATCCCCCTCCGCCTCACCGATCGAGGCCTCGGAACCCCCGCAAAGCGCTACGGACGACGCCGACGAAGACAACTCCAACGAGCCCACCGTCCCCGTGTCGCGCCCGGCCTCCACACTCAAGCGCAAGCTCGCCGAGGGCGAGGTCGACCCGGCAGCCCCCACCGAGCGCCTCAGCCTCAGCCCCGACGGCACGCTGGCGCGCTAAGCGCGCCGCGCCGCCCCGCGGACCGACCTTCCAGGGGCGCTCCCACATGACGAGGCCGGGGCCCGTCAGGTTTGCACCTGACGGGCCACGGCCTCGTTGATTGTCGTGAAGGCGCGCGCCTCAGCGAGACTGACCATTCCCCTCACGGGACGCCTCGAGAGCGTCGACGCGGCGCTGCAAATCCTCCACTTGGAGGCGCAGAATCGCGGCCTCCTCGGTCAGGCGACGGCGATCCTCATCCGAACGCGACAGGTCCACCGAGAAACGCAGCGACAGGAGCAGCAGCACCACACCCGCCAGGAAGAACCCGAGGTTCAGCGGGACCGTGACGCCCAGCTGCATCGCGCTCCACTTCAGGATCGGCGGGAAGATGGACAGCAGCGCCGTAAAGAAAGCGATGCAATACCACCACAGGCCGTAACGTTCCTTCAGGCCCGAGTTACGCATCTTGACGAACACCATCACCAGGATGATGATCGCGAACACCAGTCCAAGCACGTACGTGGGGCTCATGCATTCTCCTCCAGCGCCGGGGCGACCTTCTCGCCGGGGCGCGAGAGAGAAACCGCGAGGGCCATCGTCGCACGCACCAGGAAGAGCGCCGATTTGATCGGATTATGGGAGGGCTCACCGCCCGCGCGCGGGTGCATCTGCACGCCGACCTCGCGCACGACCAGGTGCGAGCGCGCCGCGATGACGAGCGCACCGATCGTATCCCCCAGGTACTCGGCCGGGTAGTTGTGTGCGAACAGCGCGAGCGCACGGGGACCGTAGAGCTTGAAACCGCTGGTCGTATCGCTCAGGGGGGTGCCACACACACGCGAGAGGATGACCGAAAAGAGATTCATCGCCCACTTGCGAGGGCCTCGCGCGTGATAGTCACCCTTGCCCGCGAAACGCGAGCCGATAACGACGTCCGCGTGCTCGCTCGAGGCCGTCTCGATGAGCGTGTCGATCTCGCGCGGGTCGTGCTGGCCGTCCGCATCGAGCTGACACGCGTACTCGTAGCCCATACGCCGCGCGTACTGGAAGCCGGCGCGCATCGCGCCACCAACCCCCAGGTTGAGCGGCAGGTCGAGGACGGCGACGCCCGCAGCGCTCGCGATATCGGCGGTCGCGTCCGTCGACCCGTCGGAGACCACGAGAATGTCCGCGAAGGAAGGCTTCTCCTCCTTCACCATCTCGAGGACATCACCGAGCACCTCCTCCTCGTTCCATGCAGGAATGACGATGAGCAGGCGGGATTGAGCACTAGGGCGCATCACTCAGCGGCCCTCTCGTTCAAGCAGCTCAAGCAGGTACGCGCCGTAACCGGACTTGACCAGGGGCTCGGCGCGCTGGCGTAGACCCTCGTCGTCGATGAAGCCCATGCGCCACGCGACCTCTTCAGGGGCGCCGATCTTCATGCCCTGGCGGGCCTCGACCGTGCGCACGAAGGCGGTGGCGTCCGCGAGGGAGTCGAACGTACCGGTGTCGAGCCACGCGGTGCCGCGCGGGAGGACCTCGACCTTGAGCTTGCCGGCCTCGAGGTAGGAGCGGTTCACGTCGGTGATCTCGTATTCGCCGCGCGCGCTCGGCTTGAGGTTGCGGGCGATCTCAACCACGTCGTTGTCGTAGAAGTACAGGCCGGGCACCGCGTAGTTCGACTTGGGGTGCTCGGGCTTCTCCTCGATCGACAGTGCGTTGAACTCCTCGTCGAATTCCACGACGCCGTACGCATGCGGGTTGGACACGTGGTAGGCGAAGACGGCACCACCGTCGGGGTCGACGTGGCGGCGTAGCTGGGCGCCCATGCCGAGGCCGTAGAAGATGTTGTCGCCCAGGACCAAGGCTGCGCTGTCGTTGCCCACGTGATCGGCACCGAGCACGAAGGCCTGCGCAAGGCCATTGGGCTCGTGCTGGACAGCGTAGGAAATGTTGACACCGAGCTGGCTGCCATCGCCGAGCAGTCGGTGGAACGACGGAGCATCGTGGGGGGTCGTGATGACGAGGACCTCGCTGATGCCCGCCAGCATGAGGGTCGACAGCGGGTAGTAGATCATCGGCTTGTCGTAGACGGGGACGAGCTGCTTCGATGTCCCCAGCGTGATCGGGTTGAGGCGGGTGCCCGAGCCACCCGCCAGGATGATGCCTTTCATGTTGCCTCCGCTTCCCGGCGCGTCCTCGTGTGGGTCGCGCGTCGTTGACAATTATCGCTATACGACAGTATTTTTCCACAACTTTGCCCCCACGCGCGCCCATGGGGCGGCACACACCGCCGCGGGGGTGCAGAACGGATAGTATTTACATGGAATGTTGCGTCCGCACAATAACCACGCACGTAAGGAAGAACCATGGCGCCCACCGCTAAGCCCCTGGGGATTACGACCACGCCGATCCCCGGCTTTTTGCGCATTGATCTGACTGTTCACGGCGATAACCGAGGCTGGTTCAAGGAGAATTGGCAGCGCGAGAAGATGGTCGCGCTGGGCCTGCCGGATTTCCAGCCCGTGCAGAACAACATCTCGTTCAACGACGAGGTCGGGGTGACGCGCGGTATTCACGCTGAGCCGTGGGACAAGTTCGTGTCGGTCGCGACCGGCCGCGTGTTCGGCGCGTGGGTCGACCTGCGCGAGGGCCCCTCCTTCGGCACCGTCTACACAACGATCATCGATCCGGGCGTCGCGGTGTTCGTCCCCAAGGGCGTGGGTAACTCCTACCAGACCCTCGAGCCGAACACGGCGTACACCTACCTGGTCAACGATCACTGGTCGCCGGACGCGCGCTACACCTTCCTGAACCTGGCTGACGAGACGGCCGCCGTGGATTGGCCGATCCCGCTCGAGCGCGCGATCCTGTCGGACAAGGACAAGGCTCACCCGCGCATGGCGGACGTGACCCCCTTCCCCGCTCCGGCCCCTGTGGGGCACCGCGCGCTCGTGACGGGCGCAAACGGCCAGCTGGGCCGCGAGCTCATGCACGCGCTGCCCGAGGCCGGCTTTGCGGTAACGGGCGTGGATCTGCCCGAGGTGTCAATTTCCGACGCCGAGCAGGTGGCCGCTCTGCCGTGGGATGACATCGACGTGGTGATCAACGCGGCCGCGTGGACAAACGTGGACGGCGCTGAGACGCCCGAGGGCCGCCGCGCGACCTGGCAGGCAAATTCGACAGGTCCGGCGATCCTGGCTCGCGAGGCCACGGCTCACGGCGTGACGATGGTCCACATCTCGACGGAGTACGTCTTCGATGGCACGCAGGACGTGCACGTCGAGGACGAGGCCCCTTCTCCCCTGGGCGCGTACGGTCAGTCGAAGGCGGGCGGCGATGCCGCTGTGGCCTCGACGCCGAAGCACTACATCGTGCGCACCTCCTGGGTCGTGGGCGACGGCAAGAACTTCCTGAAGACCATGGCTTCCCTGGCGGATCAGGGCACCTCCCCCTCGGTTGTGTCCGACCAGGTGGGTCGCCTCACCTTTACGTCCGACCTTGCGCGCGGCATTATTCACCTGCTGACCAGCGACGCCCCGTTTGGCACCTACAACCTGTCGGGCGAGGGTCCGGTCATGAGCTGGGCGCAAGTCGCCAAGCGCGTGTTCGAGCTGTGCGGCCGTAACCCCGAAGACGTCACTGAGGTGACGACGGAAGAGTACTTCACGGGCCGCGAGGTGGCTCCTCGCCCCCTGTCCTCCGTCCTGGACCTGACGAAGATCAAGGCCGCTGGCTTCACTCCCGAGGATTCCTCGCAGCACATTGACTCCTACGTCGCTTCCCTGCGCGGCTGACCTCCACACGGATGAGACAGGCCCCGGGCACCGACAGGTGCTCGGGGCCTGCGCAATGTTCGCGCGTGTCCTGTATACGCGTCGGCTACGGAGCCTGCCTACGCGTGCCCTCAGGGTAACGGCCGCGAATAGAACTGCATATTCGGATAGGTAACGAATATGCGGATAGGTTACGAACATCCGGATAGCTTATTAACCTATCCACAAGCGCATAACCTATCCAAAAACTCATTGTGCGTAGACACAGAATTCAATGTGCCACCTCCGTCACGCAAATCCCCTAGGCCACTAACAAGACGCGCCTATCGGGTGGCAACGCCACGTCCTCAATTCACGCAGCTGAAGGAGCACGTGTAGCAGGTTCGCGAATACAGCAGTGGGCACGGCTGGAAGCTACGCATGCGGATAGGTTACGACGATACGGATAGGTTAGAAGCTTGCGGATAGGTTATTAACCTATCCGCATACGCACACCCCTCCCCACGTGAGCCAACGGCGAGTGAAGCGCTGAGGGCTCACGCCCTTTCCACATCAGGTCAAGGATCGAGGCTGAGTAATGCCTGCATGAGGCCATTCCACGACGAGGGCCGGGCTTGGCGATATCCGGAGAATAGCCGCCTTGCGGCTGGAGATCCCCCACATAGTGTTTGTCCTTGATCCCATCGACATTATCGTTTTCCGGGTGCGGAACCGGAACACGGATACGCTTGTTGTAGGGCGAGTTCGCATCCGGATTGACGAGTTTCCATTCACGGCTGGGATCCACCTCCCAGGACCCCAGGATCACATGAGCCTTTGTGAGCACAGCGACGAGTCTCCTAATCTTGGGACGCTTGTCAGGCGCGACGTTCCAATACTGCGCTGCGCGTTCGATAAACACATCGCCGGGATTGCCGCCGAATGCCGAAGCGCGCCCCTCGAGAGAATCCGGAGAGATCGGCACGATGATCGTCTCTTTCATCTCACCCTGAGCGACCTCACCCGGGCGCGTGAAAATAGCCGGCCCCAGGTGCTTGCTCGTCTTCGTCCCCGACGTGTTCGTGACCAACCTATCCTTCTTCACGATCAGAGCAAGCGAACACCGACCCGTCAGACGCGCAGACCGCACGCAATACCCGAAAGTCCACGCCCGCCATCACGTACCGACAATCCGGCGCCGAGACAGCAGGCAGAGAAAGGCCGGGGCCAGCCACGCACAATCGCGCAGCCGACCCCGGCCTCGTCACGGAAGAACTCTTAGAAGTACGCCTTCATCATGGACACCAGGTCGTAGCCGTAGTTCTTGGCTGCGGCCCAGCCGGTGTGGTTGGGGTTCTCCTGGATGCCCAGGTACTCGACCACGGGGGCCGCGCCCTTGCGCACGTAGGTGAAGCGCGGATCGACGACCGTGTTCGCGAGCGACGCCGTGGTCACCGAGGAGTCCGCGTAGGCGCGCAGATGCTGGACCTGGGCGCGGATGCCGGTGGGCACGTCCGGGAAGGAAGCACCCTTCGCGCCGCCGCCAACCGCACCGATGCCGGAGAAGTTGTACTGGCTGATGGTCACGTCGCCGCCGAATTGCAGCCAGCCCGTCTCCTTCATGGCCTGAACGAAGACCAGCTCGGGGGAGACGCCCTCGGCCACGGCCTCGTCGTAGACGATGGACGCAAAGTCGCGGATCGTCGACGCACCGCCGGCGGCCAGGGCGCTCGGGTAGCTGTAGCCGGCCTGATCCCAGGCGTCTTCCATCGCGTCGATGGTTTCCGAGCGCGAGGCGGTAGGCGCGCTCATAATGAGGCGCTGACCGGACGCATTCGTGACGGAGGCGCTGCGCGAAGCAGAGCGAGAAGCCGCCTGAGCACCGCTGCCGTCCGCGTAGCCGAGCCACGCGCCGGAGGAAGCGAAGGTGGATGCACGTCCCTCAACGGTGACCGTGCCAGTCGCCATGGCGCCCGAGTTCGGGTCCAGCCAGTACCAGGCGCCGTCCAGGAGCCAGCCGGTGGTCATCGCGCCGGAGGAGTTCAGGTGGTACCAGGTGTCGCCCACCTTGGTCCAGCCGGTCACCATGGCACCTTCACCGTCCAGGTAGTACCACTTGCCGCCATCCAGGAGCCAGCCTGTGACCATCTGGCCGTTGGGGCGCATGTAGTACCAGCGGTTATCGTTCTCGGTCAGCTGCCAGCCGGTGAGCATGCGCGCGTCGTCCTCGAAGAGGTACCAGGCACCGTCGACGTTGGTCCAGCCGATGGCGGCCGCACCGTTGGCGCGGAGCCAGTACCAGTTGTTGCCTTCCTTGAGCCAGCCGGTGACCATGACACCGTCGGCGTTCATGTAGTACCAAGAGTCGGCGACCTTCACCCATCCGGTGGCCATGTCACCGTCAGGACGCAGGTAGTACCACTTGCCGTCTTCCTTCTTCCAGCCCGTCACCATGGCGGTGGAGTCATCGAAGAAGTAGCGGCGTCCGTTGATGGTGGACCATCCGCGGATCGTCTGCTTGTTGGAGCCGGCCCAGTACCAGCGGCCACCGGTGGAGAACCAGCCGGTCTTGGCCACGCCGTTGGAGATAAAGCTCCAGGAGTCACCGGCTGGGCGCCAGGTGCCCTTGCTCAGCCCGTAAGCCTGGGCGATGCCGGTCGCGTCGGCGATGCCGAGGGAACGCACGAAGCTCTCGTTGCGCAGGAGGGCCGCATCGGAGGGCGACGTGACGAATGCGTGCTCAACGATGATGCCCGTCATGTTCTCTTCACGGGCCTGACGGATGATCGCGTAGTAGTCGCCGGTGGAACCGTCCGGGTAGTCGTAGTAGGGGTTGTCACGCGTCTTGATGCCGCGATCAGCCAATCCGAGGCCGGTCAGCTGCTTCTGGATAGCGTTGGCCAGGGCGCGTCCCTGGGTGTGGGTGCCGTAGTTGTACGAGGAAGAGTTCGCGTACCAGACCTCCGCGCCATTCGCGATGGGCGAGGCCGAGTTGAAGTGGACGGAGACGAGGGCGTCCGCATCCGCCGCTGCAGCCATGTCGACACGGCTGGACAGGTCGGCGCTGGTGTTTTCCGAGGGACGGGTGTCCGTCGTGCGCGTCATGACAACGCGCACGCC